>JANXXS010000278.1 GCA_025350505.1 Burkholderiales bacterium
CGATGTTCCACGGCCTCGCGCCCAGCGTGAGCGCGGCCTCGCGGTGGATGGGCACCGCATCGCGAATGCCCTGCACGGTGCCCAGCATGATCGGAAAGAACACAGTGAAAGCGATCACGAAGATTGCGGCCTGCTCGCCGATGCCGAGCCACACGATCACGATCGGAACCCAGGCGAGCGGGGCTATGGGTCGCAGCAGCGACCAGAATGGATCGAAAATTTCGTTAAGCCAGCGATTCAGCCCGAGCACCGCACCGATCGCGATACCCGCCGCCGCTGCAATGCCGTAGCCGATCCCAATTCGGCGCAGCGTCGATGCAAGCGAACCGAGGAATTCCTCGCCCGGGTAAAACGTCCAGACAGTTACGGCGATCTTGGTCACCGCGAGATCCGGCTCGAAGCCGCGCGCGAGGAGCTCCCACACGAGGAGCATCGCCGCGTAAAAGCCCACCGAGAGAGCAATCTCGAATCCCGCCGAGCGCCGCGCCTGCGCCCGCGCTTCCTCGCGCGCAATGGCGGCATTCGATTGCGCCATCGACATCGACTCAGCGCGCACCGGCCCGTACGTTAAACTTCTCATAAGCAGAGAAGTCCAGTTCCCACACGGGCTTGCCGCGCATGTCGGCTGCCTTCGAGTCCGTAAAGGTCTTCGTATCGGGGTACTTGCCGGTCGCTTCGTACGCGGACTTCAGGATCGGCATCGCGCTGAATGCAGCTTGCACTTCCTTGACACTCAGCGGCTCTTTCAACACCCCGATATCGACCATCTGCTGAGATTCGCCGAGCAGGATTTTGACCGAATCCTCTCCCGGCCAGACCCAGTCGCGGTGTTTATAGAGCAGGTCGGTCGCGATCGCCCTGTCTTCATAGGCCTTACGCGGCATCACGGTCCAGGTCTCTTTGGGGTACAGCTCCGCCACCTGGGTCGGTGTCATCGCGCTCAGCGCGCGGATGGCTTGCTGGTGGGCGATGACAAACGCTTTGACAGCATCGGGGTGCTCCTTCAGGAACGGATCACGAGTCACGAAAAAGTTGCGCAGCGCCACGAAACCTTCAGGCGCCCAAGGGCTTTTCTGCGCTGAAGGCAGAGCCTTTCCGCCGCCCTTGCCGAGCGGACCCGAGTAGGCTGGGCCGGTCTGGGGTGGCGCAGCGAGTTGGAAGAGCGGCTCGATGTCGGAATTCGGATTCTCCGTCGCAGCAAGAGTCGCCGGCGAGAAATTCACGTAGGCCGCGAGCCCGCGCGGCATAGTCGGCAACGGGATCGGCTGGCTCACCAGGCTGATGCCGGCCTCGTGCACTGTCTTGCCCGTTTCGGCATACACGAAATTCTGGAACGCGAACTGTGCAGTGCTGCCGAGGGCAAGCCCGACGGATTTCCCGCGGAGGTCCTCGAGCTTTGTAATGCCGCTGCCCTTCTTGACCATCAAGAGCCACGGGTAGTACCCGAGGTTGTTGGTGAGTATGCGGAACGGTTCACCGCGCTTCAGTTGGGCGGCGAGCGGAAACGTCGCGAGAAACCCGATCTGCACGTCGCCCGATTGGAACGCAGCGAGTTCTTCTGGTGCCGTCGGGAACTCCAGCCAGCGCACTTTCAGGTCGTAGCCAAGTTCGCGCCCTGCCTTCTGGATGATCTGGTGCTTTTCGTCGTAGTAGCGGAAAGCCTGCTGCATCGTACAGGCGACACACGTCCCGATCCCTACGGTCAGACTCTTCAGAGGCCGTGCCGGCGCAGGTGTCTGTGCATTGGCCGAGGCGAGCATGGTGACAAGCGTGAACGTTGCGACAGCGATCCTTCGGGAGTATTTCTGAAATCTCATGATGTCTCCTTGCGGCCGCAGCCGTGATTGGTCTTAGACGTGTGTCAGCGCACGGCCACCTCTACCGGGCAGATTTGTCGCTTACAGGTCTTGAAGATAGGGACCGTACCTTATACCCGCAACATGTACTTGCAACGCCAGTGGGGCGCGATCCCAGACGGCACGGCGGACGAGGTCATCACGCCAGGCGATCACATGCGAGCGGGTGACGATCCTGTCAATGAGAGTGAACCAAACCGTGGGAGCCGCCCGCTGTGGGCTCTTCCCGCCCTTGGGCGCCTCCCACGGTTTGGTTCACTCTCGACGCTTTCGTCGCTGGGGACATCACGCGCTTCAGAAACTCGCCGTGAGCGGCGCTCTGCTGCACTACGCTGCGACTCGCTGGAGAACTGTCACGCATGCAGCGGCCTCTTCCAGGCCCTGGAAGCCGCCGCCGTTCTCCGCAATTCCGAGTCGAGCACCTTCGACCTGGCGCGGCCCACATTCGCCGCGCAGTTGCGACACTAGCTCGAAGATCTGCCCCAGCCCCGTCGCGCCTATCGGATGACCCTTGCATTCGAGCCCGCCTGACGGATTCACAGGAATTCGACCGCCCAGCTGCGTCTCGCCTCGCTCGGCCGCGGTGCCTCCGAGCCCCTCCTCGCACAGACCAAGGTTTTCGATCTGTATCACTTCGCCGACAGCGGTCGCATCGTGGACTTCCGCGACCGAGATATCCGTCGGTGCGACGCCGGCCCGCTCGTAGGCGCGCTTGGCCGCCAGGCGCGTCAAGTGGCGATCCACGGCGTCCGGCAGGCGATCGCTACCGCTGGCGAGAATGCAAGCCCTGACCATGACGGAGCGGCTGGAGCGAAAGCGATGAAGCGCCGATCGCCGGCACAACACTGCCGCGGCCGCGCCGTCGCTGATCGGAGCGCACATCGGCACCGTCAACGGCCAGGCGACTGGCCGGCCAGCGAGGACCTCGTCGATCGTGAATGCGCGCCGGAACTGAGCGCGTTCGTTGTGCACCGAGTGGCCATGGTTCTTGGCGGCAACGGCCGCGAACTGGCGAGGCGTCGAGCCGTAGAGCCGCATGTGCTGGGCTGCAAGGGCGGCGTAGATCTCCATGAACACGCTCTTGGGTGGCTCCTGTCCCGGGGGCGCATGCATGTCGCCGCGCAGTTGCGCCAGCCCCGCCAGGGTGCAGTCGATCTGCGCGACGTCCCATGCGCCATTGAGCGCCGTGAAAGCCAGCTCAGGGTCGCTGGCGTGCATCTTCTCGGCCCCCACAGCGATCGCGATCTCGGCTTCGCCGGCACGCAGCTGCATGCAAGCTAGATAGAAGGCCGTGCTGGCGCTGGCGCAGGCGTTCTCGACATTGACGACCGGGATGCCGCCCAGACCGAGCGGGCGCAAGGCGAGCTGGCCAGGGATCATGAACTGCCCGTCGAAGGCGCCTTGTGCCGCAGTCGAGAAGAACGCCGCTTCGATCTCGCCGGCAACACAGCCTGCGTCGGCAAGTGCCGCTTCGACGGCCTCCCGGCTCAGATCCTTCACCGAGCGATCCGGCCACTTGCCGAATTTCGTCATGCCAACGCCGACGACAAAGACTTCTTCGCTCATCGCTGCCCTCTTCTCATCGCATGAGGATACTGCCGGCCGAGCGCGCGAGGCGCTCCGCCTGCTCGGAGCGGGTGCCCTCGACCAGGGCCGGAACATGGCGCGGAATCCGGACGCCCCGCTGGGCCGCCGGGCGCGCCTCGATCGCATCGCGCCAACGCACGAGGTGGGGGTGAGCATCGATCTCAAGCCCTGACCAGCGATGGGTCCGCACCCAGCACCAGTTGGCGATGTCGGCGATCGAATAGTCGCCGGCCAGGTACTCGACCGTGGCCAGCCGACGATCCATAACCTCGAAGAGTCGTCGACACTCATTCTGGTAGCGGTCGATAGCTGGTTTCAGCTTCTCCGGCATGTAGCGCAGGAACACGTTCGCCTGGCCCATCATCGGCCCGATCGCGGACATCTGGAACATCAACCACTGCATGACCACCGAGCGCTCCTTGGCCGACGCCGGAAGCAGTCCGCCAGTCTTCTCGGCCAGGTAGACCAGGATGGCTCCCGACTCGAAGACAGCGAAGTCGCCCTCGTCGTGATCGACGATCGTCGGGATGCGTCCGTTCGGGTTGAGGGCCACGTACTCCGGCGCCTTCTGCTCGTTCTGGGTCAGGTCTAGCGCCTTCACCTCGTACGGCAGGCCGAGCTCCTCGAGAACGACCGACGCCTTCCAGCCGTTCGGCGTGGCCGCGGTGTAAAGGGTGATCATCGCGGCGCCTTCCTGCCGGTGCCGCGGTCGAATGTGCCTGGCCCGGGACCACGATCACGCAATGCTTGCTTCCGCACCTTGCCACTGGCGGTTCGATCAATCTCGGCGACGTACTCGACGAAGCGCGGCAGCGCGAAGCGCGGCATGCGGGGTTCGCACCAAGAAAGAAGAGTCTGCGCATCCTTCGCCGACCCTTTCGCGACCACGAAGGCCATGATCTCGTCCTCGCCCCCCGCGTCAGCTGTGCGAACGCCCACGACGGCGCTTTGCTCGACTTCGGCATGGGAGTTGATCACCTCCTCGATCTCGAAGGCCGAGATGTTCTCGCCGCGGCGACGGATGCGGTCCTTGATGCGATCGACGTAGAAGAGCCTACCTTCGCTGTCGAAGTAGCCGGCGTCGCCGGAGTGAAACCAGAGGTTGCGCCAAGCTTCGACGGTACGCTCCGGCATGCGCCAGTAGCCCGCCATAAAGACGCCTGGCTCCTTCGGGCGGACAATGATCTCGCCGATCTTGTCGACGCCAAGGGCCTCGTCGGTTTCGGGGTCAACGATCCGGACCTCGAAGAAATCGTCGACGACGCGGCCGGCGCAGCCTGAACGCACGGGGTCGGCAAGATCACCCCAGACCGGGACGCTGAATTCGGTCATGCCGTAGCCCTGCAAGATGCGCATGCCAAAGCGTTTCTCGAAGGCCGGGGCCCAGCTGTCGGAGACCGGCACCGACCACGACAGGCGCAGCGGGTTATCGGCATCGTCGGGGCGCGGCGGCTGCTTGAAAATGAACTCGGGCATGACGCCGACCGCATAGGTCACGGTCGCCCCGCAAGCGCGAATCTCGTCGAGCCAAGTGGACGCCGAAAAGCGCTTAACGACGAAGGATGGGATACCGGCCAGGAGGGCCGAATAGAACTGAAGCAGCAGGGCCGTGCCGTGGAACATCGGCATCGAGATGAACATGCGGTCGTCCGCGGTGAGACCGGTGGCCCGGGCCGCGCTCAGCGCATAGAAAAAGCAATGCGCGTGCGGCATCAGCACGCCCTTGGCCGGCCCCGTTGTTCCCGACGTGAAGATGATCATGCCGGCGTCGTAGGGCGTCACCTCGACGCGATCGGCCTCGCGCGCAGGCGTTTCGCACAAGGCCTCGAAGACCTTGAGGCTCGTGTTGGGCAGCGCTTGAAGCTGGCCAACGGCCACCGTGATGCCGACGCTCGCCGTGTCGACTTCGTCGAACGAGCTGCGGAGGTCCTCTTCGACAATGACAAGCCGCGGCTCTGTATTGCGTACCTGGTGTTCGAGGAACGCGCCTCGCAATTCCGTATTGACCGGAACGAAGATCGCGCCGCGCTTGTGCGTCGCAACCAGCGCAACCAGGAACTCACGGCCGTTGCGCAGCATAGCCATCACCCGGTCGCCCGGCCCGACGCCGAGCGCAGCGAAGGCGGATGCGAGACGATCGGTCTGCTCGTCGAAGTCGCGAAAGGTCAACGACTGACCGTCGTCGAAGCTGCAGAGCAGCGCCTGATCGTGGCGCTCCGCCTGCATCCGGACGATCGCCGGAAAAGTCCACTGAGATTTGGGCGGAATGTCCATCTCGATGCTCCGTTTATCCCGCTCAGGCGCAACCGACGACGTAGCCGACGCGCGGGAAATGCACGACGACACGGCCGACCGTCTCGTTTTCGATCGCGACCGCAACGTGCTGGCCCGAGAGCAATAGCAGGCTGCCGATGACGGGATCGCGACCGGCTATCTCTGCGCGCACGCTGACGGTGTTGCCTATCGCCAAGCCTTCGACATTGGCAGGATCGACGGCCGCGACCGTCTGCGGCGTTGCCGCGCGAGCAATGGCGATCGCCTGCGCCGCCGACGATTCGCGCATCGTGCCGTGGCCGATCGTTCGCACCCGGGCCAGCCATTCGCGGATCGAAGCGAAGGGGATCAAGATGTCGGTCGCTTTCTCGCCGCCGGTCTCGAGGAACCACAGGATGTGGCTGACCGAGACGTCGGCCAGTCCGGGCTTTTCACCGTGCAGGAATCGACGGCCGTCGGCCAGCATCATCGCGATCCACTCGAGATAGGCCGCGAGTTGCTGCCGGTAGCGCTCGGCCGAGCGAACCATGCGATCGAGATCGACCGGCACGCCCCAGAGCGCGGCCCGGTCCGCATGAAACTCGGCCGGCCAGCGCTCATGCGAACGACCCATCAGGTACCTGCCTCCGGCCAGCGTGAACGCGCCGTCGGCCCAGTACTGCACGACGCGGCCGATGCCGGTCGCCCCGTCGGGGTACAGCGTTGGTTGCGGAAACCGCGTCTCGAGCTCGTCGGCGATGCGCTTGGTGTCGCAGTAGATGTCAGCGCCGATCTGCAGGACTGGCGTCTTGCTGTAGCCGCCTGTCAACACGACCAGATCGGGCTTGGGCATGATGTCGGGAATGATCACCGAGCCCCAGGTCAAGCCCTTCAGGCCGAGGATCAGGCGCGCCTTCTCCGCGTAGTTCGAACCCCAGTAGTGATGCAACAGCAGTTCCATGATCAGTACCTTGTCTCCGGGTGAATTCGTCTAGCCGCCCAGGTAGGCGGACGACAGGGAAGGATCGCTTGCCAACGCGGCCGCCCCGCCCTCGCGAACGACGCGACCGCCCTTGAGCACGTAGGCCCGATGGGCAACGCTCAGGGCAAGGGCGACGACCTGCTCCGAGAGAAGGATCGTCGTCGCGCCATCACGGCAGACAGC
Organism: Burkholderiales bacterium; assembly: GCA_025350505.1. Classification (GTDB taxonomy): domain Bacteria; phylum Pseudomonadota; class Gammaproteobacteria; order Burkholderiales; family Burkholderiaceae_C; genus Schlegelella_A. The sequence continues at coordinate 6,862 of JANXXS010000278.1, forward strand.
GGCGATGACAGCGAATATCTGCTGCACGACCACGGGTGCGAGGCCAAGTGAGGGCTCGTCGAGGAGCAGGTAGCGCGGGTCGCGAATCAGCGCTGCCGAAAGGATCAGCATCTGTTGCTGACCGCCCGACAACAGCCCCGCCTGAAATCCGCTGCGGGCAGCGAGCATCGGGAAGCGGGCGAACGCGCGATCGGCGGCTGCCTTGAAGTCGCCGCCGCGACCTCGGAACTCCCAGGCGACGCGCAGGTTCTCGAGCACAGTCAGTCGGTGCAGCAGCCGGCGACCCTCAAGCGCGAAGGCGATGCCTCGACGAGCACGCAGATGCGGTGGCATGTCGGTGATGTCTTCGCCATCGACGCGGATTCGGCCCGACGCCACCGGCACCAGGCCGGCGATCGCTTTCATGAGCGACGACTTCCCGGCTCCATTGGCGCCGAGCACGGCGGCGATCGTGCCGCTCGGGATGGCGATGTTGCAGCCGCGCACCGCCTCGATGGGGCCGTAGCGCACCACCAAGCTGCTGCATTCAAGCATCGACCGTCCCCGGTTCGGGCTGCCGGTCGGTGCCGCGCGTGGGCAGGCCGAGATAGGCCTCGACGACCTCTGGACTGCGGTACATCCCGGCCATATCTCCCTGGTAGATGACCTCGCCCGAATCGAGCACCACGACCTCGTCGACCAGATTGTTCAGGAACTCCATGTGATGCTCGATGAGCACGACGGCGATGCCCCGCTCCTTGGCGCGGCGAAGCAATTCGCCGAGCCGCGCGCACTCAGGTTCGGAGAGCCCGGCTGCTGGCTCGTCAAGCAGCAGCACCCGAGGTTCGGCGAGGAGCGCCCGGGCGAGTTCGGTCATGCGTTGGTCGCCATACGGCAGGTCGCGAACCACGGAGTCGGCTAGGGCCGACAGACCCGCCCGATCGATGATGGCGTTGGCCGCGCCAAGCATGGCTTGTTCCTCGCGCAAGGCGTCCGGTTGATTAAGCGCGGACGCCAGTGCCGACTGACGATAGCGACGGTGGGCGCCGAGTAGGACGTTCTCGCGCACGGTGAAGCTGGGTACCAAGCGCGGATCCTGGAAGGTGCGAATGATCCCCAGGCGGGCGATGCGGTCTTCCGGAAGACGGCTGATGTCGTTGCCTTCGAACAGCACATGGCCGGCACCGGCGCGATAGATGCCGCTGACGACGTTGACCAGCGTGCTCTTGCCTGAACCGTTCGGGCCTACGAGGCCGACGATGCGACCCGCTCGCACTTCGAGCGAGACTCCGGCCAGCGCGCGCAGGCCGAGAAAGCTGATCGAGAGGTCACACGCGCGTAGCAAGGCCGCCTCGTGTTCGCAGCGAACCCCCGACGGCGGCACCTCAGGATCGACAACCGGAACGGGCCGCAAATCCTTGATAAACGCGGTTCGTGGCAGAAACAGGCCCGCCAGGCCGCGCGGCAGAACCAGAAACGAACCGAGCAGGATCAGGCCGTAGACCATGAACTGGTAGTCGGCGAAGAATTGCAACTTGTCCGGCAGGTAGGTGAACAGCACAGCGCCCAGCACCGGACCGGAGAGCGTGCCGAGGCCGCCAACGATCGCCATCACCAGCGCTTCCACCGAGCGGTTGAGGCCGAAGGTTTCTGGGCCCAGGTAGCCGACCAGGTGGGCGTAGAAGCCGCCCGCGAGGCCGATCATCGCGGCACTCAGCGTGTAGGCCTGCCGCTTTGTGCCGGCGCGTGGAATGCCCAAACTACCAGCCGCGATCTCCGAGACATGGATTGCGAAGAAGGCCCGGCCGTACGGTCCGGTGATGAAGTTGCGCAGCAGCCAGAGCACGATCGCCGTGACGATCAGGACGAGCCGGAAGTAGCCGACCTCGCCAATGCTCACGTCGAACAGGTTCAGGTTGCGCAGCGTCGGCGACGCGATGCCGCTAAGACCCGTGACGCCGCCTGTGACCGCGTTCCACTCTCGAACGACCTCGTAGAGGATCATGCCGAAGCCGAGAGTCATCATCGCCAGGTAGAGGTCGCGCACGCGGCCGACCGCGAACGACAGCGTCCAGCCGGCGGCCGCGCCGAGCAGCGCCGCGGCGACCAGGCCGACCGGCAGCGGCAAAGAGCCCGACTTGACGACCAGCGCCGAGCCATAGGCGCCGATCGCCAGAAATCCGGCATGGCCGAGCGAGATCTGGCCGGCAATGCCTGTGAGCACGTTGATGCTCTGTGCGATCAGCACGTTGATCAGCACGAAGGACCACAGCTGCACCGTCGAACGGCTCGTGAACTGGGCGGCGATGCCGAGGAGGATGGCGGCCGCTAGCAGCACACGCGTGTCGCCGATGGCCTTCAGCGGGAAGCGACGGGTCACACCTTGGCCACTTCGCGTTGCCCGAACAAGCCTTGTGGCCGTACCGCAAGCACGGCCATCAGGATGGCGAAAGCCATCGCGTCGCCCAAGGCAGTCGAGAAGAACCCGCCCGCCATCTTTTCGGCCACACCCAGGGCGAGGCCGCCGACGAGCGCGCCCAGGATGCTGCCCATGCCGCCGACCACGGCGGCGACGAAGCCGAGGATGATTAGGTTAAAGCCGAACTGCGGGTCCGCCGTGCCGGTGATCTGGCAGACCAGGATGCCGGCCACGCCGGCAAGGCAGCCGCTTGCGACGAAGGACAGGACGACCACCCGACGGACGGGAATGCCTGCCAGTGCGGCAACGTCGGCGTCGTGTGAGACCGCACGCACCGCCCGGCCCCAGCGTGAGTACCGCAGAAAGGCTTCCATCAAGATCATCAGCGTGACCGAAAGCACGAGCACAGCGAGGTACTGGGCTGACAGGCGGACGCCGAACATCTCGACATAGGCCAAGGAGTCGAACAGCAGCGGCGGAAACGCGATCGGCTGGGCGCCGAGGTACTTGGTAACGAACCCCTGCAGGAACAGCCCGAAGCCGAGGGTCGAGACGACCCAACCCATGCTGCCAGCGCTCTTCAGCAAAGGGCCGATGGCGACGCGCTCAACCCCCAACATCAGTACCCCAGCCAATCCGATGCCAGCAACTGCGGCGATCAGCGGCGGAAGCCCTGCCGCGAGACAGAGTGCTGCCGCGACGGCGCCGACCATCATCAGCGACCCTTGGCCGAAGTTCATCGTCCGGGTCGTCCAGAAGGTCAGCGTCAGCCCCATGGCGATCAACGCATAGGTCGAGCCGACGCAGATCCCCGCGAAAAGGAGCTGGAGGACGAACTCCACGGCGCCGAGCCCCTCGCCTGCTACGGCAGGCTCACTCCTTGATGATCTTCAGGGCGATCTTGTCGCCGGCCTTGGTGTACTCGAACATCGACAGATCACGTTCGACCACGCCGTGATGCTTCTCCGGCGTGAAGGTGTACAGCGCATTGACGCCGCGAAACCCCTTGATTCCTTCGATCGCCTTGTTGATCGCCTTGGGCTCGGTCGAGTTGGCGAGGCGTATGCCTTCAAACAGCACGAGGCCGGCGTCGTATGCGTTGGCGACGGTCAAGGACATCGAGAGTTGCGGGCGCCCCGGATCGGAACCCCAGAACTTGTCGGCGCCGTACTTGGCTTTGTAGGCATCGGCGAACTCCTGCGCAACCGGGTTAAGGGGCGTCTCGCCGAACGCGGCGATCATCGATCCGCGCGTGCCCACCACTAGGTCACCGGCACCGTCTTGGTAGGGCGGTGTCAGGGAAGCGTTGTTAGCGATCAGCGGAACGCTCCAATTGAGACGGGCCATCGTCCGGCGGACGACGGCGAGATCGGCGCCCAAGCCGGTGTACACGATGACGTCGGCATCGGCCCGCTGCAGCCGGGCGATTTGCGCCGTGAGGTCCTGAGCCTTCTGGTTGTAGCTTTCATCGGCCACGGGCCCCCGCTTGCCATCGGCCTTGAGCTGGCGCGCGATCACCTCGGCAGCGCCGACCCCTGCCGCCGTACTCTCGTGCAGCGTGCCGACCTTGCGATAGCCCTTGGTCTCGGCGTATTGCGCCTGCATCTTCATCTCGACGTCGTTCTGCAGCCCGAACGAAAAGACATTCGGACGCGGCTTGCCGCCGTCGGGGTACGTGATCGTCGTGGCCTGCGCGATCGGATTCATGTAGGGCCGTCCGTCGACCGTGACCATGTCGATGACGGCCAGGGTGGGACCCGTTCCCGCCGGCCCGATGATCGCAACGAGGTCCTTGTCGTCGAGGAGCTTGCGCATGTTTTGCACGGCGCGATCGGGAACGAGCTGGTCGTCGAGCAGCGTTGCCAGCTCGACCTTCTTGCCATTGATTCCGCCTTTGGCGTTGGTCCGCTCGATCGCGAGCTCGACGCCGCGACGCGCGCCTTCGCCGTACTCGTTATAAGGACCGGTTAGGGCCGAGGTCATGCCGATCTTGATCGTCTGTTGCGCGCTTGCGGGCGAGATGGCCATCACCGCGACGGTGGCAGCCGCGGCGGTGAGCAAGCCCGCGCAAAGGGTTCGATGTGTCATGTTGTCTCCTATCGTTTTCTCGGTCGATCTACGTTGCGCCCGCCCGGTGAGTCCGGATTCTGGTAACTGTCTGTCGAATGCTCACTACCGAATGCGACATCGAGCCCGAGCTCACGCGCAATCAACAACATCTGGATCTGGCTCGAGCCGTCGCCGATCGTGCAAATCCGGTTGTCGCGCAGATAGCGCGAAGGTGGGCAATCGTCCATAAAGCCCCAGCCGCCATGGACTTGAACGGCCAGGTTTGCACATTCGGTTCCGATCTCGGTTGCGTAATACTTCGCCGCCGCTAGATCCTTCAGCGTCGCATGGCCGTGATCGGATAGCCAGGCGGCGCGGTACACGAGCATGCGGGCCGCCTCGATCTTCACCGCCATCTGGGCGATCATTTCCTGGATCAGCTGCAAGCGACCCAGGGTGGCACCGAACGCTGGCCGCGACTTGGCATACGCGAGCGCGTGGTCGAGGCTGCCCTGAGCAAGGCCGAGCGAGCAGGCGCCGAGGAACACCCGAGCCTGCTGGAATCCGCGATGGGTGATCAAGCGGCCCTTGCCGATCTCGCCGATGACCGCCTCGGGACCGACCCGGCAATCGTCGAAGAACAGCGGATGTGTGTCCGACGAGCGCCAACCCATCTTCCGGTACGACGGGGCAATACGATATCCGGGCGTTCCGGTCGGCACATGAAACAGCGAGAACGACTTGCGCTGCGCGTCCGGGGGGCTCGTCACCGCCATGACCATCGTGAACGAGCTGATATCGGTGCCCGGATTGGTGATGAACGCCTTTTCTCCGCTGATGCTCCACCCTTGATCGGAGGTCGGCCTCGCCCGCGTGGTCGAACCTGCCGTATCGGAGCCGGCCTGCGGCTCGGTACCGGCCAGCGAGCAGATGCGATGGCCAGAGACGACATCGGCAAGCCACCCGTCCTTCAGGAGGTCGCTCGCGAAGCGAGCGAAGGTCAGGCCCGAGGCCGCGTTGACCATCGTCGTTACCGCGAGCGATTGATCGACGCGTGCGATCTGCTCAAGAGCGATGACCATGTCGAACGTGCCCAGCCCGAGGCCCCCGTACTTCGGTTCGTGCGGAATGGCCGGCACGCCCAGGCCAGCAAGTTTGCCGAACAAGGCGGTCGGGAACGTGCCGGTCCGGTCACGTTCCTCGGCACCGGGCGCGACTTCCCCGTCACAGAAGTCGGCAACCGACTCCTGCAGTCGCTTCTGGTCCTCGCTCAGCAGGAAGTCCATGGCGACCGCACTACTTCCAGAGCGCGCATTTGGAGTCGGCTTTCGAGGTGAATGCGTCCTCGCCCTTGGTCGTGCTGATGATGTCGTAATAGTCCCAAGGCTTGGTCGATGCCTCCGGCGTCTTGACTCGCAGCAGCAGCATGTCGTGCACCATGCGTCCGTCCGGACGGACGTAGCCGCCCTTGGCGTACATGTCGTTGACTTTCGATCGTCGCATCTGCTCCATGACTTTGTCGCCGTCGTCGGTGTGCGCCGCCTTGACGGCGTTCAGATAGAACCGGGTCACCGAATAGTCGGCGGCCTGCAGCGAAGACGGCATCCGCTTGAACTTCTCGAAGAAGCGTCCGGCCCACTCGCGTGACTGGGCCGACTGATCCCAATACCAGCTGTCGACGACATACATCCCCTGCGTCTGTTTGAGGCCGAGCGAGTGAACGTCGTTGATGAACATCAGCAGCGCGGCGAGCTTCATGGTCTTGTTGACGCCGAACTCGTTCGCAGCCTTAATGGCGTTGGTCGTGTCGCCACCGGCATTGGCAAGCGCGAGGATTTGCGCTCCGCTTTGCTGCGCCTGAAGCAAGAACGAGGAAAAGTCGCTGGCTCCGAGGGGATGACGCACCGATCCGATGACCTTGCCCCCCGCGGCCTCAACGACTTTCGTCGTGTCGGCCTGGAACTGCGTGCCGCCGGAATAGTCCGATGTGAGAAAGAACCACGTCTTGCCACCGGCCTTCACGACGGCCGAGCCGATTCCCCTGGCAAGCGCAACCGTGTCGTAGGCGTAGTGAACTGTGTAGGGCGTGCACTGCTCGTTCGTCAACGCGGAGCTGCCGCCTCCGACGACCAAGAAGGGTTTTTTCTTTTCGAGGGCCACCTTAGCCATGGCCGCGAGCGCCCCGGAATTCGTTCCGCCGATCAGAACGTCGAGCCCCTGCGTGTCGAACCATTCGCGCGCCTTCGTCGCGGCGATGTCGGGCTTGTTCAGATGGTCGGCGACGAGTACCTCGACCTTCTTCCCGTCGATGGTCCCGCCCATGTCGACCACTGCCTGCCGGATCATCTCGGCACCAGCTGGACCGTCGATGTCGCCGAACAGCCCCGACATGTCGGTAATGAAGCCGATCCGGATCACATTGTCCGAGTATTGGGCCTCGGCCGGCGACGCGATGACGAGTGCGCAGGAGACAGCGACGGCGGCTCGCGCCCATCGCGACTTGAAGCGTTCGGTCCAGCCATTCATGGGGTTGTCTCCTTGTGAGTCGAAAAGCGCGTCCGCCCGGTCGACTACGCGACCTTGCGCGCCGGTTTGCCGTCGCTTCTCTTCGGCTTGCGGGCGCTCGATGTCTTGACCATCGCTCCGAGCGCCGCGGGCTTGGCAGCAATGCCGCGCGTGCACATGGCGACCAGCGAGTCGGCCACCTGCGCGGCGGACCACTCGCCTCCGTCGCGATACCACTTCGGCACCCACTGGATGGCGCCCAGCAGAGCGAAGACGGCCAGCTTGGGATCGCAGGCGACGACGCTTCCGTCGGCAATCCCCTCGGCCACCATCGCGCGAAACTTCTTCTCGGCGATATCACGCCGCCGAATGATGAGACGCGCCTGCTCCGGCAAGAGCGCGTTTTCCTCGAGCAAAGCCGACGGGTGGCCGAGCTCGCCGATCATGTCCTTGAGATAGCCGCGCAGCGCAGTCCGCAGTTTGTCCAGGCCGTTCGAGCCTTCCCGCTCGGCGCGCTCGAGGTGCGCAAAACCGGAATCAAGCCCGATGTTGAAGCACGCGAAGAGGATGTCGTGCTTGTTCTGCACGTAGCGATACAAAGCAGCCTTGGTGACGCCGAGATCGGCAGCGATGTCGTCCATCGATGTGCCATGAAAGCCGGCCCGGTTGAACGATTTGGCTGCCTGCCGAATAATTGAGTTGCGCTTGATCTCGGCGCGTTCCCGCAACCCCGGCAGGGCGTTTCCCCAGGCGCTCGAGCCGTCGTCCTCAATCGCGATGCGCTTGGAGCGTCGAGCAGGGATAGCGTTGCTCATGCGGTGATACTATGGCTTGGGTTACCTGTCCGTCAATGTCGGTAACCCGTGAGTTATCAAAATACCCATCTCTTCACACCGAACCCAATGAAAGTTTACGTGATCGGCTTCGCTGTTCATCCACCGCGAGCGCGGGAGACCTCGCTGCGCCTGGAGGAGATCGTCTATCGGACCTCTCGCGAGGCGTTGGACAGCGCCGGCGTCAGTCGGCGCCAGCTCGACGCGGTGACTCTGGGCGCCTGCGACGAGCTCGATGGCCGGCCCATCTCGAGCATGCTCATGGCGGCACCAGCCGGCGGTTACCTGACCGACGAGCTGAAGGTCACCGACTCGGGCGCCTCTGCCTTCTGCCTTGCGGTTGCCCGGTGCCTCGGCGGCGAGTCGAAGCTCGGCCTCGTGGCCAGCTGGTGCAAGAGTTCCAAGGCGGACGTCGAGCAGGTCATGCGTTTTCGCGCCGAGCCGTTCTTCACACGACCCTTGGGTCTCGATCGGATCATCTGCGACGCCTTGTTCGCACAGGCCGTTTCGACTGTGATGGGAGTGACGGAGGCCGAGGTCGCACGCCGCGTTGCCCAAGCCTATTCGCGAGCGGCGAGGAATCCGCGCGGCATGTTGCACCCCGTCCCCACGCCGGCGGAGGTGGGCGAATCCCCTTACCTGTCTACCCCGCTGCGCGCCGCGCAATGCGCGCCTCTGACCGACGGCGCGGTGTCGATGGTCATCGCATCGGAAGCGTTCCTGCGCGAGAACCGCGCCATCAAGCCGATTGCGCGTGTCGCCGGCGTCGGCTGGGCAACTGACTCGTACCGTCTTGACCACGACCGGCTCGGATCGCTGCGCTCGGCCCGCATCGCCTGGCAGAACGCACTGGAGCAAGCGGCGGTTGATGAATCGGCGATGGGCGCAGTGGAGCTCGATACGCAGACCGGTTACCACGAGGCGGCATACGTTCGCGCATTTGGCCTTCGCGATGACGAAGCAGTGTCGCCTGCTGGCGGGCCCTTCGCGCAGAACCCGTTCTTCTGCTCCGGCCTCGTCCACGCGACCGAGGCGGTCCGCCAGGTCGCCGGCAAGGCAGGTCCGGTACAGCGGCCCGGCACCCGCTGGGCTGCTGCCCACGCCTGCCATGGCTATGCGCAACAGGGCAACGTTGTCATGGTGTTCGAGGCGGCCGGAGAGCGGCAATGACGATTCCGGTCGCGGTGCTTGGCACGTTCCAGTCCGACTTTGCCACGCGCGACAACTCGCGCACCTTCGTCGAACAGGCGCAAGCGGCTGCGGCAGGCGCGCTCGCCAACGCGGCGATGACGCCTGACGATGTCGACGCGATCGTCTTCTCGATTGCGCCCACGTACTTCATGGGCGTCGCGGATGCGGACCGGTGGGCGCTAGATCACGTCTTCGGCGCCGGCAAGCCGGTCATGCGTGTGCACACCGGAGGCGCGACGGGCGGCTCGGCCTTGCAGGCGGCGACGATGCTCGTGCGGTCGGGTTTGCATCGATCGGTGCTGATCGTCGGTGCTGATCGGGTTGCCGAGACACCCGATGCGCAGCAGATCCTGAACCTGATCTTCGATGTCTTCTATGAGCGGGACATGCCCTTGTCCACCAACACGTCTGTGGCTTTGTGGACCACGGGCTACCTGGCACGGCACGGACTGAGGCAGGAAGACCTGGCTCGGGTCGCGGTGCGTGCGCGTCGAAACGCCTGTGCCAATCCTCATGCTCATCTCAAGGGCCTGATCACCGTCGAAGACGTCATGCGTTCGCCGGTGATCGCCTATCCCCTCAAGCTCTACGACATCTGCCCGCGTTCCTCGGGCAGCGCGGCCATGCTCGTCGGCAACCTCGACATGGCCCGGCGCTTCCGCTCACGCCCGGCGTTCATCAACGGCATTGCCAGCCGATCCGACACGTACTGGATTGGTGACCGCATGAGCCCCACGGCCGACTGCGAGTTCTTCGATTTCCACCTGGCGGCGGTAACCGCGCGGGCATGCTTCACACATGCCGGCATCACCGATCCGCTGCGGCAGATCCAGGTCACCGAGCTCTACGATCCCTACACGTTGATGACGCCGATCCAGCTCGAGCAGATGGGCTTTTGCAGCCCGGGGACCGCCCTGCGCCTCGAACGCGACGGCTACTGGGACACACGCGGTGGCGCAGTCGCCGTCAACCCGTCGGGCGGTACCCTCTGCACCAATCCCATCGGCGTCACCGGCCTCGTCCGCGCCATCGACGCGGCGAACCAGATCATGGGCGAATCGGGGGAGATGCAGGTCCCGAACGTCAGGAATGCCGTATCGACGGCCGTCGGCGGCATCACTCAGTTTTGCAACTGCACCGTGTTCGGCGACGAGCCACGCGGCACCCTGAACGAGGCGACAGCATGAACGGAATCGAACCGGGTCAGGACGCGGGCGTTATCGAAGACGAGGTGACGCTGCGCTACCAGTACGCGCTTGGCGAAGTGGCCGGAACGTTCATGCAAGGCCTTCGGGACGGTAAGATCCTGGCGAGCCGGTGCACGAAATCGGGCCTAACCTACCTGCCGCCACGCGCCTACTGCGAGCGCAGCTTCGAGCGTTGCGACGTCTGGATCGAAGCTCGGCTCGAAGGCGTGATCGAGGCGTCAACCATCGTCGTGCGTGGCTTCGAGGGCAAGCGTCCGCCGCCGGTGGCGATCGCTTTCGTGCGACTGGATGGCGTCGATTCGGCGATCGGCAACTACGTCGACGGTGTCGACCTCAGCGACCACGCCGCGGCGATGCAGCGCTTGCAGCCGGGTCGTCGAGTGCGAGTCGAATTCGCCGAGCGCCGCGAAGGTCGGATCACCGACTTCAGCTTTCGCTGCGTCGACTGACCGGGCATCGCATCAGGCGAACAGTGGATAGCGAGGCAGATCGAACGCTGATCCGGCCGCCAGTCCGACCGAGTCGGTCTTCAGATACGGCATCCCGGTGTAACGGACGTCCGAGCCGATGATGGAGCGCGTGTAGCCTCGCCTGTGTCGCTTCGTCTGGTTGCCTGGCGCGCCATGAAGCGCCGAGCCGTAAAAGATGAGCGCGTCACCGGCGGTGAACGGCGCCCTGTGGACCGGAACTTCTTCCATCTTGAGGTCTGTGGGGGCCGCCAGCGACCAGAGCAGTTCGATGTCTTCCTTTGATAGCAGTGTAGAAAGCGACTGCTCCTCGGAGAAATCGACCGGCATGTAGAGCGAACCGAGTCGGTGCGAGCCCGAAACCACCTGGAGCGGTCCTTGCTCCAGGACGATGTCGTCCAGTGCGACCCAGCAGTTCACCGTGTCGCGCCGGTCGAACGGCTGCAAAGGCCAGTCCTGGTGCCAAGGTGTGGCCTTGCCGGCAGGTGGCTTGTTGAGGTACGTCTCGGAAAACAGGCGCACCTTGTCGACACCGAGGAGCTGACGCACGACGTCACCAACGCGCGGATCGCAGCAGACGGGCTTGATCTCGTCATAGTAGAGGTTGAGCTCGCGAACATTGAGCAGGACCGTCTGCGCATCGCCGTTGGAGACGACGTCTTTTGGGGAGTGAGCTGCCGCCTTGCCGTAGGTCTCGTTCACGTCCGGAGGATGGGCGAAGCCCTTCTCCATTGTCGCCAGCAGCTTTGCCACCTGAGCGGCGTCATGGAGACCGGGCACGCGAACCCAACCGTGCCGGCGGAAGTGGTGCACTTCCTGCTCGCTGACTTCGATCATCGTTGCCTCCAAATCGTGGCGGCAGTCCGCCACCTTTCAACGTCAATATACGAACGAGTAACCTAATAGTCAATGGTGTACTCTACAGGGTCACGAAAGTAACTCTCGGGTTGCGACATGCCAGATATACCCAGGACGCGGCCTGAGAAGGTTGTTCTTGTCGCCGGAGGAACGCGCGGAATCGGGCGCGCAGTCGCGGCCGCGGTCGCGGCGGCCGGTGCACGTGTCGTCATCACGGGTCGGACGTCCGCTTCGGTCGACAGAGGGGTAAGCGCGCTTCTCGAGCTTGGCGTCGCCTGCGACGGAGTGGCTTTCGACGTGACCGACACAGTGGCCTCAAGACGCGAGGTCGACGTCATCGCATCCCGGATGGGTCGGATCGACGGGCTCGTCGCTTGCGCGGGTATCAGTCCCTATTTCATACGCGCCGAGGACCTCGACGAGGCGATGTGGGACGAGGTGATTTCGGTCAACCTGCGTGGCCTGTTCTTTCTCGTTCAGGCCGTCGGACGGCACATGCTGGAGGTCGGCAGCGGCAGCATCGTCTCGGTGTCTTCTGTCACCGCGGCTGCCGGCATCCCCAGAGCACTTCCCTATTCGGCGAGCAAGAGTGGCGTCGACGCCATGACGCAAACGCTGGCAGTCGAGTGGTCAAGGCGCGGTGTCCGCGTCAACGCTGTCGCGCCTGGCTGGGTCAAGACCGACATGACCGTCAAGCTGCGGGAGAACGAATCGCTTGCCAAATGGCTGGTTCTCGACAAGGTGCCGATGGGTCGCTTCGGCGAGGCCGAGGAAGTGGCGGCCCTCATCGCCTTTCTCCTGTCGGACAAGGCCAGCTATGTCACCGGCCAGACGTTTGCGGTCGACGGCGGCTTCCTCGCCGCCTGAGCGAAGTGCCACAACAGGAGTGCACATGAAAAAAAGCGACGGCGAAAGGATTGGCGACGTCATGGTGCGCCAAACGCCCCACGTCGTCGAGGCGACGATGGACCGCCCGCGCGTCCTCAACGCGCTCAACGACGCCATCGTCAGCGGCCTCGAGGGGGCCCTAGACATTGCCGAGAAGAACGACGCCACCGTGCTGGTGTTGAGGGGCGCCGGTTCCAACTTCTGCTCAGGCGCCGACCTCAAGTACGTCGCCACCCTCTTCGACGACCTCGAGCGCGACCTCTTTGCCTACATCGGCCGACTGCGCCGAATCTGCGACCGGCTCGCCGACGGTCCGTTTATATCGCTGGCGCTCGTCGAGGGCTTCGCCCTCGCCGGCGGCTATGAGATTCTTACCGCCTGCGACATGGCCGTCGCCACGGCCGACGCCTCGATCGGCGATCGACACCTGGAATACGCACTTGCCCCGGGCCTGGGTGCCACGGTGCGCGTGGCACGCCACTTGACGAGCAAGCAAGCCCGCTATCTAGCTTTCACCGGAGAGATCATCACGGGAGCACAGGCCGCCGCCTGGGGACTCGTGAGCCATGCCTGGCCTGCCGAAGACTTCGAACGGCAAAGCCGCTTGCTCGTCGATCGACTGGCATCGCGCAACCGCTTTGCGGTGCAGCTTTACAAGCGGATGATCCTGAGTGGAGAGCGCGAGACTTTTGCGGAATCGATGCAATACGAGGAGCGGGCCTTTCGCGAATACCAGAGCCAGCACGTCGACGCGCGGCAGGGAGTGGAGCAGTTCAAGGCAAGGAAATGACGCTTCGATTGCAATGAGAAGCCCGTGATGGGGAGAGCTGTGCAAACCTTGACCGACTTGCCGAAGGCCCTCTGGACCTACCTTTCGATCGTTCGCCGTCAAGCCGAGACATTCGGCGATCGGATCTTCTGCACCTTCGAGGACGGCACGACGCTGACCTTCGCGCAGCTCGAGGACGAAAGCAGCACGTTGGCGGCGGCCTTTGCCGAGCTGGGCGTTGCCACGGGCGACCGGGTGATGACGTTGGCCTTCAACTCGCGCGAATTCATTCTCACAATGATCGCCGCGCAGAAGCTTGGCGCGATTTTTGTACCTATCAATACCGAGCTCAAGGGTGCATTTCTTCAGCACCAGCTCGACAACGCAGAGCCGCGAATCGTCGTACTCGACGCCAAACTTCGTTCGGCGTTTGACGCCGTCGGCGTCCATGCTTTACGCATCGCGGCGACCGTTGTGATTGGCGGCGAAGCCGCACCGCTCCCGGGCTCGCGCCACCTCGTCTTCCAGGCCTTGCTACAAGGCGTCGCGCACAACGCTACGATCGTCGCGACGCCCTATGAGGTGTGCATGATCATGTACACGTCTGGAACGACCGGCCCGGCGAAGGGCGTGATGATGACGCACGGTCACTGCTTCTACAACGCGCTGATCGCGATGAAGCGCACCGGTCTGGGCCCCAACGACCGGATGTTCATTTCGATGCCGCTCTTTCATGGCACGGCAGCACTCCTGCAGCTCTACGCGAGCCTTCTCGCAGGAGCCCAGGTGCACATCGTTCGACGCTTTTCCGCCTCGTCGTGGCTGGCCGACATCCGCGCAAGCGGCTCGACCGTCACCTTCGCGGCCGGGATCATGGCCGAGTTCGTGATCAAGCAGCCCGAGCACGCGGACGACGGCACCAACCCGTTGCGCCTCCTCTGGTCGGTCCCCGTGTCGAGCAAGTGGGGGCCCGACTTCGAGAGGCGCTTTGGCGTTCGCATTCTTCAGGCCTACGGCATGACTGAACTTTGCGTACCCGTGTGGGGCGACCTTTCGCAGCCGCTGGAGCCCGGTTGCGCCGGCACGGTGGTCGACGACTTCTGGGAGATCCGCGTCGTCGATCCCGAGACCGACGAATCGATGCCCGTGGGTGAGACCGGGGAGATTGTCGGGCGACCGAAGGAACCTGGCGTCTTCATGTCTGGCTATTTCCGGATGCCTGACAAAACAGTCGAAGCCTGGCGATCGCTCTGGTTTCATACCGGCGATGCCGGCTACTTCGATGCGCGGGACCGACTGTTCTACGTCGACCGCATTCGCGACCGGATCCGGCGCCGCGGCGAGAACATTTCCGCGTTCGAAGTGGAAGCCGCCATCGCCGCCCACCCGGGTGTTCGCCAGTGCGCGGTCATCGGTGTCAAGGTGGCTGACGCGGGCGGCGAGGACGAGATCATGGCTGTCGTCATTTCCGATTCCGCAGACCTGTCTCCCGTCGGGCTTGTTGATTGGTGTCGCCCACGCATGCCCAAATATGCACTGCCCCGATTCGTTGAGTTTGTCGATGTCATCGAACAGACCCCGACCGGCAAGGTACGCAAGCAAGCGCTTCGCGATCGAGGCGTGACCTCGATGACATGGGACCGCGCGAGCAAATCCGATTTGCGTTGACTCGCGCCCGCGCTCAGCCTCAAGATCAACCGGAGCCCGGGCCGCGCGTAGCAAATTGGTTCTTCCGCACTTTGTGTGATGCGACTGATGTGATGATTGGCGGGCACGGTTGACCTGGCGGTCTCAACGACCTCACGGTTGTCACCTAGCCATCTCGGACAACCCTAC
>JANXXS010000279.1 GCA_025350505.1 Burkholderiales bacterium
CGCGGCACGCGCGTGGCCCACGCGACCAGCGCCGACTGCGCCCGCGCCGACAGGCGATGCGCCGGCGGCCGGGCCGCGGCGGCGGGCAGCGTGTCGGGCACGGGCGGACGCGCGACGTAGACGACCAGGGTTGCCGCCGCCAGATCGCCCAGGCGCTTGAAGTCGCGGCGCGCCAGCATGCTGAACAGGCCGAAGGCGTACAAGAAGGGCATGAAGTCGGCGGCGCGAAGCAGGTTGCGGGTCAGCGAAGCGGCCGGCGTGATCGGCAGGCCGGTGTCCATGACGACGCGCAGGCCGAGGGCCCGCTTGCCCGGCGTCGCCGCCCACGGCGACAGCTCGAAAACGACCGGGTAGAGCCATTCGAGCGCAAAGAAGACGAGCAAAGCGAGACCGAAGCCGAAGCCGAAGCCGCCGAGCACCTGGAGCGTCGTGGCGCTGACCGCGAACACGCCGATCCTGACGCCGAAGTCGATCAGGAAGGCGTAGCTTCGCGCGACGACGCCGGCCGGCGCCAGCGCGAGCTCGATGCCCTCGGGCGTCTCGACGCGATAGCGGGTATCGAGCAGCTTGTCCGCGAAAACCGCGGCGCGCATGAAGGCGTGTGCGACGACGGCGGGGAGGTGGCTCCGATCAGGTCTTGATGACGATCGTGTCGGCGAGGTTGTCGTGCAGGCACTTGCGCGACTCGCGGAAGATCAGCAAGGCATCGAGCAGGCCGTACAGCCAGCCGACGAACGGGATCAGAGCCAGTACGCTGTTGACGAAGTAGCGCAGGCCGGCGAGGCGGGCGAGCGATGCCTTCGACCCGTCGCTGCGCACGATGCGCATGTTCAGCAGCTTCTTGCCGATCGTCTGCCCCTGGGTATGCAGCAGATAGCCCTGCAGCACCAGGAAGATGACGAAGGCGGCCAAGGTGTTCTCGATCATCACCAGCATCAGGCCGCCGCGATCGGCCGCCTGGAAGACGTTGAACGGCGTGACGAGCGAGATGCCCCAGAAGACGAGGCCGGCGAGCAGGCCGTCGATCAGGGCGGCGCCGAGCCGGGCGCCGCGGCCGGCGAGGATCAGACCGCCGGCGCTTGGCACGTCCTCGACGTGCGCCGTCGGTGGCGCGAACCGATTTGCCTCAGGAGCATCGCTCATTCCATCTTCCCTTGTTGTTCCATCCCTGGCCGATCGTAGCAGCGGCGAAGCCGAGCCGGTCGTCCGGATCGTCGACCTTTGTTCCGGCCCAGGAGGTCGATGTGACAGGCGCACGTGCCACGCGAGACGCGCGCGAGTAAGCTGGACGCGACGACGCGCGAGCCTGCGCCCGCTGCTCGCCGCACCGGGAGAATCGCATGACGACATCCTCGCCCCGCCGCCTCGGCCTCGCTGCCACCATCGCCGTGCTGCTGCTTGCCGCCTGCGCCAGCACGCCGCAACTCGACGCGCAATGGACCGACCCGCAGTTCGGCGCGCAGTCGGGTTTCCTGCACGGCGCGACAGTGCTGATCGCCTGCGATGCCTACGACCCGGTACTGCGCCAGATCTGCCAGGACCAGGTCGCCAGCGAGGTCGTGGCGCGTGGCGCAACGCCGGTGTTCGCGGCTCCGGACACGCCGCTCGTCGGCGATCGCGCCGTCGACGGCCAGTTGCTGCCGGCGGCACGCGGCGCCGGCGCCAAGGCGCTGCTCGTCGTCACCATCGCGCCGGCGTTGGGCGACGTCGGCCCGGCTTTTTCGATCGGCATCGGCGGCTTCGGCTTCGGGCGCCACGGCGCCGTCGGCGTTGGCGTCGAGGCGCCGATCGGCGGCGGCCGCGTCAGCACCGGCTATTCGGCGAACGGCCGCGTCACCGACGTCGCCACCGGGCGCCTCGTCTGGGCGGCGCGGGCGGTGACCGCGCCTTCTCCGGATGTCAATGCGCAGCTCGGGGAGCTGTCGAGGACGATGTTCGGCGCCGCCGACAAGTCGGGCCTGTTCTGACGCTCTCCGCTCCGCCGCGCCGCGGCGGCATCACGCGGCGATCGGCCCGGGTCGCTTCGGGTCGACCGTGAAGCGCGCCGTCGTCGTGATGCCGCTTTGCGGATCGAGCGGGTTGTCGACCGTCTGCAGGCGCACGTTCAGGCGCGTCGCGTCGAGGTCGAAGCTCATGTAGCCGCGTTGATCGGAGCGGCCGAAGTGGATGTGCGGATTGAAGGGCAACGCGGCATCGACGCGCGACTGCGCCAACGCCAGGCTGGTGATCGAGGTGCCGCAGAACTCGCTGGCGACGACCGGCGACCTCGGGTCGTCGTAGTCGGGCTTGAGGTCGGCGACGTAGTTGCTGTGCACGTCGCCGCCGAGGACGACGACGCCAGGCACCTTTTTCTCGGCGACGACGCCGAGCAGCCGGTTGCGCGAGGGCGCGTAGCCGTCCCAGGCGTCGGTCCAGTAGACCGCGCCCTGGGCCGGGTCGCGCCACGAGAAGCGCGCCATCAGCGACTGCTGGGCGAGCAGGTTCCACGGCCGCGATAAATCCCATCCATCGGCAAGCCAGCGCTCCTGCTCGAACCCGAGCAAGCTGCGCTTCGGATCGGCGAGCTGCGGGCAGGCGGCGAGCGGCACCGTGTTCGAGCCGCCGCGGTCGGGCTTGGCGCAGGCCTGCACGTCGCGGTACTGGCGATCGTCGACGAGATGGATGCGGGCCAGCGTGCCCCAGTCGAGCCGGCGGACGATGCGCATGTCGGGTCCGACCGGGCGCGCCGACTTCGGAAACGGCATGTGTTCCCAATAGGCGCGATAGGCGGCGGCGCGCCGTGCCGCGAAGTCCTGGGTGAGGTCCTCACCGCGCATGTTGGCGTAGTCGTTGGCGACCTCGTGATCGTCCCAGACGAGCAGCCAGGGTGCCGCCTGGTGCGCCGCCTGCAGCAGCGGGTCGCTCTTGTAAGTGGCGTAGCGGGCGCGGTACTGGGCCAGCGTCGTCGCCACGCCGCCTTCGTGGCGGCGGACCGGGCTCGGGCCGACCGCCGACTCGTAGATGTAGTCGCCGAGGAAGAAGACGACGTCGGGGTTCTCGGCGACGATGTGGCGCCAGGCAGCGTAGTGGCCGACGTCATAGCGCTGGCAGCTCGTGATGACGAAGCGCAGGCTCGCCGCGGCGTCGGGCGCCGGCGCGGTGCGCGTGCGGCCGACCGCGCTTTGCTCGCCGAGCGCGCTGAAGCGATACCAGTACAGGTGCGCCGGCTCGAGCCCGGACGGCTCGGCATGGACGCTGTGCGCCCAGTCGGCCTCGGCGATCTCTTCGCCGCGCGCGACGACGCGCTGGAAACGCTCGTCGCTGGCCACTTCCCAGCGCACCGTCACGCGCTCGGGCAGGTCGCTTCCGGTGAGCCGCGTCCAGAGGACCATGCCGGCCTGCTGCGGCTGGCCCGAGGCGATGCCGAGGCCGAAGCGCGGCAGGTCGGCGGCGCGCGGGCCGGTGGCGAGGTACGGCATCGCGCCGACCGCCGCCGCGCCCTGCAGAAAGCGGCGACGCGGCAGGCGCAAGGTCAGACGCCTACTTCGTCGATCTCGCGATAGACGTCGCGCAGCCACATCTTGACGCGCTGCCGGTCCATCAGGCCGAGGCCGCTCGAATCCTTCTCGCCGCTCTTCGCCTTCCAGAAGCTGCTGCTCGTGTTGTCGATCTTCTGGATCGCGCTTTCGTGCAGCTTC
>JANXXS010000287.1 GCA_025350505.1 Burkholderiales bacterium
GTGCAGAACTTCAACGAGCAGGCCTGCATCCTCGGCCTCGGCGCCTTCTACACCGGCATGACGCGCTTCGGCCTGCAGGCGTTCACCGCGATCGCCGTGTTCGGCGCGCTGGTCGCGGTGACGACGTGGCTGATCCGCCGCTGGCACCGATCGAATTGCGCGAACTATCCGGTCGAGATCGCGCACCTGATCTCGATCGCCCGTCTCGACAAGCATTGACGACAGCGATCCCGCCACGCCCAAGCGCTGCGACCGGCCTCGCCGCGCTGGCCCTGGTCCTCAACGCCCTCGTCTGGGGCACCTCGTGGTGGCCGTTCCGCTGGCTGCAGGCGGCAGGGCTGCATCCGCTCTGGGCGACGACGATCATCTTCGTGCTCGCCTCGACGATCATCGTCGCGGCGCGGCCGCGCGCTTTTCGCCAGGTGCTGACGACGCCGGCGCTCTGGCTCCTTGTCGTCGCCTCGGGCACGACCAACGCCGCCTTCAACTGGGCCGTCGTCATCGGCGACGTCGTGCGCGTGGTGTTGCTCTTCTACCTGATGCCGCTCTGGACCGTGCTGCTCGCGCGCGTCGTCCTGCACGAGCGCTTCACGACCGCGGCGGCGTTGCGCGTCGCGCTGGCGCTGGCCGGCGCGGCGATCGTGCTCTGGCCGGAGGCGGCGGCCGACACCAGCCAGGCCACTTTCCTGTCGCAGCTGCCGCTGCCGCGGTCGCTCGCCGACTGGCTCGGCCTGCTCGGCGGCTTCTCGTTCGCGTTCAACAACGTGATGCTGCGACGCGAAGCCGGACGGCCCGAGGAAGGCCGGGCGCTGGCGATGTTCGCGGGCGGCGCGATCGTCGCCGGAACGCTCGCGGTCACGCTCGCCGCGAACGGCCAGGCGCGTTGGCCGCCGACGCCCGCCGCAGCCTGGATGCTGGCGACGGCCGCGCTCACCCTTCTCTTTCTCGCCGGCAACCTGGCACTGCAGTTCGGCGCGGCGCGATTGCCGGCGAATCGCACGTCGGTCATCATGCTGACCGAGGTCGTCTTCGCATCGAGCTCGGCGGTGGCCTTCGGCGGCGGCGCGCTGACGCCACGGCTGGCGCTGGGCGGCGGGTTGATCGTGGCCAGCGCCCTGCTTGCCACGCTGGCGTCGGCCGAGCGCCACTGAGGCCCGCGGGCTACCATCGGCTACCAGCGATCTTTCCTCGAGGACCCGATGGCCGCCACGCCGCACAGCATCTACGACTTCGAAGCGCTTTCCATCGACGGCAAGCCGGCGCATCTCTCGACCCAGCGCGGCAAGGTGATCCTGATCGTCAATACGGCGAGCCAGTGCGGCTTCACGCCGCAGTTCGGCGGCCTCGAGAAGCTGTGGGAGGAGTACCGCGGCAAGGGCCTCGTCGTGGTCGGATTCCCGAGCAACCAGTTCGGCGCCCAGGATCCCGGCTCGAACGGCGAGATCGCGTCGTTCTGCCAGCTCAACTACGGCGTCACCTTTCCGATGATGAGCAAGGTCGACGTCAACGGCGAAAAAGCATCGCCGCTGTGGAAGTGGCTGAAGGCCGAGGCCCCTGGCATCCTGGGCACGCAGACGATCAAATGGAACTTCACCAAGTTCCTGATCGGCAAGGACGGCAAGGTGCTCAAGCGCTACGCGCCCAACGATTCGCCCGGGTCGCTGAAAGGCGACATCGAAGCGGCCCTGGCGGCTTGATCCGAAATGTTGCCCACTCGCTCCCTGAGGTCGCTGCCCCCGTGGGCGCGCGGTCAGGCTTGAGACGGCTCGGCGCCTGACCATGTTCGAACACGTCGAGCCGTTCGGCGGCGACCCGATCCTGAGTCTGAACGAGGACTTCCAGAAGGACCCGCGGCCGCACAAGATCAACCTGTCGATCGGCATCTACTTCGACGACGCCGGCGCGATCCCGGTGCTCGACTCGGTACGCCGGGCCGAGGCGATGGTGGTGGCACGCAACGCGCCCAAGCCCTACCTGCCGATCGAAGGCGCGGCCAATTTCCGCGAGCAGGTGCAGCTGCTCCTGTTCGGCGCCGGGCATCCGGCGCTGGCCGAGAAGCGCGTCGCGACGATCCAGTCGGTCGGCTCGAGCGGTGGCCTCAAGGTCGGCGCCGACTTCATTGCCCGCTGGCTGCCCGGCAGCGAGGTCTGGGTCAGCGACCCGAGCTGGGAAAACCACCGCTCGATGTTCGAAGGCGCTGGCCTCGCCGTGCACAGCTACCCGTACTACGACGCCGCGTCCGGTGCGCTCGCGTTCGACGCGATGTGCGATGCCTTGCGCCGCATCCCGGCGAAGAGCGTCGTCCTCGTGCACGCCTGCTGCCACAACCCGACCGGCGTCGACCTCACCCACGCGCAATGGAATGCGCTCATCCCGCTCTTCGCCGAGCGCGAGCTGCTGCCCTACCTCGACCTCGCCTACCAGGGCTTCGGCGACGGCATCGAAGAAGACGCCTATGCCGTGCGGACGCTCGCTGCCGCACGCGGCAAGGACGGACGGCCGATGTCGTTCGTCGTCGCCAACTCGTTCTCGAAGAGCATGAGCCTGTACGGCGAGCGCTGCGGCGCCCTCAGCGTCGCCTGCGCCGATGCTGCAGAGGCGGTCAACGTGCTCGGCCAGCTCAAGTTCACGGTGCGCCGCAACTACTCGAGCCCGCCGATCCACGGCGGCCAGATCGTCGCCGCCGTGCTCGGCGAGGCGGCGTTGCGGCCGCTCTGGGAAGGCGAGCTCGGCGCCATGCGCGACCGCATCCGCGCCATGCGTGAAGCGCTGCACGCGACGCTGCTGAAGAAGATGCCGGGCCGCGACTTCGGCTACTTCCTCAGCCAGCGCGGCATGTTCAGCTACACCGGCCTCGACCCGAAGCAGGTCGATCGCCTGCGCGAGGAGTTCGCGGTCTACCTGGTGCGCTCGGGGCGGCTTTGCATCGCCGGGCTCAATACCGGCAACGTCGAGGCGACCGGTCTGGCGATGGCGGCGGTGCTCGACGGCTGAACCACAGCGGCCTGTCATCCTGAGCGAAGCGAAGGATCTCCGGGCTACGACGAGATCCTTCACTGCGCTCAGGATGACAAAGCGGTACCGAAGCGCCGCGCCGCGTGCAACGCCAACCCCGTGGCGACGCTGGCGAAGCGGTCGCCGCGCACCGGACGCGCCGCGGGAAAGGCGCGCTGCAGGCGGTCGCCGAGCAGGCGCAGTCCGGTCGAGCCACCGGTGAAATAGAGCGCGTCGATGCGGTCGGCGCGGAGCCCCGCTTGCGCCGCCGTCGTCTCGGCCGCGGCGACGATGCGATCGAGATCGGCGTCCAGCGCGTCCTGCGCCTGCGCCTCGTCGAAGCCGGCGCGGAGACCGGCCTCGACCTGGCCGAGATCGATCTCGGTGGCGCCGCCTTCAGCAACCGTGATCTTGGCGCTTTCGGCACGCGCCAGCAGCTCGTGGCCGAGCCGCTGCGCAACCACGCTCATCAGCCGCCGATGCTGCGCCGGGTCGGCGTAGAACGAGCGCATGCCGCGCAGCTCGGCGACGCGCGCCGGCTGGTAGATCGTGTTGATGAGGTGCCAGGTGGCGAGGTCGAAGTAGACCGCGCTCGGCACCTCGCGCGCCGGCGCATCGGCCGTGGCAGCGCCGAAGGCGCGGTAGCCGAACAGGGGCAGCACGCTCGCCAGCTCGACGCGGCGGTCGAAGTCGGTGCCGGCGATGTGCACGCCATGGTTGGCGAGGATGTCGTCCTTGCGCTCGGCCTTGCCGGCCAGGAGCGGGCCGACGCGCACGATCGAGAAGTCGGAGGTGCCGCCACCGATGTCGGCGACCAGCACCTTTTCTTCGCGCTGCACGCCCTGCTCGTAGTCGAAGGCGGCGGCGATCGGCTCGTATTGGAAAGCGATCTCGCGAAAGCCGGCCCGCCTGGCCGCGGTTTGCAGCGCCGCCTGTGCCTGCGCGTCGCGCGCCGGGTCGTCGTCGACGAAGAAGACCGGCCGGCCGAGCACGGCCCGGCCGATCGTCGCCCCGGTTTCGGCCTCGGCGCGGCGCTTCAGGTGCGCCAGGTAGGTGGCGACAACGTCGAGATAGCGCACGGCGCGGTCGCCGCCGATGTCGGTGGTGCGGTCGATCAGGGTGCTGCCGAGAATGCTCTTCATCGAGCGCATGAGCCGGCCATCGATGCCGTCGACGTAGGCGGCGACGGCAGCGCGGCCGAACTCGCAGCGCGGCTTCTCGTGCGTCTCGCCCTCGGCGGCGTAGAAGACCGCCGTCGGCATCGTCCGGTAGCCGGGCTCGAGCTCGATCAGGCGCATCGCGCCCCGGCCCTGCGGTATCGCGATGGCCGAGTTGGAGGTGCCGAAATCGATGGCGCAGTATCCGGGAGCGGTCGGCATGGGCGAGGGCCAGTCCGGGCGAAGGGGCGCGATTCTAGGACCGAAGCGCCGCCGCCCCTGGCCGCTGTTCGGACGCGCTGCCAGACGCTATCCTTTGCCTCACCCGTTCACGATGAAAGGTTCGGCATGAACACTTGGTTCCATCGCATCCTTCTGGCCCCGCTCCTGCTGCTCGCCGCCAGTGCCAGCTTCGCCGTCGACAGCGCGGCGCCCAACGACAAGCTGACCCCGGCGCGCACCAAGATCGCCGCCAAGGACTGGCCGGGCGCCGTCGCGGAGCTGAAGAAGGTCAACGACACCGGCGACGCCGACTGGAACAACCTGATGGGCTACAGCCTGCGCAAGTCGGGCTCGACCAATGCCGCGGAGTCCGAAAAGTTCTACAACGAGGCGCTGCGCATCAATCCCAAGCACCGCGGCGCGCTCGAGTACTCGGGCGAGCTCTACCTGATGACCGGCAACCTGCCGATGGCCGAGCAACGTCTGGCCGCACTCGACAAGGCGTGCTTCCTGCCGTGCGAGGAGTACCGCGACCTGAAGAAGGCGGTCGCCAGCTACAAGGCCAACGGCAACAAATACGCCGGCGACTGGTAAACCAGCCGGGCTTCTCCGACGTTACAACGAATGCTGCGAACTGTGGCGCTTTCGGGCGCGCCGTTCGCGGATCGCCGCGACCACCGCGGCCGATGCTCGTCGCCGCGATTGTTCGCTTCGGAGAAGCCGATGAACCTGATGGCCGGTGCCCGCTGGTTGCTTGCGCTGACATCGCGTCGCGCGACGCGCCGCCATGGCAGCGACCCGGCCGACATGGGCACCGCGTTCGGGCTCGACGCGATCACGACGCTCGAGCCGCAGTCCCTGGGTGATGTGCCCGAGCGAGAAGCGGCGGCCGCACCGACCCGCTTCGAGCTGCGCCTGCGACGTCGCTCGAGCCTGTAGCGGTCGCGCCGCGAAGGCGCGGGCTCAGATCTCGAGGATCAACAGCGGCGCGTGGCCTTCGGTCTCGCCGCGGCGCGTATGGCCGCGCGCGTTGCAGACGACGCGCGTCGAGCCGCCGGCACGGGCGACGCGATAGTCCTGCCGGCAGTGAAGGTGGCCGTGGATCCAGAGGTCGGCGCGCGGAATCAGGTCGTCGTCGGCATTGCAGAAGCTCGCCGTGCCGCTGCGCGCGCCGTAGCGCGGGTCGGCGCTGCGCAGGCTCGGTGCGAAATGGGTGATGACGACGGTGCGCTCCCAGCCGGCGGGTGGCCGCATCAGCTCGGCTTCGAGCCAGGCGCGGCAGGCCAGTGCTTCGGCGCGCACCGCGTCGACGTCGAACGGCCGCTCGCCGCAGCTCGCCTGCATCAGGTTCATGAAGTAGGCGCCGGCGCGCATCGCCTTGGCCCGGCCGGCAGCGCCGAACAGGTCGAAGTCGCTCCATCGCGTCGTCGCGAGCAGGCGGATCTTGCCGCCCCGGTCGTCGGCGACGATCAGGCTTTCGCGTTCGAGCATCGTGATGCCGAGCTCGCCGCAGCGCTGGCGCAGCGCCGGCATCGCGGTCTCGATGTCGCGGCCGTCGAACTCGTGGTTGCCGGCGATGAAGACGACCGGCTGCGGCCAGCCGGCAAAGCGCTCGAGGCCGAGCCACCGGCTGTCGATGTCGCCGGCCAGGACGAGCAGCTCCGCGCCGGGCGCGGGCTCGGGATCGAACTGCTCGGTCTCGAGGTGCAGGTCCGAGAGCAGCTGCAGCCGCATCGGTCTTGCGCAGGTGGCGCGAGGACGTGGCGCGACGCGAGGCCGCGTCAGGCGCCAGCGCCGTGGCAGTGCTTGAACTTGCGGCCGCTGCCACAGGGGCAGGCGTCGTTGCGGCCCACCTTCGGCGCGGCGCGCCGCACGGTCTCGACCTGGTAGCGCAGCGGCGCGGTCAGGTCGTAGAGCTCGCCGACGCAGGCCACCACCTCCTCGATCGCCGCATCGAGCGTGGCGATCGGATGCTCCTTGGCGAGCAGGGCGGCGGTCGCCTCTTCCTCGTCGCCTTCGGCAGGGAGAAAGCGATAGAGCCGGGTCAGCGTCGTCGCCACGGCATCGTCGTCGAGCTCGTACATCGCCGGGAAGATGCTGGCCGCGAACTCGAAGCCGGCGACCCAGGGCAGGATGGCGCGCGTCGTCGCATCCAGGATCGGCGCGTCAGCGCCGTCGGGCGTCGTCCCTTCTTCGTCTTCGGCCGGTTCGAGGATGAGCGGGTCGAAGCCGCCGAACTCGGCGAGCGAACGATTCATCGCCGCGTGGCGCCGCGCGATCAGCTCGCGGGCACGTGTCTGCTCGGGCGTCGGCTCGGCCTCGCCCCAGCGGTGGCCGCCGGCGTCGAAGACGTGGGGCAGCCAACGTTCCGTGGCGATCAGCTCGGGCTGGACGATGACACCGGCGAGAAAGCCGTCGAGCATGACCGCGTCGAGCGGCTCGAGCGGCTCGGGAATGCCGGCGAGCAGGTCGTCGAGCTCGGCGAACTCGGCGTCGCTCAGGTCCTGCGCAGAGGCGGCAAGGGGCGGCCGCGACGGCGGCGCCGAATCGGAAAAGGCCACGGTGCGGGGCGCCGCGTCGAGGCTCAGCCGGCCAGCCGCGCGGCGATGCGCTGGCGCACCTGCGGCAGCTCGTCGGGCAAGCGGTAGGCGAGCTGCTGGAACAGCGCGTCGTGCAACTCGAGCTCGCCGGCCCAGCTGGCGGCGTCGAGGTCGGTCACGCGCTCGTAGCTGGCGCGATCGAAGGCCAGCCCGGACCAGTCGAGGTCGTCGTAGCGCGGCGTCGTGCCGAAGGCAGTGAGCTCGCCCTCGGCCGTGCCCTCGACGCGATGCACGATCCACTCGAGCACGCGCATGTTCTCGCCGTAGCCGGGCCAGACGAACTTGCCGTCGGCGCCCTTCCGGAACCAGTTGACGCAGAAGATCTTCGGCAAGGTAGCGCCTCGTGCGGCCAGCGCCGCCCCCAGGTCGAGCCAGTGGCGGAAGTACTCGCTCATGTTGTAGCCCATGAAGGGCAGCATGGCGAAGGGATCGCGGCGCACCACGCCCTGGGCGCCGGTGGCAGCAGCCGTCGTCTCCGAGCCCATCGTCGCGGCCATGTAGACGCCCTCGGTCCAGTCGCGCGCCTCGGTGACCAAGGGCACCGTGGTCGAGCGCCGGCCGCCGAAGATGAAGGCATCGATCGGCACGCCCTGCGGCGAGTCCCAGGCCGGGTCGAGCGCCGGGTTGTTGGTGGCGGCGACGGTGAAGCGGGCGTTCGGATGCGCCGCCTTGGCGCCGCTCTCGCGCGCCAGCGCCGGCGTCCAGTCGCGGCCTTGCCAGTCGATCAGATGCGCCGGTGGCTGCTCGGTCATGCCCTCCCACCAGACGTCGCCGTCGTCGGTCAGCGCGACGTTGGTGAAGATGGTGTCGCGGCGCAGGCTCGCCATGCAGTTCGGATTGGTCTTCTCGTTGGTGCCCGGGGCGACGCCGAAGTAGCCGGCCTCTGGGTTGATTGCGTAGAGCCGCCCGTCCCGGCTCGGCTTGATCCAGGCGATGTCGTCGCCGATCGTCGTCACCGTCCAGTGGCCGAGCGCCGCCGGCGGTATCAACATCGCGAAATTGGTCTTGCCGCAGGCGCTGGGAAAGGCCGCGGCGACGTGGTACTTCCTGCCCTCGGGCGAGATCACGCCGAGCACCAGCATGTGCTCGGCCAGCCAGCCCGGGTTGCCCGACGCCTTGTCAGCGGCGGCGCGGCCCATCACCGAGGCGATGCGCAGCGCGAAGCACTTCTTGCCGAGCAGGGCGTTGCCGCCGTAGCCCGAGCCGTAGCTCCAGATCTCGCGCGTCTCGGGATAGTGGACGATGTACTTGGTCGGGTTGCAGGGCCAGGCGACGTCCTTCTCGCCGGCGGCGAGCGGCGCCCCCACCGTATGCATGCAGGGAACGAAGTGACCGTCGGCGCCGAGCACGTCGAGCACCTGACGGCCCATGCGCGTCATCACCTTCATGCTCACGGCGACGTAGGCACTGTCGGTCAGCTCGACGCCGATATGCGCGATGTCGGAGCCGAGCGGCCCCATCGAGAACGGCACGACGTACATCGTGCGGCCGCGCATCGCGCCCTTGAAGAGCGGCGGCGTGCCGTCGGCCCGGCCGGTCTGCAGCAGGGCGCGCATCGCCGCCGGTGCCATCCAGTGGTTGGTCGGGCCGGCGTCTTCCTGGCGCTCGGAGCAGATGAAGGTGCGGTCCTCCACGCGGGCGACGTCGCCGGCACTGCTGCGTGCCAGAAAGCTGTGCGGGCGCAGCTCCGGATTGAGCTTGAGAAGGGTGCCGGCGGCGACGAGCCGGGCGCAAAGCCGGTCGTACTCTGCATCGCTGCCGTCGCACCAGTGCACGTCGCTCGCTTCGGTCAGGGCGGCCATCTCGCGCACCCATTCGGCGAGCTTGCGGTGGCGAAGATAGGGCGGAGGATCGATCGCCGCACCGTGCGCCAGGGGTCGGTTCATGGAGAAGTCCAGTCGTCGAAAATATTCTTTGGGCGCAGCGCGGCCAGCCGGCATTGCGGCGGCGGAAGCTTCAGCGTGTTGCTTTCTTTCGGGCGGGTGTCTCGTTCGCCGCGGCTCGGAGCGTCGATGCGGCGCTGGCGGACCCTGCGGCGTCCTGCTCGGTGAGTTGCGCGAGTGTAGCGGGCGGTCGAACCCCCTTTCGACCGCGCGTCGGTGCGCGGCCGCCGCAATAATGGGCCGATGCTGCGTCGCCCCTTGCTCCTGGCCGGCCTCGCGCTGGTCGGCGCGCCGACGGTGCGAGCGCAGGGCTCGCCGGTCGCGAGCGCGCCGCTGCGTCTCGGCGTCGACTACGCGCTGGTGGAGTCGGGGCTCGGCGCGAGCCTGCAGCGCGCCTTCAGCAGCGACACCGGGATCGGTGTCAAGCTCGTCGGCGGCCCGGCGCTGGCCGTGCTCGAGGCGCTGAAGGAAGGCGAGCTCGACGCCGCCTTGACCAACGCGCCGCGCGCCGAGGCGGCGCTCGAGGAACAGGGGCTGGTCCACGACCGGCGCCCGATCGCCGCAGGCGAGTTCGTGCTGGTCGGCCCGGCGCCGCGGGTCCGCGGCAAGCCACCGCCCGCGTCGCGCAGCGGCGTCGAAGTGCTGGCGCGGATTCTCGAGCTGGCGGCGGCGGCGCCGGACAGCCTGGTCTTCCTGTCGCCGGGCGATGGCTCGGGAACCCATCTGGCCGAGCAGGCGCTCTGGCGCGCCGCCGCCATCGAGCCGCTCGCGCCCTGGTATGCGAGCACGCCGGCGACCGGCGGCTTCGTGGCCCGCGTGCGTGCCCGCGGTGCCTACGCGCTGGTCGAGCGCGGCGCCTGGGCGGCGGCCGGTGGCGCGCCGTTGGCCGTGCTGGCCGAGGGCGACCCGAAGCTCGCCGAATCGGTACGCGCGATGCGCGCGTTTCGCGCCACCCATCCGGCAGGCAGGATCTTCGTCGACTGGATCGCCGGCCGACGTGGCCACGCCGTCGTCGCCTCGCACCGCGGCTACGCGGCGCCGACCTGAGCCCGTGCCTCGATGAAGGCGGGCGCCGTCCTCGGCCTGAACGTGGCGCGCGCGCAGGCGGTGGCGATCAATGGCCGCAAGGTGATGACGGCAATCGGCAAGCGCGCAGTCGAAGGCGAGCGCGCCGTCCTGCCGCTCGGCATCGAGGGCGACGAGCAGGCAGACCTGACCGTGCACGGGGGCCTGAGCAAGGCCGTCTATGCCTACCCGAGCGAGCACTACCCATTCTGGAAAACGGTGCGGGCGCAGGCCCAGGTGGCGCTGTGGGATGAAGACCTGCCATTCGGCTCGCTCGGCGAGAACCTGACGCTGAAAGGCGTCGTCGAGAGCGACCTCTGGATCGGCGACGTGCTGCGCTTTGCGGGCTGCGAGCTCGCCGTCAGCGAGCCGCGCTTTCCCTGCTTCAAGTTCGTCGCGGCGATGGGCTTCAAGCACGCTGCCAAGCTGATGGTCGAAAGCGCCTGGTGCGGCGCCTACCTCGCCGTGCGCGTGCCGGGAACGATCGCCGCAGGACAGACCTTCACGCTCGTGCCCGGGCCGCGCGAGGTCGGCATCACCGAGCTGTTTCGCGCCCGCATGCGGCGTGCCGCCGAAGGCTGACGCGCTTGTCGATGCCGTCAGCTCACGCCGCGGCCAGCACCGGATAGTCGGTGTAGCCCTCGGCACCACCGCCGTAGAGCGTCTTCTGGTTCAAGGCAGCCAGCGGCGCATCGCGACGCAGCCGCTCGACCAGGTCGGGGTTCGAGATGAAGGGGCGGCCGAAGGCGACGAGGTCGGCGCCGCCGTTCGCCACCGCCTCGATCGCCATGGTCCGCGAATAGCCGTTGTTCACCATCCAGGCGCCGTGCGGGTGGTCGCGCTTGAAGCGCTCGCGCAGCTGGGCGTAGTCGAAGGCGACGTTGTCGCGCGCGCCGCCGGTCTGGCCTTCGATGAGATGCAGGTAGGCCAGCTTGAGCGGCGCCAGCTGTTCGACGACGTGGTCGAAGAGCGACTGCGCATCGCTGTCCTGCTGGGCGTCGTTGGCTTGCGTCACCGGCGAGAGGCGCAGACCGGTGCGGCCGGCGCCGACCTCGGCCACCACCGCTTGCATCACTTCGAGCAGCAGGCGCGCGCGGTTCGCCAGCGTCCCACCGTAGCCATCGCTGCGGTCGTTGATGCTGTCGCGCAGAAACTGCTCCAGCAGGTAGCCGTTGGCGCCGTGCACCTCGACGCCGTCGAAGCCGGCAGCGACGGCCGAGCGCGCCGCATGGCGGTAGTCGGCGACGATGCGCGGCAGCTCGTCTTCGCGCAGGGCACGCGGCTTCGATACGGCGACGAAGCCGTCCTTGGTGAAGGTCTTTCCGTTCGCCGCACGCGCCGTCGACGATACCGGCGACTGCCGGTTCGGCTGCAGCGAGACATGCGAGATGCGACCGACGTGCCAGAGCTGGACGACGATCGTGCCGCTCGCGGCATGGACCGCATCGGTGACGCGGCGCCAGCCGGCGATCTGCTCGTCGCTGTAGATGCCGGGCGTGTCCAGGTAGCCCTGACCCTCGGCGCTGATCTGCGTCGCCTCGGTGACGATCAGGCCGGCCGAGGCGCGCTGCGCGTAGTAGGTGGCCATGAGCGGTGTCGGCCGCTGCCGCGGGCCGGCCCGATCGCGCGTAAGCGGCGCCATGACGATGCGGTTGCGAAGGTTCAGGTCGCCGACGCGGGCGGGCTCGAAGAGGCTGGACATGGAGGAAGACGGTCTGAGGGAAAACCCTGAAGACTACGTGATGCCGCCCGAACCTGCCGGGACAGTGCCTTGCGCTCTGCCGCCGGGCCTTGCCGGCCTGGCGCCGCGGCGGGCTCTACATTAGGTGTCCGCCCGCCGACATCGCCATGCTCGCCTACCGCCACGCCTTCCATGCCGGCAACCATGCCGACGTGCTGAAGCACACCATGCTCATGCTCGTGCTGCGCCACATGAATGCGAAGCCGAAGGGCTATCGCTTCGTCGACACGCACGGCGGCGCCGGCGGCTATTCGCTCGAGGGTCGATACGCCCAGAAGAAAGGCGAGTACGAGCGCGGCATCGGTCTGCTGTGGACACGCACCGACCTGCCCGAGGTACTGGCCGACTACGTCGAGCTGGTGCGCCGCTTCAACCCCGATGGCGTGCTGGCGCAGTATCCCGGCTCGCCGGCGCTGGCGCAGATGCTGCTGCGCCGCCAGGATCAGCTGCGCGCCTTCGAGCTGCACCCGACCGAGCAGAAGATCCTGCGCGCCACGCTCGCGGCGACGCCCGACGCGATCGCCTACGACGGCGACGGCTTCGACGGCCTGAAGTCGCAGCTGCCGCCGACGACCCGACGCGGCGCCGTGCTCATCGATCCCAGCTACGAAGGCAATGGCGACTATCCGCGCGTCGTCGCGACCCTGCGCGAGGCGCTGGCGCGCTTCGCCGAGGGCGTCTACATGGTCTGGTATCCGCAGGTCAGCAAGGTGCAGGCGGCCGGCCTGCCGAAGCGGCTCGAAGCGCTGGCGCCGAAGGCCTGGCTGCACGTGCGCCTGAGCGTCCAGCAGCCCGACGCGCAAGGCTTCGGCCTGGCCGGCAGCGGCATGTTCGTCATCAATCCGCCGCACGACCTCCATGCCCGGCTCGCGGGCGTGCTGCCCTGGCTTGTCGACGTGCTGGGGCAATACGACGGCGCCCGCTACGCGCTCGATCGCCTCGAGGCCTGAACCGGCCCTCGGCGACCGGACGCACGCGTCGTCTTGCCGTCGATATCGGCGAGGCAACGACGACGAAGATGCGCTGCTTGGGTGTCTTGGGCTGCGAAGGATCTCAGGGCGGCGGCACCCGCTTCAGGTCGCGGAACGCCGCGAACAGCCACGTCCGCATGCCCACGAGCAGCGTGTACGGCGTGCGCTGCTCGTCGGGCAGCTTCTGCTCGGCGACGTGGGCCCGCGCGAAGTCCTGGCCGACCCGCTGCAGTCGCTCGACCAGCGTCGCGGCGAGGCTCTTCGTGATCTCGCCGTGCACCAGCATGATCAGCTCGCCCTCGCCGGCGAAGCCGCCGCTCAGGTAGTCGGCGGCCACGTGCTCGCGGAAGTAGCGCATCACGGGCCCGTGTGGCAGCCAGCGAAATCCTTTGGCGACCTTCAATCGGTAGCGGTTCAGCGGGCGCAGCTCGATGATGCCGAGCCGGTCGAGCCGGGCCAGGTACTTCACGCACTCGGCGTCGCTGAAGAGGTACTCGCCCGTCATCTCCTCGAAAGTCCACTGGCTGAGGCAGCAGATCGCGAGCAGAAGCAGCCGGCGGTCGGCGACGACGGCCGCCTCCTGCTCGGCGCTCAGCTCGTGCGACAGAGGCTGCGCGTCTGCGACCTTGCGCGCGAGTTCGGCGAAGTCCAGCTTCAGTACGCGCAGCATGGCGTCGATGCGCGACAGCGGCATGTCCGACTTCGCGAACACCCGCTTGATGCTGGATTCCGACATGCCGAGCGCGTCGGCCAGGTCGGCGTAGGTGATGCCGGCGGCGCGCAACTCGGCCTTCAGCGCGTTGACAAGGTCCTGAGTGGTGCTCATGGCGGGCGTGGCGCAGCCAGTATCGCCGAGCGAGACCGCCGGCCGCGCTTCGCCGGCGCAAGGTACGCGCAAGCGACACCGCCCCGGTAGCGCCCGCCGATACCGCCGGCGGCCCGGGCCGCCACGCTCCTCAAGGCGATGGTGCGCGTGCTCGCATCTTGTGAAGATGAATCCTGTTCATCCCCTCAGACCTCGCGAGAGGACGCCATGCAAGTCACACCGATCCGTCACGACACCAAGGCCTGGAAGGCTCAGGTCTGGATCTCCTTCTTCATCGCCGCCGCGCTCTGCGCCATAGGCCTCGCGCATCTACCGGGTCGCGACCTCGATCGCGCCTTCATGATGATGGGCTACGTCTTCTGCCTCTCGACCGCCTTCGCGCTCGCCAAGTTCATCCGCGACAACGAGAAGAAGGCCGTCGACACGCCGCTGTGGGGCATGGTCGTCTGGTCCGGCTTCGCTCTGGCGGCGGGCCTCACCGCCTGGGGCCTGGTGCAGATGGAGATCAGCCCGACCTACAAGGCCTTTCTCGGCGTGAGCTGGCTGTTTCTGCTGTCTGGTACTTTCACGCTGGCCAAGCTGGCCGACACGCGCAAGCGGGCCCAGGCATGGCTGCGCCTGAAGGGCTACGAGCCGACGACGCTGCGCTTGTCGGCGTTCGAGCGGCTGGGCGCGCGCATGTTCGCCGCGAAGGACGCCTTCGACGATCATCCGAACGAGAAGCGCTTCACCGACCGCATCGAGACGGTCACCGTCGATTCCGCGTTTCGCTGGCTCGACCGCTCCAGCCTGGGTGGAAAAGTCCAGGTCATCAGGTAGATTCGAACGCCCTCCGACGAGCCCTTTCTGGAGACCCGCTTGGACATCCCCGCCGACACCGCCCCGAACCCGCGCGCCGCGCAGGCACACGACCACCCGAACCAGTTCGCGCTGCTTCGCCAGCGCCGATTCGCGCCATTCTTCTGGACCCAGTTCCTCGGTGCCGGCAACGACAACCTGTTCAAGTTCGCGTTCACCGTCATGGTGACCTACCAGCTGCAGCTCAGCGACGCCTTCCTGCAGCCGCAGCTCGCCGGCCTGACGATCGGCGCCCTCTTCATCCTGCCGTTCCTGCTGTTCTCGGCGACCAGCGGCCAGCTCACCGACAAGTACGACAAGACGCGGGTCATCCGCTTCGTCAAGAACCTCGAGATCGGCATCATGCTGCTCGCCGGCTGGGGCTTCTGGATCGCCAGTCCCTACATCCTGCTCGCCTGCGTGTTCCTGATGGGACTGCACTCGACCTTGTTCGGCCCGGTGAAGTTCGCCTACCTGCCGCAGCACCTCGGCGAGCGCGAGCTGACCGGCGGCAACGGCATGGTCGAGATGGGCACCTTCGTCGCGATCCTGCTCGGCCAGGTCGCCGGCGGCCTGCTCGTCGGCATCGCAGGCGTGGGCCGGCACTACGTCGCCTTCGCCTGCGTCGGCGTGGCGCTGCTCGGCCGCATCGTCGCCCAGTACGTGCCGGCGTCGCCGTCGACCGACCCGCAGCTGCGCATCAACTGGAACCCGGTTACCGAAACCTGGCAGAACCTGAAGCTCGCGCACGGCAACCTGGTCGTCTTCCGCTCGCTGCTCGGTATCTCCTGGATGTGGTTCTTCGGCGCCGCCTTCCTGGCCGAATTTCCGTCGTTCGCCAAGGAGGTGCTGCACGGCGACGAGCAGGTCGCCTCGCTGCTCCTGGTCGTCTTCTCGGTCGGCATCGGCATCGGCTCGCTGCTCTGCGAGGTGCTGTCGCGGCGCCATGTCGAGATCGGCCTGGTGCCGCTCGGCGCCATCGGCATGAGCGTGTTCGCGGTCGACCTCTACTTCGCCTCGCGCGGCCTCGCGCCCTCGGCCGGTTACACGCTGTCGACTTTCATCGCCGAGCCGGCGCACTGGCGCGTGATGGCCGACCTGGGCCTGCTCTCGCTCTTTGCCGGCCTCTACAGCGTGCCGATGTACGCGCTGATCCAGATGCGCTCGCAGCCGAGCCACCGCGCCCGCATCATCGCCGCCAACAACATCCTCAATGCCCTCTTCCTGATCGGCAGCTCGGTCATCGTCGGCGCGCTGATCAAGACGGGGCTGACGGTGCCGCAGGTGTTCCTGGTCGTCGGCCTGCTCAATGCGATCGTCGCCTTCTACATCTTCATGCTCGTGCCGGAATACTTTCTGCGCTTCGTCGCCTTCATCATGGCGCGGCTCGTCTACCGCTTCAAGGTCCGTGGCGACGAGAACATCCCGACCGCGGGCGCGGCGATCCTGGTATGCAACCACGTCGCCTTCGTCGATCCGATGCTGCTCATGGCGGCCAGCCCGCGGCCGATCCGCTTCATCATGGACCACGAGATCTTCAAAACCCCGGTGCTCGGCTGGTTCTTCAGGCTGGCCAAGGCGATCCCGATCGCGCCGCAAAAGGTCGACGCGAAGATCTACGAGCAAGCCTTCGCCCGGGCCCGCGAGGTGCTGAGCGACGGCGACCTGCTCTGCATCTTTCCCGAGGGCGGTCTCACGAAGACCGGCGAGATGGGCGAGTTCAAAGCCGGCGTGATGAAGCTGCTCGAATCCAACCCGGTGCCGGTGGTTCCGCTGGCCCTGCAGAACCTGTGGGGCTCGTTTTTCTCGCGCGCCGACGGTGCGCCGATGCGCCGGCCGTTCCGTCGCGGCCTTTTCAATCGCGTCAGCCTGATTGCCGGCGATGCCGTGGCGCCCGCCGACGTGACGCCCGCGGGCTTGCACGACCGCGTCGCCGTCCTGCTCGCGTCGAAGGCGTAGCGCGGGCTCGCCCGTCGTCAGGCGGTGCGAAACGTCGCCGGCTCGCGGCTCGCGTCGGTGACGCCGATCCGCTCGTACTCCGAGATCACCTGGGCGCCGAGCAGGAGCAGCGTCGGCGCAATTTCGAGGCTCAGCAGCACGACGATCGCGGTCGTCAGCGAGCCATAGACGACGTTGACCTGCGACAGCGTCGCGAAGTACCACACCAGCACGTGACGCGTGATCTCCCAGAGCACCGCCGCCGTCACGCCGCCGATGAGGGCGTGGCGCATGCGCAAGCGCCCGGCCGGCATGACGAGGTAGACCGAGGTCAGGACGAAGATCTCGCCGGCAAAGCCGAGCAGATAGAGCAGCACGCCCGAGAGGCCATGTAGCGACCATTCGCGGCCGAACAGGCCGACGCTTTCCTGCCCCACCGCCTGCAGGCTCCCGGCGACCAGCGTGACGAGCAGGAGGCCGACGCCGAGCGAGAGGATGTAGCAATATGGGATCAGCGCCGAGAAGATGAAGCGACGCTTGCGCGCGACGACGCGGTGCAGAAAGATCACCGACATCGCGTTCTCGAGCACGGTGAACGCAAGCGAGCTGAAGAACACCATCGTGCCGAGCAGCAGCCAGCCGACGTCGCCGCGCTTATCGAGAAAATGCGCGAGCTCGCCGACGATCGCCACCGACTGGCCAGGCACCAGCCACTCCAGGTAGCGGCCGAGCGTGCCGAGCAGCTCGCGCTCGTCGATCAGGTTCGAGAGGGCAATCACCGCCAGGATGAGCAGCGGCACGATCGAGAGCAGCGCGTAGTAGGCGACCGCGCCGGCGAGCAGCAGTCCCTGGTTGGCGCGAAAGGCGTTCAGCGTCGCCCAGGCGAAGCGGCCCGGATGGCGCAGCACGTGCTGCGCCTGCGGGCCGATCAGCCTCTGGCTCAGGTAGCGTTGAACTGCATTGAGCGGCTTCAAGAATCCGGCGTCGAGGTCTCTCGCAACGTGTGGTCGGTGTGCGCCGATTGTGGCGTGGCGATGTCGCCCAGGGCGACGATGCCGACGATTTCCCGCGAATCGCCGATGTCGTCGGCGGGAGGATATGCGGGCGCGTCCGACGCGCGCCGGCTCAGACGCCGCGCTGCCGATCGAGGCGGAACCGCGCCGCGAAGTCGCCGAAGACCGAGGCCTCGATCGCGTCTCTGACCTGGCGCATCAGGTCGACATAGAAATGAAGGTTGTGGACGCTGGCGAGCATCGGCGCGAGCATCTCGCCGCAGCGGTCGAGGTGATGCAGATAGGCGCGCGAGAAGCGCGCGCAGGTCGCGCAGCCGCAGCTCGGGTCGATCGGCGCCTCGTCCTGCTTGTAGCGGGCGTTTCGGATGCGCAGGTCACCGAAGCGGGTGAAGAGGTGGCCGTTCCTCGCATTGCGCGTCGGCATGACGCAGTCGAACATGTCGACGCCTGCGGCGACGCCGTCGAGCAGGTCTTCCGGTGTGCCCACGCCCATCAGGTAGCGCGGCTTGGCTTCGGGCAGGCGATGCGGCGTGTGCGCGACGATGCGCTGCATCTCCTCCTTCGGCTCGCCGACGCTGACACCGCCGATCGCGTAGCCGGGCAGATCTATCTCGGCGAGCGCGGCGACCGATGCTTCGCGCAATGGTTCGAACATACCGCCCTGGACGATGCCGAAGAGAGCATTCGGGTTCGCGAGCCGCGCGAACTCGTCCTGCGATCGCTTGGCCCAGCGCAGGCTCATTTCCATCGAGCGGCGAACCTGCGCCTCGGGCGCGATCACGCCGTCTTTCTGCCAGGCGGTGCACTCGTCGAACTGCATCGCGATGTCGCTGTCGAGCACGCGCTGGATCTGCATGCTGACCTCGGGCGTGAGCAGCAGCTTGTCGCCGTTGACCGGCGACTGGAAGGCGACGCCCTGCTCGCTGACCTTGGCGTTGGCGCCGAGCGACCAGACCTGAAAGCCGCCGCTGTCGGTCAGGATGGGCCGCGGCCAGCCCTCGAATCGATGCAGCCCGCCGAAGGTGGCAAGCACGTCGAGGCCGGGCCGCAGCCAGAGGTGGAAGGTGTTGCCGAGGATGATCTCGGCGCCCATCGCCTCGAGCGA
>JANXXS010000295.1 GCA_025350505.1 Burkholderiales bacterium
ATCGCGACCGCCGGCAACACCAGGGCGCGCAGCGCCGGGCCGGCGCCGCCGCCGTCGGCCTCGCTCCAGCCGGGAAAGCCGCCCGCCGAAAACCAGTGCAGCTTCACCGCGAACAGCCAGATCAGCAGGATCGCGAACCAGAAGCCCGGGATCGCGATGCCCACCTGGCTCGCCGTCATGACCGCGGTGTCGCCGGCCTTGCCGTGACGCGCGGCGGCGTAGATGCCGAAGCAGAAGGCGAGCGCGGTCGTCAGCAGCATCGACATCAGCGCCAGCGGCACGGTGACGACCAGACGCTCGGCGACCAACTGGGCGATCGGCGTGTCGTAGGCGATGCTGATGCCGAGATCGCCGGTGGCGAGGCCCTTCATCCAGTCGGCGTAGCGAACGACCGGCGGCCGGTCGAGGCCCAGCCTGGCCGAGAGCGCGGCGATGGACTCGGGCGTGGCGCTCGCGCCGAGCATCACCTCGGCCGCGTTGCCGGGCAGCACGTCGAGCACCGTGAAGATGACGATGGAGGCAGCGAGCAGGGTGAGAACGAAGCTCGCGAAGCGCTTGGCGAGAAAGAAGCTGATGGTCGGGGCCTCGACGGGCAAGGGAGGTTCTTATGATGGCGCAAAGCCGCCGCCGCGGCCGATGGAGCTTGCCGCATGAATGCCCCGATCGCCGCTTCCCGTTTCGCGATTCCCTTTTCAACCGATCAGGTCCTCATCGGCGGCGATTGGCGCGCGCCCGACGGCGCCGCGACGCTGGCCCTCGAGGACCCGTCGGACGGCGGCGAGTTCGCGCGCATCGCCCGCGGCGGTGCCGCCGACGTCGACGCCGCGGTCGTCGCAGCGCGCGCGGCGCTCGACCGCGGCGCCTGGGGCCGCATGAGCGCCGTCGAGCGCGGGCGCGTGCTCTCGGCGATCGGCCGCAAGGTGCTCGACAACGTCGAGCTGCTCGCCGCGCTCGAGGTGCACGACGTCGGCAAGCCGCTCAGGCAGGCGCGCGCCGACGCCGTCGCGCTGGCCCGTTACTTCGAGTTCTACGGCGGCGCCTGCGACAAGGTGCATGGCGAGACCTTGCCCTTCGCCGCCGGCTACACCGCACTGACGCTGCGCGAGCCGCACGGCGTCACCGGCCACATCGTGCCCTGGAACTACCCGATGCAGATCGTCGGCCGCAGCGTCGGCGCGGCGCTGGCGATGGGCAATGCCTGCGTACTCAAGCCCGCCGAGGAGGCCTGTCTGACGGTGCTGGCGTTCGCGCGCATCGCCGCCGAAGCGGGCCTGCCGCCGGGTGCGCTGAACGTCGTCACGGGCCTCGGCGAAGAAGCCGGCGCAGCACTCTCGGCGCACGCCGGCGTCGACCATCTGTCGTTCACCGGCTCGGTCGCGACCGGTGCGCTCGTGCAATCGGCGGCGGCGAGGAATGCGGTGCCGGTGACGCTCGAGCTCGGCGGCAAGAGCCCGCAGATCGTCTTCGCCGATGCCGATCTCGATGCGGCCCTGCCCTTCCTCGTCAACGCCGGCATCCA
Organism: Burkholderiales bacterium; assembly: GCA_025350505.1. Lineage (GTDB taxonomy): Bacteria > Pseudomonadota > Gammaproteobacteria > Burkholderiales > Burkholderiaceae_C > Schlegelella_A. Next base: position 1,520 of record JANXXS010000295.1, read on the forward strand.
GAACGCCGGCCAGACCTGCTCGGCGGCGTCGCGCATCCTGGTCGAGCGGTCGGTGTTCGCAGCGGTGCGCGCGAAGATGGCCGAGCGCTACCGGGCCCTGCGCGTCGGCCCGGCGGCGGCCGATCTCGACCTCGGGCCGGTCATCTCGCAGCGGCAGAAGGTCGTCATCGAGCACTTTCTCGGCCTCGCCCGCGACGACGGCCTGGCCATCGCCGGCGAGGGCGCGATCGTCGACGGCGCGCCGCGCGGCGGCCACTACGTGCGACCGGCGCTGATCGACGACGTGCCGGCCGACCACGTGCTGGCGCAGGACGAGATCTTCGGCCCGGTGCAGGTGCTGATCGCCTTCGACGGCGAGGCCGAGGCGCTGCGCATCGCCAACGGCACGAAGTACGGCCTCGTCGCCGGCGTCTGGACGAAGGACGGCGGGCGCCAGATGCGCATGGCCCGGGCGCTGCGCTGCGGCCAGGTCTTCATCAACAACTACGGCGCCGGCGGCGGTATCGAGCTGCCCTTCGGCGGCGTCAAGCACTCGGGCCACGGCCGCGAGAAAGGCTTCGAGGCGCTGTACGGCTTCTCGACGCTGAAGACGGTGGCGATCCATCACGGCTGAACATCTGTCACGATTTGTCATACACTGGATGACATCCTCCGGAGGTCGCCATGCGCGTCAACGCCCGCCTCGACGACGAGGCTGCCGAGCAGATGGATTACCTCACTCACGCGACCGGCCTGGGCGTGAGTCAGGTGTTGCGCGAAAGCGTGGCGCTCTACTACAGCCACGTGCGGGCGCAGCGCGCAGGGATCGCGCACCTCGGCGCGCTGATCGGCAAGGGCGACAGCGGGCGCAGCGACACCGCCTCGAACTGGAAGCGCCACCTCGGCGAGTCGCTCGACCAGAAGTACCCGCCTTCGGCGAAGCCGGCGCGCCGGTGATCGCCGTCGACGCCGGCTTTCTGTTCGCCCTGGTCGATCGGCGCGATGCCTGGCACGAGCGTGCCAAGGCGATGGCACCGACGGCCAGCGACGGTTGGATCACGACGTGGCCGGTGGTCACGGAGGCCGCGTACCTCATGATGCGCCGGCTCGGCGCCCAGTTCGCCGCCGCCATGATGGACGATGTGGCGCAAGGCGGCATCGGACTCTGGGAGCCGCCTCGCGCGCAGATCGAGCGCATTGCGCCGCTCATGCGCCGCTATGCCGCGCTGCCCATGGACCTGGCCGATGCATCGCTCGTGCTGCTCGCCGAGCATCTCGGCCACGGCCGCATCCTCTCGACCGACGAGCGCGACTTCCGCGCCTACCGGTGGAAGAATCGCAAGCCTTTCCACAATCTGCTCGCAGGAGGCACCTGAATGCGACTCGCCGGAAGAATCGCCATCGTCACGGGCGCCGCATCGGGCTTCGGCGAAGGCATCGCGAAGAAGTTCGTCGCCGAAGGCGCGAAGGTGATCGTTGCCGACCGCGACGGCGAGGGTGCGGCGCGGGCTGCCGCGGCGCTCGGCGATGCCGCGCTCGGCGTGCGCGCCGACGTCACCCTCGCCGCCGACGTGAAGGCGATGGTCGAGGCGGCGCACAGCCGCTTCGGCGGCCTCGACATCCTCGTCAACAACGCCGGCATGGGCCATGTGCCGCAGCCGCTCGAAGCGCTCGCCGAAGAGACCTTCGACCGCATCCTCGCGCTCAACGTCAAGTCGATCTATCTGGCCGCCAAGGAAGTCGTGCCGCGCTTCAAGGCGCAGAAGAAAGGCGTGATCCTCAACATCGCCAGCACCGCAGGCGTCAGCCCGCGGCCGCGCCTCGCCTGGTACAACGCGAGCAAGGGCTGGGTCATCACCGCGACGCGGGCGATGGCGGTCGAGCTGGCGCCCTTCGGCATCCGGGTCGTGGCACTGAACCCGGTCGCCGGCGAGACGCCGATGCTCAAGACCTTCATGGGCGAAGACACGCCCGAGATGCGCGCCAGGTTCCTCTCGACGATTCCGATCGGGCGCTTTTCGACACCCGAGGACCTGGGCAATGCCGCCTGCTTCCTGTGCAGCGACGAGGCCTCGATGATCACCGGCGTGGCAATGGAGGTCGACGGCGGCCGCTGCATCTGAGCATCGTTGTCACCCTGAGCGAAGCGATGGGTCTCGTCGCCGCACCGGATCCTTCGCTTCGTTCAGGATGACATGGGGCAGTTGCCCCGCTTGCGCTCAGAAGGTCGTCGCCAGCATGAAGGCGACCGCCGCGGCCATGACAAGCGTCGCCGACCAGCCGAAGAAGCGGTGCCGTGCCGAGATCGTGTAGCGGCCCATCAGCTGCTTCGACTGGCCGATCAGCATCAGCACGACCATGATCGGCACCGAGATCACGCCGTTGACGACGGCGCTCCAGACCAGCGCCTTGATCGGATCGACCTCGAAGATGCCCATCGCCGTGCCGATGCCGGTGGCGGCGATGATGATCAGGTAGAAGCCGCGCGCCTGATGAAAACCGTGCGACAGGCCGGCGCGCCAGCCGAACAGCTCGCTCACCGCATAGGCCGCCGAGCCGGCAAGCACCGGCACGGCGAGGAGCCCCGTGCCGATGATGCCCATCGCGAACACCGCGAAGGCGAACTCGCCGGCGACCGGGCGCAGCGCCTCGGCCGCCTGCGCCGAGGTCTGGATGTTGGTGATGCCGTGCTCGTTCAGCGTCACCGCCGTGGCGACGACGATGCACAGGGCGATGACGTTCGAGAAGGTCATGCCGACGAAGGTGTCCTGCTTGATGCGCGACAAGTGCTCGGCCACGTACTCCGGGTGCTCGCGCAGGTCGCGCGCATTCGGCCGGCGGTGGTTGTCCTCGACCTCCTGCGATGCCTGCCAGAAGAAGAGGTAGGGACTGATCGTCGTGCCGAGCACGGCGACGACCATCGCCGCGTAGTCCTTGACCGACACGCCCGGCGGGAAGAACGCCCAGGGCTGGATCGACTCCCACATCGCCCGCTTCCACGGCACCGAGACGGCGAGGATCACCGCGACGTAGGCGAACAGCGCCAGCGTCAGGTACTTCAGCACGCGCACCGTTCGCTCGTACGAGAAGTAGATCTGCGTGGCGATGCAGAGCGCACCGAAGCCCAGCACGTAGAGCGGCTGCGGGCCGCCGGCGAGCAGCTTGACGGCCTCGGCCATGGCGCCGATGTCGGCGGCGATGTTGATCGTGTTGGCGACGACGAGCAAGCCGATCAGCCCGAGCGTCAGCCAGCGCGGGCACATCTTGCCGATGTTGGCGGCCAGGCCTTCGTGCGTGACGAAGCCGATGCGCGCCGACAGCATCTGGATGCCGATCATCAACGGCATGGTCAGGAACAGCGTCCAGACCAGGGCGAAGCGGAACTGCGCGCCGGCCTGCGAGTAGGTGGCGATGCCGCTCGGGTCGTCGTCGGCGGCGCCGGTGATGAGGCCGGGGCCGAGGCGGCTGGCGAAGTCCGTCGTCTTGGGCTTGGTCGGGGCCATGATCAATTCTCCAGGTGCAGGCGCAGTGCGACGAACGAGACCGGTCCGCGGTCGGCGTTGTAGCCGGGGTTGGCGATGCGTTGATAGTCGAGGGTGAGGGCGATGCCGGGGCGCAGGCCGACGCTGTAGTACGCCTCGATCACCTGCTCGGCGCGATAGTTCAGTCGCCCGTCGCCCAGGAAGAAGGTCAGGCCGCCGGCCTGCAGAATTCGCCGATGCGCGGCCGAGAGCGTGTTCAGCGCGGCGGCCAGCCCGACCGTGTCGGCACGGCGCCCCCAGCGCCCGCCGCCGACCGAGAGGCCGCCCGACGCCGAGGCGTCGTCTTCGGTGAACGCATAGGTCTCGGTCCGGCCGTCGGCGCGCATCAGTCGCCCGAACAGGCCGACCTCGCTCGAGAGCCTGTGCTCGACGCCGACACCGACGCCGAACTTCGTTCGCTCGCCGGTGCGCGCCGCCGCCAGGTCGGGCGGTGCGCCGCTGTCGGCGGCCAGTGCCAGCGCGTCGTCGTAGCGCGCCATCACGGCACGATTGCGAAACGCGAGCAGGCGCGCCGTGCCGGATTGGTCGCCCCAGGCGTAGTCGCGCGACAGCTCGACCTGGTCGCCGTAGTGGCGAAGGATGCGGCTGTCCAGGCGCAAGCCGTTGGGCTGCTTCGGCTGGGCAAAGCGACCCGCGCGGACCGACCAGCCGTCGTCGAAATATTCGACCGCCGTGCCCCAGGTGTAGCCGCGCGAATCGGCGGCGAAGTCCCAGGCGCCATGCGTCATCACGGTCCAGTTCAGGAACTGCGTGCGCGGGTCGTGGCTGTAGGCGTTGGCGTCGAAGATGTCGAGCACCGAGACGTTGCCGGCCGTGAAGACCCAGCGGTTCTTGTCGTAGCGCGACGCGAGCTGGTTGGCCGATGCCGGCACCGCTTCGCTGTCGCCGCCCAGGCCGACGACGTGGCGAACGAACAGGCGGGCCCGGTAGAAGGTCGGATTCGCGCCCGAGGTGCGCGCCAGCTCGCCATTGGGAAAGCCGGCCAGCCCTTGCAGGCCGGAGAAGGCAACGCCCTGGGCGACCTCGCCGTCGAGGTAGGCCTCGGTCTGGCCGAGCCGGGCGCCGAGCGCCGCGGTCGCGGTGAACGAGTAGCCCCATTGGCCGGCGCCCGACAGGCTGTGCGGGCCTGCGTAGGGCGAGCGGAACGACGGCTTGTCCTGGCGGACATAAGTCGACTGGAAGCGCGCGTCGAAGGCATCGACCTCGTCGGCGCGGGCCGACAGCGCCGGTGCAAGCGCGACCGCGATGAAGATGAAAAGCAACTTCACTGCAACGACTCCGGTGCGGCGCGTTCGCGCGACCGCATTGGCGCGCCGGTGCGCGCGCCGCATGTTGTGGATTCCGGAGTGAATGCAGAAAGGGCGTGGGGCCCTCAGCTTGCTTCGCTTGCCGGCATGGCGTGGATAAGACCTCCGTGCCGAGCCTTGCAAGCGGTCATGACATCAGTGTGTCTCGACGCGAGCGGGGTTCGGTGCAGGCCTGGAACTACTCTCTGAGTCCAAGGGGTCGACCGGTTGTGATGGAGGCGGCGACTGTACCTGCGGGCCGATCGAAACGTCAACCGCTTTCAGGCCGCTCTGCGAGCACGTCGTCGAGCACCTCGACCCTGTGCCGCACCGGTGTCGCTGTGCCGCTTTGCAGGTGCTGGATGCAGCCGATGTTGGCCGAGACGATGGTCTGCGGGTCGAGCGCTGCGAGGTGGCCGAGCTTGCGGTCGCGCAGCGGCATGGCGAGCTCGGGCTGCAAGACCGAGTAGGTGCCGGCGGAGCCGCAGCACAGATGCGCCTCGTCCATCGCCGTTTGCACGTCGAAGCCGAGGGCGCGCAGGTGCGTCTCGACGCCGCCGCGCAGCTGTTGGCCGTGCTGCAGGGTGCAAGGAGGATGGAACGCGATGCGGCCTAGAGCCGCGCGCGTCGAGACCTTCTTCGAGAGGGCGGGCGCAATGTCGGGAAGCAACTCCGAGAGATCGCGGGTCAGGTCGGCGACGCGGCTCGCCTTCTCGGCATAGGCCGGGTCGTGGCGCAGCGAATGGCCGTACTCCTTCACCGTCACGCCGCAGCCCGAAGCGTTCATGACGATCGCCTCGATGCCGCCGGCCGAGACGAGCGGCCACCAGGCGTCGATGTTGCGTCGCATGTGCGCGAGGGCGCCGTCGTGGTCGCCGCCGTGCAGGCGGATCGCGCCGCAGCAGCCGGCGTCGGCAGCGACCAGCGTCTGGATGCCGACGGCGTCGAGCACGCGCGCCGTCGCGCTGTTGATGTTGGGCATCATCGCCGGCTGCACGCAGCCCAGGAGCAGCAGCACCTTGCGCGGATGCTCGCGCTGCGGCCAGCGCTGCGCGCTTGCCGGCGCCGAGGGCGGCACCTTGGCTTTCAACGCTGCCGGCAGCAGGCCGCGCACGAGCTGGCCGGCTTTCATCGCCGGCGCGAAGAGCGGCGAGGTGAGGCCTTCCTTCAAGGCCCAGCGCAGCATGCGCTCGCCGGGCGGGCGCGGCACTTCTGCATCGACGATGCGACGGCCGATCTCGACCAGGTTGCCGTACTGCACGCCCGAAGGGCAGGTCGTCTCGCAGTTGCGGCAGGTCAGGCAGCGGTCGAGGTGGAGCTGCGTCGAGCGCGTCGGCGCATGCCCTTCGAGCACCTGCTTGATCAGGTAGATGCGGCCGCGCGGACCGTCGAGCTCGTCGCCTAGCAGCTGATAGGTCGGGCAGGTCGCGGTGCAAAACCCGCAGTGCACGCACTTGCGCAGGATGGCCTCGGCCTCGACGCCATCGGGCGTCGCGGCGTGCTCGGGAGTGAGGGCGGTCTGCATGCGTCAGTCGGCGCCGGGCCGCTCCCAAGCCGAATGAACGCCCCCTCGGGGGGCAGCGAACGAAGTGAGCGTGGGGGCTGTCATTGCGCTGGATGAAGATTCAGAGGCCGGGATAGAGACGGCCGGGATTGAGGATGCCGTTCGGATCGAAGCTGCGCTTGAGCCGCTCGTGAATCGCGCGCAGCGGCGGCGATAGTTTCGCGAAGACGCCGGCCGACTTTTCGCGGCCGCGAAACAGCGTCCCGTGGCCGCCGACTGCTGCTGCGGCCTCGCGAACCAGAGCTCCCGGCAGCGAGGTCGAGAGCCAGCGCTGCGCGCCGTGCCACTCGATCAGCTCGTCGCCGGCGAGCGCGAGCAGCGGCGCGGTCGGCGGCAGCGACAAGCGCCAGAGCGCGGCGTCGAGATGCTGCGTCGCCTCGTGGGCGGCGAGGAAGAAGGGATCGGTCTGGTCGCGCAGACCCTGCCAGAACGGGCCGGCGGCGGCAGCATCGGTGAGGTCCCCGCCGAGACGACGTGCCGCCTCGTCGACCGCCGCGGCGGCACCGCGCAGGCGCACGACGAGGTTGCCGTTCCACCAGGCGCTGGCGTCGAGCGGCAGCGGCTCGGTGCCCCAGGCGTGCAGCGCGGCGAGCGCCTCGGCCGGCTTCATGTCGAAGCGCAGCGTCGCTTCCCGCTCGGCCTTCGGCAGCACCTTGAGCGACGCTTCGACGATGACACCGAGCGTGCCCATCGATCCGGCGATGACGCGCGAGACGTCGTAGCCGGCGACGTTCTTGATGACGCGGCCGCCGAAGCGCATCAGCTCGCCGCTGCCCGAGAGCAGCACGACGCCGAGCAGGTGGTCGCGCAAGGAGCCGGCGCGGGCCCGCGACGGCCCCGAGAGCCCGGCCGCGATCATGCCGCCGACGGTCGCGCCCGCCGCGTAGTGCGGCGGCTCGAAGGCCAGGCACTGGCCGTGCGCGGCGAGCTGCGCCTCGAGCGCGGCCAGGCCCATGCCTCCCGGCGCCGTGACGACGAGCTCGGTCGGCTCGTGCTCGCAGGCGCCGTCGAGAACGCGCAAGTCGAGCGGCTCGCCGCTGGGCGCTTCGCCGTAGAAATCCTTCGTGCCGCCGCCGCGCAGGCAAAGCGGCCGGCGCGACGCGTGTGCATCGCGGACGCGCTCGACGAGCGCATCGAGGCCGGGCGTCGTCGCGATCAAAACCGCGGCAGATCGGCAAACGCGACGAGGCCGCGCTTGACGTGCATCTTTCCGTATTCGGCGCAGCGCGCCAGGCTCGGAATCACCTTGCCCGGATTGAGCAGGCCGGCCGGATCGAAGGCGCGCTTGACGGCCATCATCTGCGCCCGCTCGGCTGGCGAGAACTGCACGCACATCGACGACAGCTTCTCGACGCCGACGCCGTGCTCGCCGGTCACCGTGCCGCCCATGGCGACGCTGAGGTCGAGGATCTCGGCGCCGAAGGCCTCGGCGCGGTGCAGCTCGCCGGTGTTGTTGGCGTCGAACAGGATCAGCGGATGCAGGTTGCCGTCGCCCGCATGGAAGACGTTGACGCAGCGCAGGCCGTGCTTTTTTTCCATCGCGCCGATGGCGACCAGCATGTCGGCGAGGCAGCGGCGCGGGATCGTCGAGTCCATGCACATGTAGTCGGGGCTGATGCGGCCGCTCGCCGGAAAAGCGTTCTTGCGGCCGCTCCAGAAGCGGAGCCGCTCGGCCTCGTTGGCGCTTGCCGCCAGGCGCGTCGCGCCGGCGTCGTTGAGCACCCGGGTCATTTGCGCGACTTCATGCTCCACCTCGGCCGGCGTGCCGTCGCTTTCGCAAAGCAGGATGGCGGCGGCGTCGAGGTCGTAGCCGGCGTGCACGAAGCCTTCGACCGCGGCGGTCATCGGCCCGTCCATCATCTCCAGGCCGGCCGGGATGATGCCGGCGGCGATGATCGCCGCCACCGCGTCGCCGGCCTTGCGCACGTCGTCGAAGCTGGCCAGGATGCAGCGCGCCGCGGTCGGCTTGGGCAGGAGCTTGACCGTCACCTCGACGATCACGGCGAGCATGCCCTCGCTGCCGATGAGAAGCGCGAGCAGGTCGAGGCCGGGCGCATCGAGCGCGTCGCCGCCGAACTCGACGGGCTCGCCCTCGGCCGTGAAACCACGCACCTTGAGGACGTTATGCAGCGTCATGCCGTACTTCAGGCAATGCACGCCGCCCGAGTTCTCGGCGACGTTGCCGCCGATCGTGCAGGCGATCTGGCTGCTCGGATCGGGCGCGTAGAAAAGGCCGTAGGGCGCGGCGGCCTCGCTGATCGCCAGGTTACGCACGCCGCACTGCACGGTGGCCGTGCGCGCGAGCCGGTCGATGGCGACGATGCGGTTGAACTTGGCCAGGCTCAAGGTGACGCCGAGCGCGTTCGGCAGGGCGCCGCCCGAAAGGCCCGTGCCGGCGCCGCGTGCGACTACCGGCACCTCGAGGCGGTGGCAGATCGCCAGCACCGCCGCGATCTGTGCTTCGCTTTCCGGCAAGGCGACGACGAGCGGCTGCTCGCGATAGGCGGTGAGGCCATCGCATTCGTAGGGGATCGTGTCCTCGCGGGTCCAGAGCAGGGCGTGCGGCGGCAAAGCGGCACCGAGCGCAGCGACGACCTCCGCCTGGCGCTGGGCCCGCTCGGCCGCGATCGGCGCCGCCGCAGACAGCAAGGCGACGTCGGGCGTGGCGGCGTTCATCGTTGCGTGGACCCTGCGTCAGGCCTTGGGTGCGGCGCGCTTCTTCGCCGTCTTCGGCCGCGTCAGCCGCTTGCCGGCCGCACCGGCTGCACCGAGCGCGGCGGCGCCGGCGGCGGTCGCCACCTTGGCCGGTGCGCTTGCCGCGGCTTTGAAGGTCGCCGCGGCGCTGTCGAGCGATTGCTTGAGCATGTTGCCGGCGAGCGTCTTGGCGGCGTCGGTGGCGGTGTCCTTCATCGCCGTCGTCGCCAGCTGCGTGAACTGATTGGTGAGCGCGCCCCACCATTGCATCGGATCGACGACGCCGGCCGGCGTCGCGCCGGCCTTGCGAGTACGGCCGGCGCTCGAGCCGGGCGATGCCGGGCTCGCCGGCTCGGCGGGCGACTTGAGCTTCAGCGACTCGCGCAGGTCGTCCATCTGCACGTTCATGGTCTTCAGCGTCGACAGCGTCATCTTCTGCACTTCGAGCGCCTGGATCGTCGTCGCCAGCATGCGCGCGTTCTGCTCGAGCCAGTACTGGACCGTGCGCAGCTCGCTGATGCGCTTTTCGAGCTCGGCCGGATCGAGCGTCGGCGCCACCCACTGGCCGATGCCGGGCAGCGCCGCACCGGCATTCTTGACCAGGCTTTGCAGGAAGTCGAAGCCGGGGACGAGTTTGCCGAAGCCGCTCGCGTCGTTCATGGTCGTGTCTCCTTCGCGCGATCTGGGTCGCGGGCGATTGTCGCCCGTGTGAGTGGTTCCTAGTGCGACAGGCGCTCCAGCCGGGCCAGATGCGCGTCGTCGGGGCGATCGAGCGAGGTGTCCGCAGAGAGAAGCTGCCAGGCCTTTGCGAAATAGGGTTTGGCTGCGTCGGTCTGCTCTTTGGCGAGCAGGTTCTCGGCGATCTCTTCGAAGGTGAAGCCGTCGGGCGCGTGGGCGTCGGCATGCTCGGCTTCGAGGCGGCGCAGGATGGCGAGCGCTTCGTCGTGGCGGCGCAGCGAGCGCAGGGTCCAGGCGATCATCCAGCGCGCGACGCGGATCAGGTCGGCTTTGCCGATGCGTTCGCGTGCCGCAAGCGCCGCCTGAAAGCTGGCCAGCGCTTCGTCGTAACGTCCAGAGTCGTGCAGGCTCATGCCGATGTTGTTGGCGAGCGAGGCGTCCCAGTTGCGCGCGATCGGGTCGGCCGAGGCCGCGGCGATCGCGAGCGCGCGGCGATTCAGGGCCATCTGCGCCTCGGGCTCGGTCTCGACCAGCGCGAACATGTGCAGCGCATCGATTTCGAGCGCGTCGAGCTTTGCGTCGTGAGCCCGGTCGGCGGCCTCGACGAAGAGCGGCCGGGCCCGGTCCGGCGCCTTCGACGAGCGAAAGGTGCGGCCCCGCTCGAGCAGATAGCGAACGCGCGGTTCGGCGCCGGCCGTCGCGAGCCGCGGCTCGATCGTGTCGAGCAAGGCATGCGCTGCGTCGAAGCGGGCGCGCAGGCTGTAGGTGCGCGCGATCTGCGTCTGCAGCGTGAGCGCGTCGTCGCCGGCGGGACTCGCGTCCAGGGCCCGGCGAAAGGCCACTTCCGACGCGGCGGGATCGTTGAAGTTCCAGTACGGCGACACGTCCATCGCGGCAGCCTCGATCGACAGAAAGGCGAAAGTCAGGCAGAGCGCGGCGCGACGGAACAGCCGCCGAACCGCGACCGCGCCGTCAACGCGCGAAGTCACCCTGCTCGACCTTGTAGCCGCGCTTCTTCAAGAGCTGCGGCAAGCCGTTCGGGCCGATCATGTGCAGGCTGCCGACGGCAGCGAAGACGCGCTGGCCGCTGTTGTGCAGGTTGTCGATCGCCGCGGCGATCTTCGGATTGCGGTCGTCGAGCAGGCGCTTCATGGCGGCGCGCTCGCTGGCCGTGTTGACGCAGTCGCACCAACGCTCGTAGCGCGACAGCTCGGCGTAGTCGCCGTCGGTCCAGACCTTGGCCATGCGCCTGAGCATGGGCCGCGCTTTGCCGGACTCGAGCTCGTCGAGGCCGCTCCTCACGAACTCGATCGTCTCGGCCTGCGTCGGCATGCGCAGTGCCTGCATCTGCGACTCCGGCGTCTCGAGCGAGGCGACCGGCTTGCCGAACTCGCGCGCCACCGCCGCCAGCACGAGGTCGATGGCGTTGGCCGGGTCGAGCCCGTCGCGGCGCGCCGCCATGACGCTGAGCGAAGCGACCTGGAACTCGGGCGCGAACCTGGCGAAGGCGAAAGCGTTGTCGATGCACTCGGCCTTGATCTGCCGGTCGAGGCGATAGGTCAGCTCCGCCGGCAGGCCGTCGTTGCGCTGCGCGACGATGCTGGCCAGGAGGCGCCGTTGCACGTCGGGGTCGAGCACGTCCAGCTCGAGCGCCAGCGTGTCGCTCTCGCGCAGCGCGCTCACCAGCGTCGGGCCAGGGAACATCCATTCCGGGCGCGCCGCGTGGATCGTGCCGTAGAGGTAGGAGACGCGGCCGCCCTTGCTGATGCGCCAGAGGAAGCCGTGGTCCTTGGCGGTCTTCATGCCTTCGGTCAGCCGCTCGGCAGTGAGCGGCTCGGCGACGGGCGGGCACAGGGCGTTGGCGGCGGCGTCGGCGGCATGCACGCCGGCCAGCGGCAGCCCGGCCGCCAGCGCGGCGAGCGCTGCGAGCGGGGCACGCGACAGCGCGCGGCGGAGGGCAACGAGGGAGACGGCGAGGCGGGTCAGGATCGTCATGGCGAAAGCTTAGCGCGACGCGGCGTTCGGGCGCAGGTCGACGCGCAAGGCGCCGTCCTGTTGTTGCCAGTGCAGCCGGCCGAGCACGTCCATGCCGAGCAGGGGGCCGTCGAGGTCAGGCAGGGCGACCATGCGCAACCGTTCGACGCGCACGCCGCCGTCGAGGACGAGGTCGGCGCGTACCACCTGCCCACTGACGCGGCCGCCGGCGGTGCTCGAGTGCACCGTGCCTTCGCCTTCGAGGCCGAGTTTTTTCGCCAGCTCGGCCGGGATGGCGACCCCGGTGGCGCCGGTGTCGACGAGAAAGTCGACGGCGCGGCCGTTCAGGGTGCCCGGCCAGTGATAGTGGCCGTCGTCGCCGCGGCGGATCTCGATGACGCCGCCCTTGGCCGAAAAGCTCGCCTTCTTCGCCTCGTGCTCGCGCCACTGGAAGCCGACGAAGACGAGGGCGCCGAGCAGCAGCCAGATCGTCGCGTACTTGAGGCTGCTGGGCAGCTCGCCGCTCATTGGCGCGCGGGCGACGCCGCGGCCACCTTCTGGTCGATCGCGCCGAACAGGCTTTCGCCCGCGCCGTTCTTCATCTCGATGCGGATCGTGTCGCCGAACTGCATGAAAGGCGTCTTCGGGCTGCCGCTCTCGATCGTCTCGATGGCGCGCTTCTCGGCGATGCACGAGTAGCCGCGCGTCCAGTCCTTGTTGCTGACCGTGCCGCTGCCGACGATCGAGCCGGCGCGGCAGTTGCGCGTCTTGCACAGGTGGGCGATGAGCTGGCCGAAGTGGAAGGTCATCTCGTCGCCGGCGTTGCAGAGCCCCGCGCGCCGGCCGTTCCAGGTGCTTTCGAGGTCGAGGTGGAGGCGCCCGCCGCGCCAGGCGTCGCCCAGCTCGTCGGGCGTGACCGCGACCGGGCTGAAGGCGGTCGCCGGTTTGCTCTGGAAAAAGCCGAAGCCCTTCGCCAACTCGGCCGGGATCAGGTTGCGCAGGCTGACGTCGTTGGCGAGCATGACCAGGCGGATGCCGTCGATCGCCGCCTCCGGCGAGCTGCCCATGGCGATGTCGCCGGTGACGACGGCGACCTCGGCCTCGAAGTCGATGCCCCAGTCGGTGCTGCCGGCGACGATGTCGTCGCAGGGGCCGATGAAGTCGTCGCTGCCGCCCTGGTACATGAGCGGGTCGGTCCAGAAGGTCGCCGGCATCTCGGCATTGCGGGCACGCCGCACCAGCTCGACGTGGTTGACGAAGGCCGAGCCGTCGGCCCACTGGTAGGCGCGCGGCAGCGGCGCCATGCAGCGCGCCGGCTCGAAGGCGAAGGCATGGCGCGCCTTGCCGTCGTTGAGCGTCGCGGCCAGATCCTCGAGCTGCGGCGAGAGGAAGTTCCAGTCATCAAGCACCTGCGGCAGCCGGGTCGCGATGGCGCTGGCATAGTGGGCGCTGGCGAGATCGCGCGAGACGACCACCAGTTGTCCGTCGCGCGACCCGTCTTTGTACGTGGCGAGCTTCATCGTTCGTGGTCCTTCGGGTCCCCAGCTGCGTTGAGAGCATTGTCGACGCTGCACCCGTTGCCTTGGAACCGCCCCGCACCCTCCGCCTCCCTCCCGAACCGACCGGCATGTCGAGGCGGGCGCGGCAGCGTGCGCTCGTGCTGGTCGGCATGCTCGTCGTCCTGCTTCATGCAGCACTGCTGGGTGCGGCGAGCCCGGCATCGATCGGCATGAGCCGCGAGGCGTCGATCGGCGCGCCGATGGCGGTGCGGACGATCGAGGCGCCGGCCGAGCCGGCGACCGGCGTGGTGCCGCCAACCGATGTCGCGCCCGAAGCGGCCCCGGCGAAGCCGCCGCCAGCCACGCGCCCACCCCGGCCACCACGCGCGCCGCAAGCGCCGCGAGCGCCAAGCACAACACCAGACACACTCGTTGCCGAAGCCAGCACTCGCTCGGCCGAGGCGGCGAGCAGTGCCGCCAGCGAACCCGTGCCGGCCGTGGCCGCGGCCTCCGCGACCGAGCCGGTCGAGATCGCGGCGAGCCGGCCGGCGCTCGCCCAGGCACCGCCTGAGGCCCAGCCGGCGTCGGCACCGACCCTCGCGGAGGCGGCCCCACAAGCGGCATCGGCCGTGGCGCGGGCGGCGTCGGCCACCTTCCTCGCCACGGGCGAACAGCCGCCGCCGACCTACAAGACAGCGCTGCCGGCGCCGGTGACGCTGCGCTACGAGGTGCGGCGCGGCTTCTTCCGCGGCACCGGCGAGATCCGCTGGCTGCCGGCCGGCGACCGCTACGAACTCCACCTCGACGCCCGCCTGGCCGGCATCACCCTGATGTCGCAAACGAGCCAGGGCGAGATCGGCGCGGTCGGCCTCGAGCCGGCGCGCTTTCTCGACCAGCGGGCGCGCCGCGCCGCGCAGGCGGCCAATTTCAAGCGCGACAGCGGCACCATCACCTTCTCCGGGCCGGCCACCGAGTGGCCCCTGCTCGCCGGAACCCAGGATCGGCTGAGCTGGATGATCCAGCTGGTCGGCATCGTCGCCGCCGACCCGGAGCGGGCCACCGACGGCACGACGATCGCGATGGTGCTGGTCGGCGCGCGCGGCGAGGCGAGCGTGCGCACGCTGCGCTACGCCGGGCGCGACAACGCCGAGACGGCGTTCGGCAGCGTGCCGTCACTCAAGTTCGTCGTCGCCGGGCGCTCGTTGTACGACACCAGCTTCGAGATCTGGCTCGATCCGGCGCGCGGCTACCTGCCGGTGCACGCGACGGCGCGCAACAGCGCCGGCGATGCGGAATTCGACCTGCTCCTGGAGAAGACCGAGCCCTGAGCCTGGCTTGCAATCGCAGCTTCGGCCCGCAGCTAGGCCGCAGGAGATATTCGCCATGCACATGCTCTACAACTCCGAAAGCTTCGCCGTCGTCGCCTTCGACCTGCCTTCGGCGCCCGCCACCGAGGACGGCGCTGCGCCGGCGCCGCGTGGCGGCTTCGAGATCGTCGACAAGTTCGCCAAAAAGGACATCTTTCTCGAGGGCGCGGTGGCAGAAAGCTTCAAGGCGGGCGCCCTGGCGCTGATGGCCAGCCGGCCGAGCGAAGAAGACATCGACGAGTACATCGGCCGCTTCACGGCCGTGATGCATCAGCCGCTCGTCCTGCACTAGGGACAGCCACCCCGGCCCGGAGGCACGCGGCCGGGTCGCCTGCTCGCTGCGCCCAGTCTCCGGCGCCCGTTTCGCGCCTCAAGTTCGCCCCTGGGGTGTCGATATGCAATGGTGATCGCGAACACGAATTCGCCGTCGCATGGGCTTTTTCGCGTCTGAAGGGTGCATGGCAGCCGAGCTGGTGATCAATTCCGGAGTGCCGTCGGCGATGCCGGCGGCACTCATGCTTCTGCTCGGCCTCGCGGTCAGTACGTTGGCGTCGTACGTGGCGCTCGACCTGGCGCGGCGCGTTCGCGTTCTGCGCACCCGCACCGGCGCGCTCTGGCTGCTCGGCGCGGCGATGGCGCTCTCGCTGGGGATCTGGTCCTGCCAGATCATCGGCATCGCCGCCGAGCCGCTCACGTTCCCGCTCGGCTACGACGGCATCGATTCGCTCACCGCCTGGGCCGTCGCGGTCGCGGTCGGCCTGGCCGGGCTGGGCGCCGTCAGCGGCCGCGTCGCCACGCCGATCCGCGTCGGCCTCGGCGCCTTCGCCCTCGGCGCCGGCGTCGTCGGCGCCCACGTCGTGGCACTGACGTCGCTCGGCCTGCAACCCGGCATCACCTGGCATATGGCGCCGCTCGTCGCTGCCGTGGCCGGCGCCTGCGGCGGCTGCATGATGGCGCTCGGCGCGTTCTTCCAGGGCGGCGATCGGACGCGACCTGCGACTGTGCCGTGGCAGGCGACGGCGGCGCTGGTGCTCGGCGCCACCCTGGTCGCCAGCCAGCAGCTCGTGATCGGCGCCGCCGGCCTGGGCGAGCAGACGGCGTCGCTCAACGCCGACCGGATCGCCTCGACGACGCTGGCCATGTTCGCCTCGGTCGGCTCGATCGCGCTCCTGCTCGTCGGCCTGATCCTTTCCATCCTCGAGGCGCGCCTGCGCCGGTCGCTGCGCCGCGCCGAGACCGAGCTGCAGCGCCGCTCGTTCCGCGACGGCCTGACGCGCCTGCCCAACCGCCTGATGTTCGAGGGCACCCTGGCCCAGGCGGTGCAGCAGGCCGACGCGAGCGGCGAGCGCATGGCCATGCTCTTTATCGACCTCGACGGCTTCAAGCCGGTCAACGAGTCGCTCGGCCACCACATGGGCGACCTGATGCTGCGCGAGATCGCGGCGCGCCTGAAGCGCTTCGCCCGGCCGGAAGACCGCGTTGCCCACCTCGGTGGCGACGAATTCCTGATGCTGGTGCGCGGCAACCCGAGCGCCGAGGACGCCGCCATCTTCGCCGAGCGCCTGCAGGCACTTGTCGGCGAGCCCTGCAACATGAACGGGCGCGAGGCCGCGGTCTCGAGCTCGGTCGGCATCGCCATGTATCCCGAGAACGGCGTCATGGCGGAGCTGATCGCCCATGCCGAGGCGGCGATGCGCGCCGCCAAGAGCGGCGGCGGCGCCTCGTACTGCTTTTTCGAGGCGCGTATGGTGAGCGGTGCGCGCGACCAGTTCGACCTGCTGCGCGACCTGCGCCGCGCCCTTGCCGAAGGCCAGCTGCACCTGATGTACCAGCCGAAGGTGCATGCGCCGAGCGGCGAGATCACCGGCGCCGAGGCGCTGATGCGCTGGCAGCATCCGCAGCGCGGCCTGGTCGGGCCGGCGGTGTTCATCCCGATCGCCGAGCGCTTCGGCCTGATCGGTGCGATCGGCAACTGGCTCATCGACGAGGCCTGCCGGCAGGCCGGACAGTGGCGCGACGAGGGCCTGCGCATGCGCGTGGCGATCAACCTCTCGGCCTACCAGCTGCGCCACGCCGACCTGGCGGACCGCATCGACGCGGCATTGAAGCGGCACCGCATCAACCCGCAGCTCCTGACCTGCGAGATCACCGAATCGGTGGCGATGGAAGACGCCTCGAACGCGATCCGCATGGTCGAAAAGCTCGGCGCGATGGGCGTCAACATTTCGATCGACGACTTCGGCACCGGCTATTCGAGCCTCGCCTACCTGAGAAAGCTGCGCGCCGGCGAGCTGAAGATCGACCGCAGCTTCGTCATGGACCTCGAAACCAGCGCCGACGCGCGCGCCGTCGTCGACGCCGTCGTCAAGCTGGCGCAGGCGCTCGGCCTCAAGGTCGTCGCCGAAGGTGTCGAGACCGAGGCCCAGCACGAGATCCTGCGCGCCTTCGGCTGCCACGAGCTGCAGGGCTTTCTGTTCGCGCGGCCGATGTCGGCGCTGGCGCTCTCGGCCTGGGCCATGGACGACGAAGGCACGCGCAGCCTCGAGTTCCGCGATTCGCTCTACAAGGCGACGGTCGCCGGCGCGTTGCACTGAGCCTGGCTTGCCGGCCGCCGTCATCCTGAGCGAAGCGAAGGATCTCGCGTGCGCGACGAGGAGATCCTTCGCTTCGCTCAGGCAGACATCGCCATTTCCTACAATCGCGGCCATGAACACGCCGGCCTATACGCGCGCCGCGGCGCTGCCGCAGATCCTCAGGGAGCGCATCGTCATCCTCGACGGTGCGATGGGAACGATGATCCAGCGGCATCGGCTCTCCGAGGCCGACTATCGCGGCGAGCGCTTCAAGGACCATGCGAGGAGCCTGAAGGGCAACAACGATCTGCTGCAGCTGACGCGGCCCGACGTCATCGCCGCAATCCACGACCAGTACCTGCAGGCAGGCGCCGACATCGTCGAGACCAACACCTTCGGCGCCACCTCGGTGGCGCAGGCCGACTACGACCTCGGCGCCTACGCCCGCGAGATCAACGTCGCCGGCGCGCGGCTGGCGCGCGCCGCCTGCGACCGCTTCACGAGCGCCGACAAGCCTCGCTTCGTCGCCGGTGCGCTCGGGCCGACGCCGAAGACGGCCAGCATCAGCCCCGACGTCAACGACCCGGCTGCCCGCAACGTCACCTTTGCCGAGCTGCGCGCCGCCTACCGCGAGCAGGCCGAAGGGCTGCTTGAAGGCGGCTGCGACCTGTTCCTGGTCGAGACGATCTTCGACACGCTCAACGCCAAGGCGGCGATCTTCGCCCTCGACGAGTTGATGGAAGCCTCCGGTGAGCGGCTGCCCGTGATCGTCTCGGGCACCGTCACCGACGCCTCCGGCCGCATCCTCTCGGGCCAGACCGTGCCCGCGTTCTGGCACAGCATCCGGCACGCGCGGCCGCTCGCGGTCGGCCTGAACTGCGCCCTCGGCGCGGCGCTGATGCGGCCCTACCTCGAAGAGCTGGCGCACATCGCCGGCGATACTTTCGTGAGCTGCTATCCGAACGCCGGCCTGCCCAATCCGATGAGCGAGACCGGCTTCGACGAGACGCCGGAGATCACGGCCAGCCTGCTCGAGGAGTTTGCGAGCGCCGGCTTCCTGAACATCGCCGGCGGCTGCTGCGGCACGACGCCGGAGCACATCGCGCGGATCGCCGAGCGCGTGGGCAGGTACGGGCCGCGCGTGCCCAACTTTCGCGAGCTTGCGGTCGCCGCATGACCGGCACCGTGTCGGACGGAGAGGTTCCCCTCGGGGGAACCGCGCGAAACGGGAGGGGCGCCACGATGTTGGCGAAAGCCGGATCGGCGCCGCTCCGGCTGTCGGGCCTGGAACCGATGTCGATCGGCGCCGATCTGGGTTTCGTGAACATCGGCGAGCGCACCAACGTCACCGGCTCGAAGGCGTTCGCGCGGCTGATCCTGAACGGCCAGTTCGAGGAGGCGCTCAGCGTCGCCCGCCAGCAGGTCGAGAACGGCGCCCAGATCATCGACATCAACATGGACGAGGCGATGCTCGATTCGAAGGCGGCGATGGTCCGCTTTCTCAATCTCATCGCCGGCGAGCCCGAGATCGCGCGCGTGCCGATCATGATCGACAGCTCGAAGTGGGAAGTGATCGAGGCCGGCCTGCAGTGC
>JANXXS010000296.1 GCA_025350505.1 Burkholderiales bacterium
CGCCGATCGCGTTGGCATAGACGTCGGCGAACTCGGCGCGCGAGACCTTGGCGCCGTAGGTGTTGGCGTTGGCGATGTTGTTGCCGATGACCTCGAGGCTCTTGCTCGAGGCGTTGAGGCCGGAAAGACCTTGCTGGAAGCTCATGGCGATGTCGCTTTCGAAAGAGTCGCTGAAAAATGTCGCGACGAAGTGGCTGCTGGCGATCGGAGGCCGGTCAGTTCAATGCCTTGACCGAGCTGTAGGGAACGAGGCCCGATTTCTCGAGCTCGAGGTTGAAGGTGCCGCCGTCGGTGCTGACCGCGTCGACGCGGTCGCGCATCAGCGCCGTCGAGGCCATCGCCACGCCGCCGCTGGTGGCGGTGACGCGGAAGGTGAGCGCGCTGCTGTCGGTGGCGGTACCGGCCGGCCAGTCGAAGCTGTGCATGCCGGCGCCCTGGGCGCCGAGGTTGAGCGTCTGCACGACCGCGCCGCTGGGCGAAAGGATCTCGACCTTGACCGCGTCGGCCGGCGTCGCGATCTGAAAGCCCCCCTGACCGACGGCCGCGGTCGCATCGATGGCGAGCTTGTTGCCCGGCACGATCACGTCGTGGCCGACCAGCGAGGCGCCCTGCACCGCCTGCAGCTGCATGAACTGCGACGACAGGCCGGCGACGGTGGTGTTCAGCTTGTCGATGCCGGTGACGGTGTTGATCTGCGCCATCTGGCTCGTCACCTGGGCGTTGTCCATCGGGTTGAGCGGATCCTGGTTCTGCATCTGCGCGACGAGCAGCTTCAGGAACCGGTCGGCGGTGACGGTCGTGTCGGCGGCGGCCGAGGCCGGCGGCGCGGAGGCGACGGTGACGTCGGACGTTGAGGTCGGTGCGCTGACGGCCATGGTGGTCTCCGGGAGGCTCAGCCCTGGCCGAGCTGGATGGTCTTGAGCAGCAGCGTCTTCGCGGTGTTCATGACCTCGAGGTTGTTCTGGTACGAGCGCGAGGCCGAGATCATGTTGACCATCTCCTCGATCGCGTTGACGTTGCTGTAGGTGACATAGCCGTCGGCGTCGGCGCTCGGGTGCTTGGGGTCGTGCACGCGCCGGCCGGGCGTCTGGTCCTCGCTGACGGTGCTGACGCGCACGCCGGCCGCGGTCGGGTCGTTGCCGCTCTCGCCCATCAGCTGGGTCTGGAAGGTGACCTGGCGCGCCTTGTAGGCGCTGCCGTCGGGGCCGGCCACGGTGTCGGCGTTGGCCAGGTTGGAGGCGACGACGTTGAGCCGCTGGCTTTGCGCGCTGGCGGCGCTGCCGGCCACGTTGAAGATCGAAAGCATGCTCATCGCGACGCTCCTCTTTATTGCCCGGTGATCGCGGACAGCTGGGTGCGCACCGACGCGTTGATGAAGCGCAGCGTGGCTTCGTACTTGATCGCGTTGTCGGCGAAGCTGGCCCGCTCGCGGTCCATGTCGACCGTGTTGCGGTCGAGGTTGGTCTGGCTCGGCGTGGCGTAGAGCAGGTCGGCGCCGAGGCTGCCGCCGCTCAAGCCCGGGCTGGCGCTGCCGATATGTCCAGGATGGCTGGTCGCGACGCTCTGCGCTCCTTCCAGGCCTGCCGTCGCCGCGAGCAGGGTCTTGGCGAAGTCCATGTCGCGGGCCTGGTAGCCCGGCGTGTCGGCGTTGGCGATGTTGCTCGCGATCAGGCGCTGCCGCTCCGAGCGCAGGGTCAGTGCCTGGGCCTGAAAGTCGAGCGCGTCTGTGGTTCGGTTGAGCATCGTGGCCTCGCTTCGCCGGCGCAGCTCGGGAAGGGACCCGGACAGGCGACGACGTGCGGCCATTGTGTTGAGGGCCCGACCCGACATAAGCGCGAACAGGCCCCGCTTTCGCGGCCATATCCGGGCCTCGCGACCTGCCCCGCGTCCTTAGAGTGAGGTCCATGTTGGCCGTCGTCCTGTTCTCCCCCATAGCGCGCGCCGCCTCACGTGCTGTCGCGTGGTGGCTGGCGCGCCTGCTGTCCTGGGCGATGGTGGTCGGCTTCGGTCTGTTCGGTGCGGCCACTCCCTCCCGTGCCGAGGAGGCAGCCCCCGCGCTCGACCCGGCGGTGCTCGAAAGCGTGCGCGCCCTGGCGCTCGGCAAGGCCAGCGAAGCCGGTGCGCCGCGCGTCGAGGTGGCGGTCGGCCAGCTCGACCCGCGCCTGCATCTCGCACCTTGCCAGAGCATCGAGCCCTACGTCCCGGCCGGCATGCGGCTCTGGGGCAAGGCGCGCATCGGCCTGCGCTGCAAGGTCGGGCCAACGCCCTGGAATGTCTATCTGCCGGTCACCGTCAAGGTCTGGGGCCGCGCCCTGGTCGTGCCGGCCGGCGCCGCCGCCGGTGCCACCTTGAGCAGTGCCGACCTGGCCGAAGCCGAAGTCGACCTGGCCGAAGAGTTCACGCCCGCCCTGGTCGACCCGAAGCTCGCCGTCGGCCGCGTGCTGGCGCAAAACGTCAAGCCCGGCCAGACGCTGCGCGCCGGCCATCTCAAGATCCGTCAGTGGTTCGTCGCCGGCGACACCGTCAAGGTCCTCGCCGTGGGCGAAGGTTTCTCACTCGGAAGCGAAGCCCAGGCCCTGAGCAACGGCGTCGAGGGCCAGACTGCCCGTGTGCGCACCGAGAGCGGCCACGTTCTCACCGGCATGCCGTCCGGCGAACGGCGCATCGAGGTGTCGCTGTGAAGGCGCGCCTCGCCCTCCGGCCGACGAGGCCAGAAATCCCTAAAGTCGCGCCATGCGACGCCGATACTCCGTCCATGTTGATGGGCGCGCCCCCTGCTGGCGCCGATGGAGAGCACCATGAAGATCGGTAATCCCGCGGACAAGCCAGTCGCCGTTCCGGCGCCCGGCTCGCAAGCCGCGGCCGCTGAGGCGGGCAAGGCCGGCCGTGCGAACCATGCCCACCACGCCGCTTCGGCGGTCGCCCCCGGAACCGATCCGAGCGCCACGGTCGCGCTCTCGAGCACCGCCTCGACCCTGCTCTCGGGCGGGACGTCGAGCGAATTCGACGCCGACAAGGTAGCGCGGATGAGCCAAGCCATCGCCGGCGGCACCTTCAAGGTCAACGCCGGAGCGATCGCCGACAAGCTGATCGCCAACGCGCAGGAGCTGCTCAGCAAGGTGAAGAGCTGATGGCCGGCGCCACCGGCCCGGCGCCGCTCTCGCCCGGCCTCGAAGAGCGACTGTCCGCCGTCGAATCGCGCCTGGCGGCGCTCGGCAACGCCTTGCGCGCCCGCGACGCCGCCGGCATCGACCTGCACGCCTCCGAGTTGCACAAGGCGCTCGCCGGCGCCGTCAACCATTTCGCCGACGCGGCCCGCCACGGCCCTGTCTCGCCCGCCCTGCGCGACCGACTCGTGCAGGCGAGCGGCCAGGTGGCAGCGCAGCGCGAGTCGCTGGCCCGCGCCACCGCCGCGCTCGACCGCGCCATGGACGTGCTCCTGCCGCGCGAGGGCGCGGCGCTCTACTCGATCTACGGTGCCGCCGATCGCGGCATGTACAAGAGCGGCGTGTTCCGCGCCTGACCATCCCCCGGCAGAGCCCGGGGTATGTGAGCCGTGAGCCGCTCAAGGAGAACCGGCCTGAGGCCGCCCTGCGGTATCAGCCCTGCTGCGCCACGGGGGTAGCCGTGGGGCTGCTCCAGCTAGCCCGCCGCGCAGTCGTTCATCGGCTGCTCGGTGACCCAGGCGTCGGCCGCCGCCCGGCTGGCCATCTTCTGCGGCGTCGACGCGCCGGCGTCGAAGAGAACGCGCCAGGTGCCGTCGTTCGCATCGCGCAGCCACACCGTCTGATAGAAACCGACGCTGATCGAGGTCGTGCCGTCTCGCATCGACTGCAGGATCCACGGCCCGCGCGAAATCGCGACCGCCGGATCACCGCCGATGTGGACGATGCCCGGCCGCCAGCGCAAGATCGTGCCCTTGCCCTCGACGATGCCGGCCCAGCTCTCGACCACCTCGGCCCGGCCACGGGCGACCTCGGGAGACCCGGCATTGAAGATCGCGCCCGGGTGCAGATGCGATTCGAAGCTCGGCAGATCGTGCATCTCGACACTGCGCGAAAAGCTGCGCTCGCGGCGCCACACACTGCACTCGTCGGCGCTTGCGGCGATTCTCTTCGCGGCAAGCGGCAATGCCGTGGCGTCCAGCTGCGCTTGCGCGGCGAGCGCCAGGCCGGCCGCCAGCACCAGCGCGGACGGTCCGAAGACGCCTTTGTTCATGCCTCTCGCTCTTCGCCGAGGCGCTTGGCCATGCGCACGCTCGCTTCGCGGCCGCCGTAGTAGCCGGGCAGCAGTTGCGACTGCGCGTAGCCGAATCGGGTGTAGAAATTGCGCGCGCCGACATTGCCGAAGCGCGCTTCGAGCGAGATGCGGCGGACGCCGGCGACGCGCGCCGAGCGCTCGAGCCAGTCGAGCAGCGCGCTGCCGACGCCGCGCCGGGCGCAGGCCGGACGCACCGCGAGCAGCAGCAGATGCGCTTCGTCCTCGCCGTATTTCATGATGCCGAAGCCGGCGCGCTCGGCCTCGCGCACGGCGACGACGGCGTTGGTGTCTGGATGGCGCAGGCTGCGCAGCACACGCTCGCGCGTCCAGCTCCAGCCGAGGCCGCGCTCGATCAGGTCGCGCGACATCTCGGCGATCAGGGCCGCGTCGGCACGGGTCGCGAAGCGGATCGAGGTGGTTGTCGAGTCGGGTGTCATGGCGGCCAGCCGGGCTGTGGATGCAACCAGTTTGCAGCCTACCATTCCCGTCATGGCCCGGCTCATCGCCCACCTCGACATGGACGCGTTCTACGCGTCGGTCGAGTTGCTGCGCTATCCGGAGCTGCGCGGCCGGGCGGTCGTGATCGGCGGCGGCCGCGACAGCCAGCCACGCCCGCAGGCCGACGGCACGCGCAGCTTTTCGATCCTGCGCCACTACGTCGGCCGAGGCGTCGTCACGACCAGCACCTACGAGGCGAGAAAGCTCGGCGTGTTCTCGGCGATGGGGATGATGAAGTCGGCCCTGCTCGCGCCCGACGCGGTGCTGCTGCCGGTCGACTTCGACGAGTACCGCAAGTACTCGAAGGCGTTCAAGGCGGCGGTGCGCAGTCTCGCACCGATCGTCGAAGACCGCGGCATCGACGAGATCTACGTCGACCTGAGCGATCTTCCTGGCGTGCACGACGACGGCGGCCGCGCCACCGGCCAGGCGCTCAAGGCGGCGGTGCGCGCGGCGACCGGCCTGAACTGCTCGATCGGCATCACGCCGAACAAACTGCTCTCGAAGATCGCCTCCGAGCTCGACAAGCCCGACGGGTTGACGCTGCTGACGCACGCCGACGTGCCGGGGCGCGTCTGGCCGCTCGCCGCGCGCAAGGTCAATGGCATCGGGCCGAAGGCGGCCGAGAAGCTCGCCGTGCTCGGCATCGAGACGATCGGCGACGTCGCCGCCGCCGACCCGGCGTTTCTCGTCGAGCACTTCGGCAAGAGCTTCGGCGCCTGGCTGCACGCTGCCTCGCATGGCCGGGACGAGCGCCCGGTGGTCACCTGCAGCGAACCGGAATCGATCAGCCGCGAGACCACCTTCGACCGCGACCTGCATGCGGTGCGCGATCGCGCCGAACTCGGCGCGATCTTCACCGACCTGTGCAGCAAGCTCGCTGGCGACCTGTCGAGAAAAGGCTACGCGGCCAGGACGATCGGCATCAAGCTGCGCTTCGACGATTTCCGGATCGCGACCCGCGCCCTCACCCTGCCCGCGCACACGCTCGACGGCCGCGAGATCCGGCGCGCTGCCGGCCAGTGCCTGAAGCGCGTCGACCTGAGCCGGCGCCTGCGCCTGCTCGGCGTGCGCGCCTCGGCACTCGAAAAGCTGAGCGACCTGGTCGCCGGCACGCCGCCTGCCGCGCCGGCGCCGCCGCACCGCCCGAAATCGTCCTCGCAACCGGAGCTGCCGCTGTCGTAGCATCGTCGCATGAGCGCTCCCGTAATCACGAACATCGAAGACCTGCGCGAGGAGGCCCGGCGCAAGGTGCCGCGCATGTTCTACGACTATGCCGACTCCGGCTCGTGGACCGAATCCACCTACCGTGCGAACGAAAGCGACTTCCAGAAGATCAAGCTGCGCCAGCGGGTCGCCGTCGACATCGAGAAGCGCTCGCTGCGCACGAAGATGATCGGCATCGACGTGGCGATGCCGGTGGCGCTGGCGCCGATCGGCATGCTCGGCATGCAGCACGCCGACGGCGAGATCCTGGCGGCGCGCGCCGCCGAAGCCTTCGGCGTGCCGTTCACGCTCTCGACCATGAGCATCTGCTCGATCGAGGACGTCGCCGCGAACAGCAAGGCGCCGTTCTGGTTCCAGCTCTACGTCATGCGCGACCGCGACTTCATCGGCCGGCTCATCGATCGCGCCAAGGCGGCGAAGTGCAGCGCGCTCGTGCTCACGCTCGACCTGCAGGTGCTCGGACAGCGCCACAAGGACATCAAGAACGGCCTCTCGGCGCCGCCCAAGCCGACGCTGGCGAACCTGCTCAACCTGATGACCAAGCCGACCTGGGGCCTGGCCATGCTGGGCACGAAGCGGCGCCAGTTCGGCAACATCGTCGGCCACGTCAAGGGCGTCGACAACATGGCCTCGCTCGGCGCCTGGACGGCGCAGCAGTTCGACCCGACGCTGACCTGGGCCGACATCGAGTGGATCAAGAAGCGCTGGGGCGGCAAGCTCATCCTGAAGGGCATCCTCGACGCTGAAGATGCGCAGCTTGCCGTCGACAGCGGCGCCGATGCGATCGTCGTCTCCAACCACGGCGGCCGGCAGCTCGACGGCGCGCCCTCCTCGATCGCGGCGCTGCCGGCGATCGCCCAGGCGGTCGGCTCGAAGATCGAGGTCTGGATGGACGGCGGCATCCGCTCCGGCCAGGACGTGCTCAAGGCCTGGGCGCTCGGCGCGCACGGCACGTTGATCGGCCGCGCCTTCGTCTACGGGCTCGGCGCCATGGGCCAGGCCGGCGTGACGCGCGCGCTCGAGGTCATCGCCAACGAGATGGCGCTGACGATGGCCTTCTGCGGCCACACCGACCTGACGAAGGTCGACGACCGGATCCTCCTGCCCGGTACGTACTGAGGGCGAAGGAGGCGTCGCGCGCCATGAACCTCGAGCAGTTCCACGATCTCAAGCAGTGGCATCAGCGCCACCTGCGCGAGCAGCCTTTCGAGAAACACGTGTGGGACATGGTGCTGACCTTGTGGCTGGCCGGCTGGGCCGGCGCACCGGCGGCGTTTCTCATCCATGCCGGCGGGGCCCTCGCGCTTTGCTGCGCCATGCTCTTTCTGCCCAGCCTCTACGTCGCCCTGCGGCGCCGCCTGCACGCGGGCGGCGTGCTGCGCTGCGACTGGATACGCGCCTTGCGCTGAAGCGTCCGGCGCCGTCCTAGGCGGCGCGGACGCAGTTGCGGCCGGCGTGCTTGGCCGCGTAGAGCGCGGTGTCGGTGCGGCCGAGCAGTGTCTCGAGCGTGTCGTCGGCACCGGCGATGCCGACGCCGGCCGAGACGGTCACATGCAGGCCGGCGTCGACGCTGTTCCAGTCGACCCGCGCCACCGCATCGCGAACCCGCTCGGCGGCGGCGAGCGCGGCCTCGGGCTTGTCGGTCGCCGGCATGAGGACGAGAAATTCCTCGCCGCCGATGCGGCCGAGCCGGTCGGTGGTGCGGATCGCCTCGGAAGCGGCGCCGCAGAATCGGCGCAGCACCTCGTCGCCGACGAGGTGGCCGTGCTCGTCGTTGACACTCTTGAAGAAATCGATGTCGAACAGCGCGACGGCGAAGGTCGCGCCGGTGCGGCGCATGCGATCGCGTTCCTCGCCGACCAGGGCGACGATGGCGCGCCGGTTCATGACGCCGGTCAGGTCGTCGCGGCCGACCAGGCGCTCGACCTCGGCAAGGGCGACGGTGAGCTTGGCGCGATGCTCGTTGAGCAGGGCGCGCAGATGCGCGCCGTGCTGGCCGAGGAAGGCCAGTCGCGACAGCACGACCGCGAACCACAGGCCACTCACCACGCGTTGCGCCGGCGTGTCGACCGGCAGGTCGAGGCCCTCGCCGAAGAAGGCGACGATCAGGCCCATCGCCACCGCCAGCGCCGTCGAGCCGAAGACGACGGAGCGGAACTTCATGCGCAGCGCGCCGAAGGCGAAGATGACGAAGCAGAGCATCATCAGCGGCGCGCCGACCTGCGGCACCCAGAGCAGGAAAGCCATCTGCAGCGTGCAGTTGGCGACCATCTGCTCCATCACCAGGTGGTGGTCGCGCATCCGCTCGGGCAGGTCGGTGTCGAGCACCAGGTAGAAGGCACCGCACAGCAGCAGCCCGCAAACGAGGAAGGTCAGCGGCACCTGCCAGGGCACGACGCCGACGGCAACGTAGGCGCCGAGCAGCGCCGCGTCGACGCCGTAGCTGGTGGCCACCATCGGCAGCATGCGCAAGCGCTCGCGGCGCCGCGTCAGAAGGGCCTCGCTCGGCGCCTTCACCGCCTCATGCGGCAGCGCGGGCGGGACGCCCATGCCCGACTCCACCGCTGCTTTCATCTGCGCCATGTCATGGCGAGTATCGGCCCAAGTCGGCCCGGCTTGAGGTCGCCGACGTGACGCAGTGCCGCCCGAGCCGTGCCTCTCGCGCCCGCGGGCTAGAGGTCGCGCCCTTCGAAGGTATTGCAGCGGTCGACGCTGCCGCTCTCGACGCCGCGCTTGAACCAGCTGACCCGCTGCGCGCTGGTGCCGTGCGTGAAGGTCTCCGGCACGATCGTGCCGCGCGACCTGCGTTGCAGGGTGTCGTCGCCGATCTGCGCGGCGGCGTTGAGCGCCGTCTCGATGTCGCCGGCCTCCAGGCGCCAGCCGTTTTCCTGCTGCGAGCGCTTGGCCCAGACGCCGGCAAAGCAGTCGGCCTGCAGCTCGACGCGCACGCTCAGCGCGTTGGCCTGCGCCTCGCCGCCCCGGCCGCGCATCGCGTCGACCTTGCGCATGATGCCGAGCTGGTTCTGCACATGGTGGCCGACCTCGTGGGCCACCACGTAGGCCTGGGCGAACTGGCCCGGCGCGCCGAGCTTGCGCGCCAGCGTGTCGTAGAAGCTCAGGTCGATGTAGACCTTCTGGTCGTTCGGGCAGTAGAACGGGCCCATCGCAGCGTCGCCCTGGCCGCAGGCGGTCGGCCACTGCTGGTTGAAAAGCACGAGCTTGGGCGGCTGATAGGTGCGGCCCGATTCGCGAAAGACGTCGGTCCAGACCACCTCGGTGCTGCGCAGCACTTGCGAGACGAAGCGCGCCCCGGCGTCGTTCTTCGGCGGCGCCGGTGCCGGGCCTTGCTGTTGCACGACCTGGCCGCCGCCGCCACCACCGCCCCCGCCCATGAGGCCGAGGATGGTGAGCGGGTTGATCCCGAAAATCCAGCCGGTGACCAGCGCCACGGCGACGCTGCCGAGGCCGATGCTGCGCCCGCCGAAGCCGCCACCACCGCCGCCGCCGCTCATGCCGCGCACGTCTTCGACGTTGCTGCTCTCTTCCTGGCCGTCCATCCGCATCGCAGTCCTCCCCGCGTAGCAACGAAAGCGATGGTAGTCCCGGGCCGCGGCCTGCCCGTGTCGGCCAAGGCGCTATGCCCGCGTCAGCCTGGGTCAAGCGCGGCCGCCCGCCGGCGCCGGCCGTGTGGTCGCTCACGCCGGCGGTCCCGTCGTCGCGCACGGTCCCTGCCAGTTGGCCTAATATGTCGTCACCTCTGCTTCGAGGCCCACGCATGCGCAACGCCACCCAGCTCCTGGCCCAGTACGCGGAGTACCACCGCGACCGGCGCAACATCGTCAGCCACTTCATCGGTGTGCCGATGATCGTGTTCGGCGTCGGCGTCTTCCTGGCGCGCGCCACCTTCCCCGCCTTCGGCGTCTCCTTGACCCTCGCCTGGATCGTCTTCGCCCTCGCTGCGGCCTGGTACATGACTCGCGGCAACATCGTCCTGGGCATCGCCGTCAGCGTCAGCGTCGGCGTGCTCATCAAACTCGGCCACGAGGTCTCGGGCGGGAGCATCGCCCTCTGGCTTGCCTGGGGCGTCGGCTTCTTCTTCGTCGGCTGGGTGATCCAGTTCGTCGGCCACTGGTACGAAGGCAGGAAGCCGGCTTTCGTCGACGACATCGTCGGCTTGCTCGTCGGCCCCATGTTCGTCGTCGCCGAGCTGATGTTCACGCTCGGCTGGAACAAGCCGCTGCTCGCCGAGATCGAGCGCCGCGCCGGTCCGACGCATCTGCGCGACATCGCCCGCATCGCCTGAGCGCGCCGGGGCCTACCGGCGCCAGCCCTCAACGCGCCAGGCTGCCGTCTTTCCTGACCCGATCCGCGCCGGCATAGACCGTGGCGCTGTCGCCGCGTGCAAAGCCGACCAGCGTCATCCCGGCAGATTCGGCAAGGCGGACTGCGAGCGCGGTCGGCGCCGAAATCGCAGCAAGCACGCCGATGCCAGCAGCGGCGGCCTGCGACACCATCTCGTGACTGATGCGGCTCGTCACCGCCGCGAAACCGCGCGACGGATCGATCCCCGCCCGTGCCATCGCACCCACCAGCTTGTCGAGCGCATTGCGCCGACCGACGTCCTCGCGCACCACCTGCAGCTCGCCGGCCAGCGAAACCCAGGCGGCGGCATGACTCGCGCCGGTGGCCTTCCAGAGCCCGCGCCCGGCCGCGAGCGCGCGCATTCCTGTGACCAGCGCCGATTGGCCGATCTGCACCGGTGTGACCGGCGACACCGCACGGCGGACGCCATTCGCCAGCGCTGCGACGGCATCGAAGCTCGAGGACGCATCGACGCGCGCGGGCCGAAGCTTCAGCCGCTCGGCACAGGTGGGGCGAAGCTGTGCCCGCAGGACGAAGCCGGCGTCATGCGGCACGGCCTCGACGCCGAGCAGATCGCCGGCGGCCTCGACGATGCCCTCGCCGAGCAGGTAGCCGAGCACCAGATCCTCGAGATCGGTCGGCGTCGCGAACAGCAGGATGCGGCCGGCGCCATCGATCTCGATCGCCATCGCCACCTCGTCGACAACGCGCTCCTCGACTTGCGCCTCGCCGCTGCCACGCAGGGCGCGTGCGGCGACGCTCGCGACGCCGGGCGACGGGTGGCCGGGCGACGGCACCTGGCTCGGTGGCCGATAGAAGTAGCGGCCCGGCTCGGCGAGCAGGAAAGCGACGATGCCTGCGGCGTCGTTGAGGTCGAGTATCGGCAAGGAAGTCGGCACTGGAAGGCGTGACGCGTCGTCGGTGGCGACTGCGACCACGCACGGATCGGCGGGATACTGGATCGGCTTGCCGGTGGCGGCACGCCAGACCTCGATCTTGGGCAGCGCGGCCTGCTTGAAGCCCTCGACCAGCACCCAGTCGCAGGGCGCCAGCTCGGCGATCAGCTCATGCACGCCGGGGTCGCTGTGCGTGTCGAATTCGCGGATCTTCGCCAGCCGCCGATCGGACGCGATCACGACCTCGGACGCACCGGCCCGTCGATGCCGCCACGAGTCCTTGCCTTCGTGGTCGATGTCGAAGCTGTGGTGCGCGTGCTTGACGACCGAGACGCGCTGCCCCGCGACGCGTAGCTGCGCGATCAGCTGCTCGGCGAGGGTGGTCTTGCCGGAACCTGAAAAGCCGCAAAGGCCGATGACGTTCATCGCTAGTCGAGTGAATCGTCACGCGCGCCGCCGGAGGCTGCTTCAACGCCGGCCCGAGGCCTGCGACGTGGGCCCGAAGTGTAGGCGTGCCGCTGCGCTCGAGCGGCGCGACCGCCCGACCATAATTCCGGCGATGCGCGACATCTGGCCCGGCAGCGGCTTTCGCGAGCTGCGACGCGACGATCACGGCTGGCTCGTGGCGACCGATGCCTACTTGCGTCTGTTCCTGGCCTTGCCGCAACTGGCCCTGGTCGAGGAGTCGTGCGATGCCGAGCGGGCTCTGCACGAAGCGCTGCTGCAAGCGCCTTCACGACCGGTCGCGCCGCTCGATGTGCTCGCTCTCGCCGACCCCGACGCACGCGACAACTACGCGCACTACCTGCGCTTTCGCGACGGCCTGCTCGCCGCCCGAACGCTCGAGGCCTGGTACCTCTCGGTCTTTCGTGCCGGCGCGATCGATCTGCCGCCGCTCTTCATCGACCGCGTCGCCGAGGCGATCGTGCGCAACATCGTCGACGGCTGCGAAGACGCGATCGTCCTGCGCGCCGCCGAGCTCCTGTTCAGGCCGCAGCGCATCGCCCTGCAGGAAGGCCGGGTTCTCGCCGTCGACCGCGAGGCCGCCGACCGCCTGAACGACGCCGGTCCGCTCGATCCGCTCGGCCGCCTGCTGCGCCGGGAGCTGGCCGAAGACGCGACACCCGGCCTCGAGGTGTTGAACGCCGACACGGCGGAGCGCTATTTCGAAGCCAGCGAGCGTCATGCATTCGTGCTCGACCTCTCGCACACTTTCGGCAGCGACCTGGGGCACGGCCTGGTGATCACGCTGGCCCGCGCCGATTCCGGCCTGAAGGCGCTCGGACGCGTTCTCGAGCTGTGGGTCCGCCACTTCCTCGGCGTGACGGTGCGGGTCGAGCCGCAGGCGCGGGTCGACGACCCGGCGTGGCGCTGGCACATCGGCCTCGACGTCGACGCGACGGCGCTGCTCAACGAGCTCTACCTGAAGGGCAGCGCGGAGACCACCGATCCGGCCCGGCTGATCGGCCTGTTTCGCCTCGACTTCGCAGACCGCCGGGCGATGCGCGCCGATCTCGCCGGCAAGCCGGTCTACATCGGCCTGGCCATGACCGAAGCGCAGACGCTCAAGCTCAAGCCGCAGAACCTGCTCCTCGATCTGCCGCTGGCCACGGCCTGCTGACACCATGCCGTGCGCCCACCCTCGCCCCGACCCTCTCCCGCAAGCGGGAGAGGGAGTTGTCCGGCCTCCTTCGCCCCTGTACTCGGGGGAGAGGGTTGGGGTGAGGGGGCGGGCGAGACGATGAGCGCATTCGCGGAAAGCTTCTCGACCGCCATCGCCCTGGTGCGCGACGCCGATCCGCAGCTGGTGCGGATCGTCGTCCTGTCGCTCTCCGTGAGCGGCATGGCCTGCCTGATCGGCGCTGCCTTCGGCCTGGCCGGCGGCGCATGGCTGGCGGTCACGCGCATCCCCGGCCGGCGCGTGCTGGTGGCGGCGCTGAACACCCTGCTCGGCCTGCCTTCGGTCGTCGTCGGGCTCGTCGTCTACCTGCTGCTCTCGCGCAGCGGGCCGCTCGGCTCCTGGGGCATCCTCTTCACGCCGAAGGCGATGGTCATCGCCCAGAGCATCCTGGTGCTGCCGGTGATCGCCGCGCTGTCGCGCCAGCTCGTCGCCGACAGCCTGCGCGAGGGCGGCGACCAGCTCGGCTCGATGGGCGCGGGGCCCATGACGCGCGCGCTCCTCATGCTCGTGCACGAACGCTGGTCGGTCGTCACGGTGCTGCTCACCGCGTTCGGCCGGGCCGTCTCGGAAGTCGGCGCGGTGATGATCGTCGGCGGCAACATCGACGGGCTGACCCGCGTCATCACCACCACGATCGCGCTCGAGACGAGCAAGGGCGACCTGCCGCTCGCGCTCGCCCTCGGCCTGATCCTCTTGGTCGTGGTCGGCATCGTCAACGCCGCGGTCGCGCTCAGTCCTGGCGTGAAGCGGCAGACGCTGAGCGGCGCGCGATGAGCGAGCCCGCGCCGCTCCTCAGCCTCTCCGGCGTGACCGTCCGCTACGGCATGCTCGGCGCGCTGCACGACGTCGACGTACAGATCCGGCGCGGCGAGTTCGTGGCGCTGGTCGGCAGCAACGGCGCCGGTAAGACGACCTTGCTCCACGCGCTGCACGGCCTGCTGCCGCACACCGGCTCGCGGCGCGTCGCCGCCACCGGCGCGACCCAGGCGATGGTGTTCCAGCGCCCGTTCATGCTGCGCCTGTCGGTCCTGAACAACCTGCGCATCGCGCTCTGGCTGGCCGACGTGCCCAAGGCCGAGCGTGCCGGCCGGGCCCGCGAAGCGCTGCAGCGCTCTGCCCTCGTCGACCGCGCCGAACGATCGGCGCGCACGCTTTCCGGCGGGCAGCAGCAGCGGCTGGCGCTGGCCCGGGCCTGGGCCGTGCGGCCCGACGTCCTCTTTCTCGACGAGCCGACCTCCAACCTCGATCCGGCGGCGAAGAAAGAGATCGAGGCTATGCTCGCCGCTTTCGCCGCCGACGGGATGACGCTCGTCATGAGCACGCACAATCTTGGCCAGGCCAAGCGCCTGGCCACCCGGGTGATCCACCTCGAGGGCGGGGCTATCCACGCCGACCTTCCGACCGAACGCTACTTCGGCGAGCATGCCGATCTGCCGCTGTGTCGCGACCCGGCCGCAGTCCAGTCTCCAGGGGAGCCCTCGTGAGGTCCATCGTTCACACCCTCTCCCGTCGAGTCCTACTCGGAGTCGTGGCCACCTTCATCGGCCTCGGCGCGTCGGCGGCCGATGGCGACCCCTTCATCGTCATGTCTTCGACGACCAGCACCGAGCAGTCGGGACTCTTCGCCCACCTTCTGCCGGCGTTCAAGAAGGCGCGCGGCATCGATGTCAGAGTGGTGGCCCAAGGCACCGGCCAGGCGCTCGACATGGGCCGGCGCGGCGATGCCGACGTGCTGTTCGTGCACGACCAGGCCGCCGAGGAGAAGTTCGTCGCCGAGGGCTTCGGGCTGGCGCGGCGGCCAGTCATGTACAACGACTTCGTCCTGGTCGGGCCGGCGGACGATCCGGCCGGAACCCGGGGCAAGGACGTCGTCGCCGCCTTGCGCAAGCTCGCCGCCTCGGGCCAACCCTTCATCTCGCGCGGTGATCGCAGCGGCACCCATGCCGCCGAGCTGCGCTACTGGAAGCTGGCCGGCATCGACGACCCGGCGGCGGCGGCGAAGACCGCCGCCTATCGCGCCTGCGGCTGCGGCATGGGACCGGCTCTCAACATCGCCTCGAGCAGCGACGCCTATGTCCTCGCCGACCGCGGCACCTGGCTCGCCTTCAAGAACCCGGGCAAGCTGGCGATCCTCGTCGAAGGCGACTCGCGCCTCTTCAACCAGTACGGCGTCATCGTCGTCAATCCGGCGCGTCATCCGCATGTCAAGACGGCACTCGCACAGGCCTTCGCCGACTGGGTGACGGGGCCCGACGGCCAGGCCACGATCGCTGCGTACAAGATCGAGGGCAAGCAACTGTTCTTTCCGAACGCGGAGCGTTGAAGCCTGTGCCCGCGATCGACAAGGAGCAGATCACCGGCCTCGTCCTCGCCGGCGGACGCGGCAGCCGCATGGGCGGCGTCGACAAGGGCCTGCAGAACTTCCGCGGCATGCCGCTGGCGATGCACGCGCTGCTGCGCCTGCAGCCGCAGGTCGGCGAGACCCTCCTCAACGCGAATCGCAACATCGCGGCCTACGAGTCGATGGGTGTGCCGGTCTGGCCCGACGCCGTGCCCGACTATCCGGGTCCCCTCGCCGGCTTCCTGGCCGGGCTCGAGCGCTGCGAGACGCCGTTTCTGGTCGTCGTGCCCTGCGATTCGCCGCTGTTTCCGGAAGACCTGGTCGAGCGCCTCGCCGAGGCCTTCACCGACGAGGGCATTGAGATCGCCGTCGCCGCCACCCGCGAAGGTGACGCGCTGCAAGCGCAGCCGGTGTTCTGCATGATGCGCGCCGGCCTGATGGAAAGCCTGGTTCGATTCGTGCACAGCGGACAGCGCAAGATCGATCGCTGGACCGCGGGGCACGCCACCCGCCTGGTCGCCTTCGAGAACGCCGAGGCGTTCGCCAACGCCAACACCATGGACGAGCTGCAACAGCTCCAGCGCCCATGAGCGCGCATGGCCGCTCCAAAGCGCGCATCCCGAAGCGCGTAGCGCGGAGGGTTTTCCAATGAGTGAACAGAAGGCGGCGTCGCTGCAGGAGATCGGCTCCTGCGTCGGTGGCTACGACCCGAAGGCGCTGCCGGTCGCCCAGGCGCGCGAGTTCCTGGATCGGCTCGTGCCCCGCCTGCAGGCCGTCGAGCAGCTGGCCTTGCGCACGGCGCTCGGCCGCGTGCTCGCCGCGGACATCGTCTCGCCGATCGACGTTCCGGCGCAGGACAACTCGGCCATGGACGGCTACGCACTGCGCGCCTCCGACCTCGCAGCCGACGGCGACACCGTGCTCGAAGTGGCCGGCAGCGGCTTCGCGGGCGGCAGCGTCGCCGGCGCGGTGGGCCCCGGTCAATGCGTCCGCATCATGACCGGCGCGACGATGCCCGAGGGGCTGGACACGGTCGTGCCGCAGGAGCTCGTGCGCGTCGACGGCACGCGCATCGCCATCGCCGCGGGCGTCGTGCGCGAGGGCGAGAACCGGCGATTCGCCGGCGAGGACCTGGCGCGCGGCACGACCGCGCTTCGCGCCGGCCGCGTGCTCCGCCCGGCCGACATCGGCATGCTGGCGTCGCTCGGCCGGGCCGAGGTGCCGGTATTCCGACGCCTGCGCGTCGCCTTCTTCTCGTCGGGCGACGAGCTGCGCTCGATCGGCGAAGCGCTCACGCCGGGCTCGGTCTACGACAGCAACCGCTACACGCTCTGGGCGATGCTGCAGCGGCTGGGCGTCGACGTGCTCGACCTCGGCGTCGTGCGCGACGATCCCGAGGCGCTCGAGGCGGCGTTCAAGAGCGCGGCCGATGCCGCCGACGCCATCATCACCACCGGCGGCGCCAGCGTCGGCGAGGCCGACCACACGAGGATGGTCCTGGCCAGCCTGGGCGACGCGGTGTTCTGGAGGATTGCGATGCGTCCGGGCCGGCCGATGGCGATCGGCCGGATCGAAAGCGCCGGCCGCAGCGTCATCGTCTTCGGCCTGCCCGGCAATCCGGTGGCGGTGATGGTCACCTTCTATGCCCTGGTGCGCGACGCTTTGCTCGCGATGAGCGGCACGACGGCGACGACGCCGCTCGCGCTTCGCGCCGCCAGCGTCGGCGCGGTGCGCAAGAAGCCGGGGCGCACCGAGTACCAGCGAGGTTTCGTCGAGCGCACGGCCGAAGGCGGCCTGCAGGTGCGGGTGAGCGGCGCGCAAGGCTCGGGCATCTTGCGCAGCATGAGCGAGGCGAATGGCCTGGTCGTGCTCGGCCACGAGCAGGGCAACGTCGCCGCCGGCGATCTCGTCGACGTGCTGATGTTCGACGGCCTGGGCTGACCGCGCGGCCCCCTTCCGTCCTCAGGCGGGACGGGGCGGTTCGGGCTCGGCGTCGAAGCGGTCGAAGCCGCAGTAGCAGATGAAGTGGCGGTTCGTCGCCCGGCCGAACAGCGTCAGGCCCAGCCGCACGGCCAGCTCGTGGCCCATCTGCGTGGCGCCGCTGCGCGAGACGATCACCGGCACGCCCATCTGCGCCGCCTTGATCACCATCTCGCTGGTAAGGCGCCCGGTCGTGTAGAAGATCTTGTCGCCACCGGCGACGTCGTTCAGCCACATCCAGCCGGCGATGGTGTCGATCGCGTTGTGCCGGCCGACATCCTCGACGAAGTTCAGCAGCTCGTCCTGGCGGAACAAGGCGCAGCCATGCACCGAGCCCGCCGACTTGTAGGTGCTCTCCTGGAGCCGCATCGCGTTGAGCAGCCCGTACAGGGCGCGCTGGCTGATGCGTGCCGCAGGATCGCTCGGATCGGGCAGGCGGATCGAGCCGAGGTCGCTCATCATGTCGCCGAACACCGTGCCCTGGCCGCAGCCGGTCGTGACGACGCGTTTGGCCGTCTTCTCGTCGAAGCGCTCGATGCCGGCGCGCGTTTTCACCGCGGCGGCCGCGACGTCCCAGGCGACGGTGATCGAGTCGACGTCGTCGACCGAATCGACCAGGCGCTGGTTGCGCAGGTAGCCGAGCACGAGCAGCTCGGGCGAGGCGCCGAGCGTCATCAAGGTCACCAGCTCGCGCTTGTCGACGAACACGGTGAGCGCGCGCTCGGCGGGAATCGAGATCCGGCGCGTCGCGCCGAATTCGTCGCGGACGTCGATCTCGTGGGTGAGCGGCGCGCTCGCCGAAGTGAGACGCAGCGAAGACTTCATTGCGCGACTGTACGCAAACGAAAGCTCGACCCGCGGGCCCCTGCGGGCCGCGATTGCACCGCTATTTCTTCGGCGAGATCTGCGCCGACGTCGCGTTGGTGCTCGGCGGGCTCACCGCCGTGCCGGCCGGCGAGTGCGCGCCCGAGGCCTCGATCGGCTTGGAGGTCATCGGCGTGATCGCGAACGGGCCGGGATCGGCGCACGCCGGCGTGGCCGCCGGCGCGGACGCCTCCTTGCCTGCGGTCTTCGCCTGCTGGCGATAGGTGTCGGCAACGCGGTCCATGACCTGGCAGAGCTTGTAGGCGCCGACCTTGTCGGACCAGGCGGTCTTCGCGGCCGCCTCGGCGGCCTTGGCCTTGGCTTCGTCGGAGAGCGCCGGAAGCTTGGCGAGCACCGAGCCGGACAGGGACAGGGCGATCAGGACGGCAAGAAGGACAGGACGCATGGCTTCCTCGCAGGTGAGAACTCAGGCGGCAGGCTGCTCGAGACGACCGGAAGGAGCGCTGCGCTGAACCGGGATCTTGCCGTCGCGAATGTCCTCGTACCAGAGCCGGTGGTGCTCGCGGGCCCAGGCTTCGTCGACATAGCCGGTCTTCATCGCCCGGTACGAGCCCTTCATGCCGATCGTGCCGATGTAGATGTGGCCGATGAAGACGGCCAAGATCAGCATGGCCGAGATCGAATGGATCATGTGTGCGATCTGCATGTCGCCGCGCTCATAAGCGAGCCCAGGCACGATCTTGTCGAGCACGAATCCGGAGCTGACGATGAACAGGCCGAGGAAGAACACGCCGCCCCAGAAGACGAGCTTTTCGCCGGCGTTGAAGCGGTGCGAAGGCGGCTCCTTGCCACCGAAGAGCCCGCCGCCGCGGCGCAGCCAGACCCAGTCGTCGCGGCTCGGCCAGTTGCTGCGCAGGAAGGTGAGGAACACGATCACCAGCGACACCGCGAACAGCGGGCCGAAGAAGTTGTGCGCCGTCTTGAGCGGCCAGCCGAGCCAGCCGAGCAGGGTCGAGCCGGTGAGCGGCAGCAGCACGAATTTGCCGAACGCCATCACCAGGCCGGAGATCGCCAGGACGCAGAAGGCGATCGCGTTGCTCCAGTGCGCGGCACGCTCGAAGTAGGTGAAGCGCTCGATCTTGCGACCGGTGTCGGGCTCGTGGCCGCCGAGCGGTCCCTTGGTGAAGTAGTAGAGCGCGATCGCGAGCAGCACGATCACGAGCAGGGCGCCGCCATAGGGAACGATCCAGTGGTTGCGTACCTGGCGCCAGGCCTCGCCGGCATTCGTCATCCTGGAGCCGGGATATTCGGTGAATGCCTGGATCAGGACACCGCGTTCTCCAGACGCCGCCATGTTGTTGACGGTGCCCGGCGCGTTGCCCGAGTTGCGCACGCCGCGCCAGAACGGCGCGTTGTTGCCCGGCTGGGTCTTGGCGCGCTGCGCGTTGGTCTCGTCGGCGCGCGGCTCGGCCATGGTGGCGACGGCGGCGCCGCTCGCCGCCATCGCCGCCGCCGGCGAGGGGTCGTCCTTGCGTGCCGGATCGACCTGAGCCAAGGCGCCGCCCGCCAGCGCCAGGGCGGCCACGGCCAGCACCGTGCTTCGGATCAGGCTTCGCATGGCGGCCTCCTATTTGCCAGCGGCGTAGTCGTTCTGGCCCTGGGCACGCGTGCGCAGCTGCGCTTCCCAGCTCGCCTTGTCGCCAGGCGTCCAGCCAGGCGCTGCATAGGGGCTGCTCGCGGCCTGCCAGCTCGGCGTGTCTGCCTTCTTCTCCGAACCGGAGGCCGTGGTCTGGGCCTTCTCGCAGCCCGTCAGCGCCAGCACGAGGGCCACGCCACTCACCGCCGCCAGGGCCTTCATGACTTCTTGGCCTCGACCGGCTGTGCCTGGCCCTTGGCCGGCGAGGGCTTGCCGTAGGCCGTGCCCCAACCCCAGACCTCGCTGCCCTTGCCGCGATTGAGGACCCGGGTGCGCAGAATATCGGCCACCACATCGCCGTCGCCGCCGAGCAATGCCTTGGTCGAGCACATTTCGGCGCAGGCCGGCAGCTTGCCCTCGGAGAGTCGGTTGCGCCCGTACTTGGCGTTCTCGGCCTCGCTGCCGTTGACCTCGGGGCCGCCGGCGCAGAAGGTGCACTTGTCCATCTTGCCGCGCAGGCCGAACGCGCCGTTCGACGGAAACTGCGGCGCGCCGAACGGGCAGGCGTAGGAGCAATATCCGCAGCCGATGCAGGTGTCCTTGTCGTGCAGCACCACGCCTTCATCGGTGCGGTAGAAGCAGTCGACGGGGCAGACCGCCATGCACGGCGCGTCGGAGCAGTGCATGCAGGCGACCGAAATGCTGCGCTCGCCCGCCACACCGTCGTTGAGGGTGACGACGCGTCGCCGGTTGACGCCCCAGGGGACGTTGTTTTCGGCCTTGCAGGCGGTGACGCAACCGTTGCATTCGATGCAACGCTCGGCGTCGCAGATGAATTTCATTCTTGCCATGTGTCCTCCTGCCGGCTCAGGCCGCCCGTTCGATCTGGCACAGCGTCGTCTTCGTTTCCTGCATCATCGTCACGCTGTCGTAGCCATACGTCGTCGCCGTGTTGACCGCCTCGCCGCGCACCACCGGATGGGCCCCTTCGGGGTAATAGGGCAGCAGGTCGACGCCCTGCCAGTGCCCGGAGAAGTGGAACGGCAGGAAGACGGTGTCGCGCCCGACCCGCTCGGTGACCAGCGCCACGACCTTGAGGCGCGCCCCGGTCGGCGACTTCACCCAAACGGCTTCGCCGTCGCGTATGCCGCGGTCGTTGGCCGCCGCCGGGTTGATCTCGACGAACATCTGCTGCTGCAGCTCGGCCAGCCAGGGGTTGGAGCGGGTCTCCTCGCCGCCGCCTTCGTACTCGACCAGACGGCCGCTGGTCATGATGAGCGGGAAGGTCTTGCCGATGTCCCGGTTGGCCTGTTGCACGCTCTTGAAGAGCGTGGGCAAACGCCAGAACGCCTTCTTGTCGTCATGGGTCGGGTACTTGTCGATCAGGTCGGGCCGGTTCGAATAGAGCGGCTCGCGATGCAGCGGCACCGGATCGGGAAAGTTCCAGACCACTGCGCGCGCCTTGGCATTGCCGAACGGGTGGCAGCCGTGGTTCTGCATGACGACGCGGATGATTCCGCCCGAGATATCGGTCTTCCAGTTCTTGCCTTCGGCGGCGGCCTTCTCGGC
The DNA here is from genome assembly GCA_025350505.1 of Burkholderiales bacterium. Lineage (GTDB taxonomy): Bacteria > Pseudomonadota > Gammaproteobacteria > Burkholderiales > Burkholderiaceae_C > Schlegelella_A. Next base: position 21,276 of record JANXXS010000296.1, read on the forward strand.
GTCGGTAAGCTCGCCCCACCAGCCGAGCTTCTTCAGGAACAGGTGGTCGAACTCCGGGTAGCCGGTCTTGATGTCGGCGCCCTTCGAACACGAGCCGTCTTCGGCAAGCAGGTTGACGCCGTCTTTTTCGACGCCGAAGTTGGCGCGGAAGTTGCCTCCGCCGTCCATCACGTGGCGGCTCGTGTCGTAGAGGTTCGGCGAGCCCGGATGCTTGAGCTCGGGCGTGCCGAAGCAGGGCCAGGGCAGCCCGAAGTAGTCGCCGTCGAGCTTGTAGCCGGTCTCCTTGTCGATGCCGCCCTTGGCGCGCAGCGTCTTGACGTCGAAGACGTTCATGTTGCGCATGTGCGCCTTCAGCCGCTCGGGCGACTGCCCGGTGTAGCCGATCGACCAGCAGGTCAGGTTGACCTCGCGCAGCAGCGACTCGATCTCGGGCTCCATCATCCCGGCCTTGCCGGCAACGAGCTTGGTCTTGGCCATCAGCTCCTTGTCGAAGCCGAGCTTTTGCGCCAGCTGATACATGATCATCTGGTCGGTACGCGACTCGAACAGCGGCTCGATCACCTTCTCGCGCCACTGCAGCGAGCGGTTCGACGCGGTGACCGAGCCCGAGGTCTCGAACTGGGTCGCCGCCGGCAGCAGGTACACCGCGCGGTTGGGATTGAGGTCGCCGGCCGTGCCCGGCATCGCCGCCATCGCCGCCGAAGCCGACGGATACGGGTCGACCACGACAAGCAGGTCCAGCTTGTCCATCGCCTTCTTCATCTCGAGGCCGCGCGTCTGCGAGTTCGGTGCGTGGCCCCAGAAGAAGAGCCCGCGCAGGTTGCTGTCCTGGTCGATCAGCTCGTTCTTCTCCAGCACGCCGTCGATCCAGCGCGACACCGTCATGCCGGGCTTGCCCATCATGCCCGGCGCGTACTGCTTCTTGATCCACTCGAAGTCGACGCCCCACACCTTGGCGAAGTGCTTCCACGAGCCTTCCGACAGACCGTAGTAGCCGGGCAGAGAATCGGGATTCGGGCCGATGTCGGTCGCGCCCTGGACGTTGTCGTGGCCGCGAAAGATGTTCGCGCCGCCGCCGCTCACGCCGACATTGCCGAGCACCAGCTGCAGGATGCACGAGGCGCGCACGATCGCATTGCCGGTGGTGTGCTGGGTCTGGCCCATGCACCAGACGACGGTGCTCGGCCGGTTCTCGGCCATCATCTTGGCCACCTTGAAGACCGTCGCCTCATCGACGCCGGTCACGTCCTGGACCTTGTCCGGCGTCCACTTGTTCAGGGCCTCGTCGCGGACCTTGTCCATGCCGTAGACGCGGTCGGCGATGTACTGCTTGTCTTCCCAGCCGTTCTTGAAGATGTGATGCATCATGCCGAACAGGAAGGCGATGTCGGATCCCGAGCGCAACCGCACGAACTCGTCGGCCTTGGCTGCCGTGCGCGTGAAGCGAGGGTCGACGACGATCATCTTGGTGCCGGTCTCCTTGGCGTGCAGCATGTGCAGCAGCGAGACCGGATGCGCCTCGGCGGCGTTCGAGCCGATGTACATCGCGCACTTGGAGTTGCGCATGTCGTTGTACGAGTTCGTCATCGCCCCGTAGCCCCACGTGTTGGCGACACCCGCGACCGTGGTGGAGTGGCAGATGCGCGCCTGGTGGTCGCAATTGTTCGAGCCCCACAGGCTCACCCACTTGCGCAGCAGGTAGGACTGCTCGTTGTTGTGCTTGGACGAGCCGACGATGAAGATCGAGTCGGGGCCGCTCGCCTTCTTCAGCTCGAGCATCTTGGCGCTGATCTCGTTGAGCGCCTGGTCCCAGCCGATCTTCTGGTACTTGCCGTCGACCAGCTTCATCGGCGTCTTGAGCCGGTAGTCGCCATGGCCGTGCTCGCGCAGGGCGGCACCTTTGGCACAGTGCGCGCCGAGGTTGATCGGCGAATCGAACACCGGCTCCTGGCGCACCCAGACACCGTTCTCGACCACCGCGTCGACCGCGCAGCCGACCGAGCAGTGCGTGCACACGGTGCGCCGGACCACCGGCTTGGCGGTGTCGGCGGCTGGCGCATCGGCGGCCTGGGCCTTCTGCACCAGGCTCAGTTGCGACGTGGCCAGGCCGACCCCGACGCCGAGGCCGGAGCGGCGCAGGAAGGATCGCCGGTCCATGGTCGGGATGGCGCGGCGGACGCCGCGCTCCAGGCTCGACACCAGCGACGAATGAGAGGCAGCGCCTCGCTCGGAAGACTTACGCGTCAGCAGCATGGTTTTCTCTCCGTCGACCGCGATGCCGCTTCAGGCCTTCGTGGTTTCGTAGTAGCGCAGGACGTGTGGCGTGAGGCGATAGCCTTCGCCTTCCGGTACCGCCTTCGCGACGACGGCCGGAGTCGCGTCGACCGCTGCGCCGCGCAGGGCATGGACTGCGACTGCGGCGACGCCGGCAACACCGGCAGCGACCACCAAGCCGCGTCGTCCGAGCGGTGCGGCTGCTCCGTCCGGCGTGCCGGCGGGCAAGGTGGATCGAATCCTTTTCATCGCGCTACCTCTGCAACGGTGGCCGGACCGCGAGGGGCGCCCAGGCGGCGTTCGGCAGATGAATGACGCTATTCAGGCCATGAATCTAGCAGCGCTTGAGCCAGCGTCAATCGGGATTGTGGCTAACGGTGTCGGGCACCGTTTCTGTCAGCTTCGCGCAAGCTTCGCCGGCTTCAAACGTCCAGCATGTCGAGACCCTGCGCTTCAATCGCGAAGAAGTCGCGCGCAAAGCTGGCCGCGGCGGCATAGAAATCGGCGCGCGGGTGGGCCGCCAGTTGATCGCAGAACAGTTCGACCCAGCCACGCAGATGAGCGTTGAAGAAGCGCTGCTGCGCGCCGAGGTTGCTCACGCCGACATCCTCGCCGGCGATCAGGTAGCGCATCACCTCGCACAGGCTCGCCAGGTGGTCCTCGGTCTCGTTGACCTCGGCGGGACGCTCGAGGCCGAGCGTCTTCAGGTCGCTGCGCAGCGCAACCAGCGGCTTGCCGTGCAGGCTGCCCGCCAGGTAGAACGAACCATAGAGAAAAACCTCGGGCTTGCCGACGCCGAGAAACAGCTCCGCGTACTCGTCGGCGACCGCCGCCGCCGAAAGCCGGCGCGCGGCCGTCACCAAGCCTTCCCAGGAGCGCTCGAGGAAAGCGCCCTGCACCGGCGCCTGCGTCACGGCAGCGCGCAGACGTGCATGGAGCGCGTCGTCGGGAGGCGCGTAGAAGAGATGGGCGAGCAGGCCGTAGACCTCGGCCCGCGCGAGCTCCTCATGCTCGTCGGCGTCGCTGAAGCCGACCGGGGAAAAAGAGTCCCGACTCACAACTGGTCGATCCGCACTTCGTCGGGATTGGTGTGGATGTCGACGATCCGGCAGTCGCCGCACATCTTCAGGCGCGCCGCCGCCGCACCCTGGAACATGGCGTGGCTGCCGAGCTTGGTGATCATCAGCTCGATCGCCCGCAACGTGCCGAACGGCTTGCCGCAGCGGACGCAGCAAAACGGCTCGGCCTCGTGCAGCACGCGGGCCTGCGCCCGTGCCTTGCCGCCGTCGGCGAGCAGCAGGCGCGGCTCGAGCCGGATCGCATCCTCGGGGCAGGTGATTGCGCACAGGCCGCACTGCACGCAGTTCTTCTCGAAGAAGCGCAGCTGCGGCCGGTCGGCGTTGTCGGCCAAGGCCGCTTCCGGACAGGCACCGACGCAGGCGAGGCAGAGCGTGCACGCTGCGGTGTCGACGATCAGGTTGCCGAACGGGCTCGCCGGTGCCGGAAGCGCGATCGCCTCAGGCGTCAGGTTGGCGTTCTGCAGCAGGTGATCGAGCGCGAGGTCGAGCGTCGTGCGCTTGTCCGCCTGCACGCTGAAGGTGGCGGCACGGCGAGCTCCCGCGGCCGGTGCGGCCCCGAGCGCGCGGTCGAGGCGCGCGAGCGCCGGGTCGGTGGCCTGCCGGCCTCGCGCGGTCGGGGCCACCGCGACCGCCGGGCCGCTCGGCTGCGCGGTGGACGGCACGATCGCAAGACCGGCCGCATCGATGATCGCGAAGTGCTCGCCGGCGAACCCCAGTCCGGTGAGGATCGCCTGCGCCACCTGCATCTGCGCAGCCACGGCGCGCCGGTAGTCGGGCGCTTCCTCGTCGGTCATCAGCACCCAGACCTGAACCGCGCCGAGAGCGATCGCCGAGAGCCAGAGATCGATGCCGACGGACGCGGTGTGCCAGACCTCGACCGGCAGAACCCGCGCCGGCAATCCGTGTACCGCCGCGTCGATGCGGGCGGCGCGGCCGAGCTCGCCGATGGCGCGCGCGCCGGCCTGCTGGCTGTGGATCAACAGCGCGGCGCCCGTGCCGCCGGCCCGCGCATAGGTCGCGAGCAGGGTGCGGATGCGCAAGCCGAGCCCTTCGGGACGCGGTGTCGCGTAGCTCAGCGCACCGCTCGGACAGACCGTGGTGCAGGCACCGCAGCCGACGCACAAGTGCGGCTCGACGACGATGCCGCCGCCACTGGTGCGGCCCTTGAGCGAGGCGTCGCTGCGAATCGCCTCTGCCGAGCAGACCTCGATGCAGGCGACGCAGCCGATCTGCTCGTTGCGGCTGTGCGCGCAGATCTTCTGCTTGTAGTTGAAGAAGCGGGGCTTTTCGAACTCGCCGACGCTCTCGCGCAGCTGCAGCACCGCGTCGATCAGCGCGGCATCGTCGGTGGCGTGGAAGTAGCCCTGGGGCGGCTGGTGCAGGGCGATCTGCGCGACGGCGCCAAGGTCGAGCACGAGATCGAAGGATTCGCTCGCCGTCTGCGTCTCGCGCTGGAAATCGATCGCGCCGGCGGCCTCGCAGGCACGCACGCATTCGCGATGGCCGGTGCACTTGGCGAGATCGATCTGGTAGCTGAAGTCGATCGCCTGCTCCGGGCAGACCTCGATGCAGGCATTGCAACGCGTGCACAGGTCGAGATCGATCGGGTTGGCGCTGGTCCAGCTCGCCTCGAAAGCGCCGAGCCAGCCGCTCAGGCGCGTCACTGTGCCTGCGTGCACCGCGAGCGTCCGCTCCTGCGGCAGCGTGCCGACGGGGCGCGACAGCAGCACCGTGACCTCGAGCTTGTCGGCGAGCATGCCTGCCGCGCGCATCGCCGCTTCGGCCGGACCGATCACCAGGGTGCGCCCGGCCGAGCGATAGCCGACCAGCGGCACCGGCTCGGCCGGCGGCAGCTGCGCCGCGGCGATCAGCGCCGCGATCTTGGGCAGCGCCGCGCCGGCGTCCTTCGACCAGCCGGCGGACTCGCGGATGTTGACGAAGCTGATCGGCCGCTCGGCCACGCTCGGCGCGCCTTCGGTGGCCTGGTTCAGCTCGAGAAAGAGCCGGCTCTCCTGCGTGCAGGCGACCAGCAGCGCATCGTTGCCCTTGGCGGCACGCTGGAACGCGCCGGCCTCGCGCCGGCACAGCGTCGAGTGGACGTTCTCGAGCCCGGCCCCCGCCTCAGGCCCGAGGGCCCGGCGCAGCGCCGGTCCGTCCAGGGGCATCGTCTTGTTGCAGTCGCAGATCAGGGTCGTCATCGGGGCGGGACAGGGAAACGGATGGAGGCGGCGGCTCGGCGGCCTCGGGCGACTGTGCCACTGCCAGCGGCGTCGCACCATCCGTGGATGCCGCAGCAGCGGGTACAGGCGCATCGAGGCGACGAGCGGCCTCGGTGTCGTCCTCGGCGTCGAAGAGGCGCAGGACCTTCGCCTGATTCATCTGGCGCAACATCGAATCGGGGATCGGATCGGGCTTGCCGTAGTCGTCGATGTAGGTGTCGAGACCGTCCATGACGTTGAAGTGCGGGTCGCTGAACAGCTTCTTCATCGCCGCGTTGCTGACGTCGGCATCGACGCCGGAGCCGACGAAGCGCGAGTAGTCGGAGCTGCGCGTCAGGCTCGCCACATCGTCCATGGTCGGCCGCGGCACGGGCTCTTCGACGGGTGCCGGCATCGGTGGCGGTTGCGGTGCCAGCGCGGCGGGACTTGGAGCCGCGATCGTCGCCGGTGCAGGCGGCGGCGACGCGTCGACGACCGCCGCCGGCTCCGGCTCGGGCAACCCGTGTTGCACGCGCGCCTTGCGCCGCGCCCATCGCTGCAGGAAGCCGTCGTCCTCGCCGCTCATCGCCGGTCGCCGGGCGCCACGAACGATTGCGGGCGGCGCGCCCTCTTCGGCTCGGGGCGATAGTGCTCGTCGGTGTAGACCTGCAGCCAGGCCGCGATGTCCGGCGGCAGCGGCACGTTGTCGACCCGCTCCTGGGCGTCCAGCCAGCGGCCGGCCTCGGTGTACGAAAGACTCACCGTTTCCGGCCAGGCCCGCGACGGATCGGCGTCGTCGATGCGCCAGACGACGAACCAGACCGGCGAGCCCGAGCTCAGGTTCAGCCAGTAACCTTCGGCCTGGTCGCGAAACAGCTCGAGGGTGAAGTTCGGGTGCAGCGTGCGCTGCAGCCTGCCATCGTCGCGCAGGACGCGCGCGACGAGGCCGAACGCGTCTTCGTGCTGCACGACGTCGGCGATGCGAAAGCGCCAGTCTTGCCACTGGTTCGGCGCCGTCTCGCGCTCCATGACGACGGCGACGCGAACGGCGGCGCGCGGCAGGACGGAGGCTGCGTCGGATTCGGCCATGGCGCAGTCTAGACCGTCGGCATTTGCCACGCAGCCGGCGCCGGCGCAAGGGTCCCGGCCGCGCCCAGCTGGCGCAGGCCGCGGCGCGCCGAGCCTATGCGCCGGTGCCGTAGCCGGCGCTCGGGCGCGGGCTGCCGCCGCTGAGCACCTGGATCGCGCAGTACTTGAATTCGGGAATCTTGCCGACCGGATCGAGAGCGGCGTTAGTCATCAGATTGGCCGCCGCTTCGTAGTACGCGAAGGGCACGAACACCGCGCCTCGCGGCGTGCCGTCATCACGGCGCACATGCAGCGCGACCTCGCCGCGGCGTGATCGCAGCGTCACGACGTCGCCGGGTGCGAGGCCCATGTCGTCCAGGTCGAGGCCGTTCATCGACGCCGTCGCCATCGGCTCGAGCGCGTCGAGCACGCTGGAGCGCCGGGTCATGCTGCCGGTGTGCCAGTGTTCGAGCTGGCGCCCGGTGATGAGGACGAACGGGAAGGCGGCGTCCGGGCGTTCGGCGGCTGGAATGATGTCCGCCGGGACGAGCGTGACCCTGCCGTCGGCCGTGGGGAATTGATCGTCGAAGACGATGGCCCGGCCCGGATCGTCATCGCTCAGGCACGGGTAGGTGACGCTGCCTTCGCGTTCCAGCCTCTGCCACGTGATCCCGGCGATGGCGCCGTGCATGGCCTGGCGCATTTCCTCGTACACCGCCGCCGTGCCCGAATCCTCACCGGGGTAGCTCCAGTCGAGACCGAGCCGCTGCGCCAGCTGCTGGATGATCCAGAGATCCTGGCGCGCCTCGCCGGGCATGTCGAGCGCGCGCCGGCCGAGCTGAACCATGCGGTCGGTGTTGCTGACCGTGCCGCTCTTCTCCGGCCAGGCGCTCGCCGGCAGGACGACGTCGGCCAGCCACGCCGTCTCCGTCATGAAGATGTCCTGCACCACCAGGTGCTCGAGCGAGGCCAGCGCGTGCCGCGCATGGTTCAGGTCCGGATCGCTCATCGCCGGGTTCTCGCCCATGATGTACATGCCGCGCACCTTGTGCGGGTCGCTCTCGGGCGCGAGCGCCTTGTGCATGATCTCGACGACGGTGTAGCCAGGCACGGGGTCCAGGCTCACCTTCCAGAAGTCTTCGAACCAGGCGTGCGCCGAGGCGTCGTCGACGCGCTGGTAGTTCGGAAACATCATCGGGATCAGGCCGGCGTCGCTCGCCCCCTGAACGTTGTTCTGGCCGCGCAGCGGATGCAGCCCCGACCCGGGCTTGCCGATCTGCCCGGTCACCGAGGCGAGCGCGATCAGGCAGCGCGCGTTGTCGGTGCCGTGCACGTGCTGGCTGATGCCCATGCCCCAGAGGATCATCGCGCTTTTCGCCGTGGCGAAGGCACGCGCCACCTCGCGCAGCGTCTCGGCGGGAATGCCGCAGATCGGCGCCATCGCCTCCGGGCTGTAGCCGCGCACGTTCTCGCGCAAGGCCTCGAAGTTGGCGACGCGCTTGCGCACGAAGTCGACGTCGGTGAGGCCCTCTTCGACCACCGTGTGGATCAGCGCGTTGAGCATCGCGACATCGGTGTCGGCGTTGAACTGCAGCGTGCGCCAGGCATGGCGCAAGAGGTCGGTGCGGCGCGGATCGGC
>JANXXS010000305.1 GCA_025350505.1 Burkholderiales bacterium
GCTTCGCTTTTGCGCGGCGCGAAAAGCGACGTGGGCGATGCGCTCGATCTCGGGACGCGTGTAGCGCATCGTGTCGAAGGCTTCCTCGGCGCCAGCGAACGCACCGTCGGGCGAGGCGCGGCGGCCGCGCGGCTGGCCGAAATAGATGTCACCGGTGAGCTCGCGGATGATGAGAATGTCGAGCCCGGCGACGAGCTCGGGCTTGAGGCTGGACGCGCCGGTCAGCTGCGGATAGCAGACCGCCGGCCGGAAGTTGGCGAACAGGCCCAGCGCCTTGCGCAGGCCGAGGATCGCCTGCTCGGGCCGCAGCGCTCGCTCGAGCTTGTCGTACTTCCAGTCGCCGACGGCGCCGAACAACACCGCGTCGGCGGCCTTGGCCAGCGCGAGCGTCACGTCGGGCAGCGGATGGCCGTGCGCCTCGTACGCCGCGCCGCCGACCAGCGCGCGCTCGGTCTCGAAGGGCAGGTCGAGCGCGCCGAGCACGCGCTCGGCCTGGGCGACGATCTCGGTGCCGATGCCGTCGCCGGGCAGGATCGCGATCTTCATGACGGCGCGCTCAGGCCACGGTCGTGGCGAGCCACGGCTGCTTCAGCAGTCGCTCGGCCTCGAAGGCCTTGATCTTGTCGGCATGGCGCAAGGTGAGCGCGATGTCGTCGTAGCCGCCGAGCAGACAGAACTTGCGAAACGGCTCGACCTCGAAGCCGATCTCGGCGCCGTCGGGCTTGACGACGACCTGACGCTCGAGATCAATGGTCAGCCGATAGCCGATGAAGGCCGCCGCCTCGTCGAACAGCGCCGCCACCTGGAACTCGCTCAGCACGATCGGCAAGAGGCCGTTCTTGAAGCAGTTGTTGAAGAAGATGTCGGCGTAGCTCGGCGCGATCAGTGACCGGAAACCGTATTGCTGCAGCGCCCAGGGCGCGTGTTCGCGCGACGAGCCGCAGCCGAAGTTCTTGCGCGCCAGGAGGATAGAGGCGCCCTGGTAGCGCCTCTGGTTGAGCACGAAGTCGGGGTTCGGGTGGCGCGACGCTGGATCCTGCCCCGGCTCGCCGGGATCGAGGTAGCGCCAGGCGTCGAACAGGTTGGGACCGAAGCCGGATTTCCTGATCGACTTCAGGAACTGCTTGGGAATGATCGCGTCGGTGTCGACGTTCTCGCGGTCCATCGGCGCGACCAGGCCAGCGTGAATTCGAAACGGTTCCATGGCTCAGCCCAGGCGACGTACGTCGACGAAATGACCTTCGATGGCGGCGGCCGCGGCCATCGCCGGACTCACCAGGTGGGTGCGCCCACCGGCGCCCTGGCGGCCTTCGAAGTTGCGGTTGCTGGTCGAAGCGCAGCGTTCGCCCGGCTCGAGCCGGTCGGCGTTCATGGCCAGGCACATCGAGCAACCGGGCTCGCGCCATTCAAAGCCGGCGCCCTTGAAGACCGCGTCGAGGCCCTCGAGTTCGGCCTGCTTCTTCACCAGGCCGGAGCCGGGAACGACCATCGCCAGCCTGACGTTCGCGGCCACGCGGCGTCCGAGCCGGCGCACCACGGTGGCCGCCTCGCGCAGGTCCTCGATGCGCGAGTTGGTGCACGAGCCGATGAAGACCTTGTCGATGCGGATGTCCTCGATGCGCTGGTTCGGCTCGAGCGCCATGTAGTGCAACGCACGCTCCATGGCGTTGCGCTTGCCGGCGTCTTTCTCGCGCTCGGGGTCGGGCACGCGGTCCTCGATCGAGGCCACCATCTCCGGCGAGGTGCCCCAGGTCACCTGGGGCACCAGCGTTCCGGCGTCGATCTCGACGACCCGGTCCCAATGCGCGGCGCTATCGGACTGCAGCGTCTTCCAGTAGCGGACGGCGGCGTCCCATTCGATGCCGCTCGGCGTGTAAGGCCGGCCCTTGACGTAACCGAGCGTCGTCTCGTCGACACCCACCAGGCCGGCGCGCGCGCCCGCCTCGATCGCCATGTTGCAGACCGTCATGCGGCCTTCCATCGAAAGCGCCCGGATCGCCGCGCCGGCGAACTCGATGGTGTAGCCGGTGCCGCCTGCGGTGCCGATCTTGCCGATGATGGCGAGCGCGATGTCCTTGGCCGAGCAGCCGCGCGGCAGCTTGCCTTCTACCCGGACCAGCATGTTCTTGGCCTTGCGCGCAAGCAGCGTCTGCGTCGCCAGCACATGCTCGACCTCGCTCGTGCCGATGCCATGCGCCAGCGCACCGAAGGCGCCGTGCGTCGAGGTGTGCGAATCGCCGCAGACGACCGTCATGCCCGGCAGCGTTGCACCCTGCTCCGGGCCGATGACGTGCACGATGCCCTGGCGCAGGTCGTTCATCTTGAACTGCGTCACGCCCCACTTGTCGCAGTTCGCATCGAGGGTGTCGACCTGCAGCTTCGAGACGGGGTCGGCGATGCCTTGCGAGCGGTCGGTGGTCGGCACGTTGTGGTCGCTCACCGCCAGGTTGGCTGAGACGCGCCAGACCTTGCGCCCGGCCTGCTCGATGCCGTCGAAGGCCTGAGGGCTGGTCACCTCGTGGACGAGGTGGCGGTCGATGTAGAGCAGCGCCGTCCCGTCCTCTTCGCTATGGACGACGTGCTCGTCCCACAGCTTGTCGTAGAGCGTGCGCTGCATCGTGTCCTGTCGCTTCCCGCTCAGCCGCGCTTGTCGATCGATACCACCTGGCGCTGTGTCGAGCCGGTGAAGAGCTGGCGCGGCCGGCCGATCTTGTATTCCGGGTCGCCGATCATCTCGTTGAGCTGGGCGATCCAGCCGACGGTACGCGCGAGCGCGAAGATGGCGGTGAACAGGGTGACCGGGATGCCGATCGCGCGCTGCACGATGCCCGAATAGAAGTCGACGTTCGGGTAGAGCTTGCGCGCCACGAAGTACTCGTCCTCGAGGGCGATCTTCTCGAGCGCCATGGCGAGCTTGAAGATCGGGTCGTCGTGCAGTCCGAGCGCGTCGAGCACCTCGTGGCAGGTCTCGCGCATCAGCTTGGCACGCGGGTCGTAATTCTTGTAGACACGGTGGCCAAAGCCCATCAGCTTGATGCCCGAGTTCTTGTCCTTGACCTGCTTGACGAACTCGCCGATCTTCTCGACGCCGCCTGCCTTCTGCATGTCCTCGAGCATGTTCAGCGCCGCCTCGTTGGCGCCGCCGTGCGCCGGGCCCCACAGGCAGGCCACGCCGGCGGCGATCGCCGCGAAGGGATTCGTGCCGGACGACCCGCACAGCCGCACGGTCGAGGTCGAAGCGTTCTGCTCGTGGTCGGCGTGCAGGATGAAGATGCGGTCCATCGCCCGCACCAGCACCTCGTTCGGCGCGTACTCCTCGCACGGCGTGGCGAACATCATGCGCATGAAGTTACCGGCGTACGAGAGGTCGTTTTTCGGGTAGATGTAGGGCTGGCCGACGGTGTACTTGTAGGCCATCGAGACCAGCGTCGGCATCTTCGCGATGAGTCGGATCGCCGAGATCGCGCGGTGCTCCGGGTTATGGATGTCGGTCGAGTCGTGATAGAAGGCCGACAGCGCCCCGACCAGGCCGGTCAAGATGGCCATCGGGTGCGCGTCGCGACGGAAACCGCGCAGGAAGAACTGCATCTGCTCGTTGACCATCGTGTGGTGAGTGACCAGATGCGAGAACTCTGACTTCTGGTCCCCGGTCGGCAGCTCGCCATTGAGCAGCAGGTAGCAGGTCTCGAGAAAGTCGCACTGCGTCGCCAGCTGCTCGATCGGGTAGCCGCGATAAAGCAGCTCGCCCTTGTCGCCGTCGATGTAGGTGATGGTCGAGTTGCACGACGCGGTCGAGAGAAAGCCCGGGTCGTAGGTGAACTTGCCGACCTGCCCGTAGAGCTTGCGGATGTCGATCACATCGGGGCCGATCGTCCCTTTGTAGATCGGCAGCTCCATGCTGGGGCTGCCATCCGAGAACGAAAGAGTGGCTTTGACGTCCGACGGGGTCATGGCGAGGTCCTCGAAAAAATGGTCGTAGGCAATGAGAGGTCGGGCCTTGTCCCCTGCGCCCTGACGGCCTCGAGCACCTGATGAACCTCGGGCCGGTCGAGGTTCGCGGTCGGCTTCTGGCGGCCGAGAAAGAGGTCGAGCAAATCGTTGTCTGCGAGCTCCATCAGCAGCGTGATGCCGTTCGCCTCGGTCTGCGTGACGGGAAGCGGCCGCTTGAACAGGCGCTCGATGAACAGGTCGTTCTCGAGCAGGCCGCGTCGGCAGCGCCAGCGCAGCTTGCTCATCGCGCGATCGTCGATCGCCGCAGCGCCCGCGTCCATCACACCGCCCGCCTCACCATCAGCTCCTTGATCTTGCCGATGGCGCGCGTCGGGTTCAGCCCCTTCGGGCAGACGTCGACGCAGTTCATGATGGTGTGGCAGCGGAACAGGCGGTACGGATCTTCGAGGTTGTCGAGACGCTCGCCGGTGGCCTGGTCGCGGCTGTCGGAGATGAAGCGGTAGGCCTGCAACAGGCCGGCCGGGCCGACGAACTTGTCCGGATTCCACCAGAAGCTGGGGCAGGCCGTCGAGCAGCTCGCGCAGAGGATGCATTCGTAGAGGCCGTTCAGCTCGTCGCGCTCTTCGGGTGACTGCAGCCGCTCTTTTTCTGGTGGCGTCTCGTCATTGACGAGATACGGCTTGATCGAGTTGTATTGCTTGAAGAACTGCGTCATGTCGACGATCAGGTCGCGGATGACGGGCAGGCCGGGCAAGGGCTTCAAGACGATCGGATCGGCGAGCACGCGCATGTTGGTCAGGCAGGCCAGGCCGTTCTTGCCGTTGATGTTCATCGCGTCCGAGCCGCAAACGCCCTCGCGACAGGAGCGGCGGAAGCTCAAGGACGGGTCTTGCGCCTTCAGCTTCATCAAGGCGTCGAGCAGCATGCGCTCGCTGCCGTCGAGCTCGACCTCGTGCGTCTGCATCGACGGCGCGGCGCCGCTCTCGGGGTCGTAGCGGTAGATCTTGAAGGTGCGCTTCGTCATGGTGGGC
>JANXXS010000322.1 GCA_025350505.1 Burkholderiales bacterium
ACGGCGGCGAAGAAGACCGACTACAACAAGACCTTCGACGACCCGATGCCCGACGACATGGGCGGCTCGGGTGCGGCCAAGGAAAGCTGAGTCGGTGTCTTCGACTGACGCTCGATGAGCGCGGCATTTTCCCCGGCCCAGTTGCGTGCCTCGCTCTGGGCTCGGCAAGGCGCGCGCGTTCACGCGGTGATCGACGGCCTGGTCGTGCCCGGCATCGCCGAAAAACTCAAGGCCGCCGACCTTGCCGGATGGGACTGCCTGCAGCGCGGCGCCCTCAGCGAAGAAGCGGCCCAGCGCGCAGCCTATCTCGCCGAGCTGAAAGAGACATCGGCGTTCAGCGAGTGGCTGTTCGGCGAGGCGACCACGACGTTCCCCGGCTGGGGGCTGCTTTGCATCTCGACGCAGCCGCTGCTGGCCGTGCGCGAGCATTGCCGCTCCATCGGCGAAGTCGCGACACCCGACGGCGAGCGACGGGCCTGGCGCTGGTACGACCCGGACGTGCTGCGCACCGCGATGCCGACCTTTCTGGCCGGCCAGCTCGACGAGATCTTCGCCTTGAACCAGGCGATCGTTCTGCCGGAGGCCGACGCATGGACCTGGCTGGCCATGGAGAACGGTGTCCTCTCGACCGATGTCCGGCCGTTGATGGCCCCGTCCCGCTGAAGCCCGCATGCTGCGACTGACCTGGGAACAGTTTGACCGGCTGGAGCAGCTGACGCTGAAGCGCCATGCGGTGAGCATCAGCGGCGTGCTCGCCGAGACCTGGCCGGCCCTGACCGAGCGCCTGCAGGATCGCTGGCCCGCCTTCGTCGAGGCTGCCGTGCAGCAGGGACGCAAGAACGGCTTGCGCGACGCGCGCGACCTGGCCCGCTACGCCAGTCTGTGGTGCATCTGGGGACCGGCGTTCGACGGCAAGCCTGCGTTCGCCTGGGCGGCGGAAATCCTCTCCGACGCGCGTCGCGGCTCGGCGTTGAAGCTGCATCAGCTCGCGCATCGCACCCGGGAGGAGCTCCAGCAACGCCAGGCGGCCACCGGCGGGACGGCTGCCGCCGGTGCCGCACAGGCGCTCACCACGGCTCAGTTCGAGGCGTCGTTCGCCGCCGTCGACGCAAAGATGGATACGCTCGCCGCGTCGCGCGCGGTATTCCCGTCCAGCGAGGCACGGGTCGTCATCAAGGCTTGCGACATCGGCTCGATCGACATGATGGTCGCCGAGGCGGAGAGCCTGCAGGAATATCGACACGCAGCGACCGGCTGGCATCGCGTCGCGGTGGCCAAAAGCGCCGACCCGGCCGTCAAGTGGGCGCGCGCGCCCGAAGCCCCGGTCGAGTTGGCCATCGCAAGCCACGCCCTGCGCCGGGGCGCGCCCGCGCGTTTGAACCTGCGCGTCGATACCGTTGCGGTATGCGATCCCAAGGTCCATCCGGAAGTGACCCATGTCGGCGCCGAGGGTCGACTCGTGTGGAAGGGGCGCGATACGGCGCGCCTGAGCCTCGCGCTCTATGCGCCTATTCCCTTGCCGCTCGAGCCGAAGGCGGCTCAGCCCGGCATCGCGGCGCCTTCGCCTTTCGATCTGCAGACGGTCCACATCGCCAGCTGCTGCCTGCGCGACGCGGGCGCGCCGTTCGGCAATGTCGACCTCAAGGTTCATGTGTACCCGGCTACGCAGTGGCTCACCGAGGTGCGTCATCCGGCCTGGCAGCCCATGGTCTGGCCGGCCCAGACGGCTACCGATGCCGCCGCGCCGAGCGCGAGCTGCAGCCTCGAAAAGGACGGTGCCGCGGACGACGCAAGTGCCTGGCAGCGCGCCTGGGTCGGACTGCACGTGGCGTTCAAGGCGGGGCTCGATCGCCTGTACAACGAATGGGCGCGCGTGCTCGATGCCCAGGCGACCCGGCTCGAAGTCGAGGCCTCGCCGCTGGTCGGCCAGGCCGGGCTGACCTGGGGCTGGCGGCGTACCGCCGCCTCGGCGGTCGTGATGCGGACTGAGGGCGTGCTCGATCTGCTTGCGCTGTCCATCGAGCTTCGCCTCTCCGGCGAGCTCGTCGAAGGCACGGCGCGATCGCGCATCCGCATCCATTGCAAGGGCCGCAGCGAGATGCGCATGACGATCGCCCAGCTCGGCGATCAGGCCGCGGAAGGGCAGGGCCTGAAGGCGGCGCTGCGAACCTGGCGCTTTCCGTTCACGCTCGAGATCGAGCCCCTGGCCGGCGCCGAGCCGGCGACGCTGAGCGCGGCCGCCGTGCCGGTCCCCATCGCCGGGGCGCTCGTCGGCGAGTGCGGTTTGCGCCCTCGAGCCGACGGCGGCGGCCAGCAGTGGTTCTTCGGCCTGCGTGCCGAGCCGGTGACCGTGGTCACCGAGGTCTCCGATCCGGTGCTCGGCAACGCACGGCAGACGCGCAAGATCTTCCCGGCCATGACGCTGGTCGAGTGGAGTGCCGGCTGATGGCCCTGGATCGCTTGCTCATGCTCGAACTCGCCGCCGGCGGCTGCGCGGTCGAGGCGCAGCTGAACGGCATGCCGCTGGCCTCGCTCGGGCCTGCCGGGGGCAGCGTCAGTCTTGCTGTCCACGAGTACACGCTGGCCGGCCGCAACCAGCTGTCGCTGGTCATCGGTCCGTCCGCGCCCGGCGCGTCGGCGCCTAGCCAGCCACGCGTCGCTATCGGGCCAACCTGGGCGCGGGCACGGCTCGTGCTGGTTCGGCACGGGCAATCACCTGCCGATCCGGGTGCGCGCGCGCTCGGCGTGGCCGAGTGGGCGACCGCCGAAGGCAAGGCCTACGACGCGCCGTCGACGCACAGCCGCGACGTCGACTTGCCGGTGAATTTTCCCCGCTGGCGCTGGCTCGATGCGCCGCCGATCGCCATCAACGCGGCCGTGCAACGAACCATTCTCGAATTCCTGCAACAGCTCGCCGTCGAGATCGGTCGCGGCAATCCCGATTCGCTGATCGCGGCGTCCAAGTTGCGGTTCGACGAGCTTGCGCTGGCGTATCAAACCGACGCGAACCTCGCGGTGCAGCGCTTTCGCGATCAAGTGCAGCGGCTGTATGCTGCGAAAGCGTTGAAGGTACTGCCGCCGGTCGCCGCCGAGCTTGTCCTGCGGTCGCTTGTCGATGGCCGCCTGATCGAATGTCTGGCGCCCACGGGAGGCCCGGCGCTGCGAACAAGCAATGAAGCTCCGGAGCTCGGCGATCAGGCCTGGCCGATCCGGCTGGCGATGGTCGAAGGAAGAATCTATGTCCTGCGTTGAGCGAGCCGCCGAGCGATTGGCGGGCCGAGTCGCCAGGGCCGGAGTGATGGCGTCGTGATCAGCATCAGCGTGACCTCGTACAACGGCGCGTCGACGGCGCCGCTCTCCGGCCACTTCGACGAGATGGGCGGCAACATCGGCCGCGCCGAGAACAACCAGCTTGTCCTGCCCGACCCGGAGCGGACGATCTCGCGTGTCCATGCGCAGGTCGTCTATCGCAACGGCCGCTACGCCATTGTCGATCGCGGCAGCAACCCGATCTCGGTCAACGGACGACCCCTCGGCAACGGCCAGGAGGCGTTCATCCAGGCCGGCGACGAACTGCAGATCGGCGGCTACGCGATGCGCGTCGAAGCCGCGGGGCCGGCGGGTGGCGCGGCACCTGCCGATCCATTCGCCGACTTCCCCGGCCTGGCATCGACGCCGACCACCGCGCGCGCACCGGCGGCTGCGGCGCCCTTCGCCGATCCTCTCGCGGGTTTTGGCGCGCCGTCACGCGCTGCGTCGCCGCCCATGAATTCGCCAATGCGCTCGCCGCCGCCACCGGCTGCCGCGGCTGGCGGAATTCCACAGGACTGGGATCCGTTCGCGCCCGATGCGGCCGCGCCAACGCATGGCAACGACTTCGCCCGATCGCTCGGGCAGCCGTCCGGCGGCAGCAACTTCGGCCTCGACGTCGGAGGCCGCGCCGAGGCGCTGATTCCGGAGTTCGGTTCGGGGGGCGGCGGTGGAGGTGGCGGCGACTCGCTCGACGCCTTGTTCGGTTTGGGCGCGGGCGGCGGCGCCGACCCGCTCGCTGGATCGGCGCTCAACCAGGCGGCTGCGCAGCCCAACATGGCGGCGCATGCCGACCCGATGAAGTCGCTCAACAGCATGACCCGCGCCAGCGCCTCGGCTGCCGCCGACACGACACCGGAGTTGTCGACTCCGTTCATGCTGCCGCCGATGATCCCGACGCCGCCGCCGCGTCCGGCATCCGTCCCGCCTGCCGCCGCGCCGGCGCGGCCGGCACCTCTGCCTCCCGCCGCGCTGATCCCACCCACGCAAACCTTCACCTCCGGCTTTGCCTCGCAGCCGGGCGCGCCGGTCGCGCGCAGCAGCACGCCCCCGTCGCGCACCCCCGAGGCCGCGGCGCCGCCGGGCTCGGTCCTCTCATGGAACGATCCCTCGGGCGAGAGCCGCACCACCATCCGGCCACGCGGCGGCCCGCCGATCCCGGGCGCGGCGATCCCTGACGATCTGCTCGACCTCTCGCTCGACTTCGACGCTCCCGCGCCGGCGGCCGCACAGGCCCGCCCGGCACCGCCTCGGGTTGCGCCGCCGGTCGTTCCGGCGGGTCCGCCGCCGGTGGCTGCGCGAGCGCCGGCGCCGCCGCCTCCCCGCACCGCCGGTGCACCTGCCTGGCAGCCGCCGCCCAACGCCACGGGGACCTCGGCGAGCGGGTCGCCCGCTGCGCGCGCGACGCCACCCGGCGGCGACGCTGACATTGCCGCGTTGACCGCCGCCCTGCGCGAGGGCCTGGCCGTGCACAACCTGCCGCCGGAATCACTCGTCCTCACGCCGGCGCTGATGCGTCTGCTCGGCAGGCTCGTCCACGAAGCAACGCGCGGTACCGTCGACCTGCTGGTGGCGCGCGCCGCCCTGAAGCGCGAGATTCGTGCCGAGGTGACGATGATCGTCACGCGCGAGAACAATCCGCTCAAGTTCTCGCCTTCGGCCGAGGTCGCGCTCGGCCATCTGCTCAGCCCGCCGGCGCGCGGCTTCATGGAGTCGGACAAGGCGATGCGCGACGCCTACGACGACCTGCGTGCCCACCAGTTCGGCTTTCTTGCCGGCATGCGAGCGGCGCTCGAAGGCATCCTCAAGCGGTTCGACCCGGTCATCCTCGAGGCCAAGCTGACGCAGAAGAAGTCGATGCTGTCGTCGCTGATTCCGGCCAAGCGCAAGGCGCAGATGTGGGACGTGTTCACCGAGCTGTACGGCCAGATCTCGTCCGAAGCATCGGACGATTTCCATGAACTTTTCGGCAAGGAGTTCCTGCGCGCGTACAACGAATACATCGACCAGCTGGCCAAGGATCGGCCATGATGGCGACGCGCTGCGACTGCAGAGGGAAGGGTTGATCGTGCAGATGGAATTGGCGACCTTGTCGCGCCGGGGCGGTCGCAACTACAACGAGGACGCGTGCGGCCATTGGCATTCGGACAGCCACCTCTGCTGCGTCGTCGCCGACGGCGCCGGAGGCCACGGCGGCGGCGACAAGGCGTCGAAGCTCGCCGTCCAATTCATCCTCGGCGCCTTCGCCGCGACTCCCGAAGGCAATGCCGAGGCGATCCAGCACATGATCGTCGCGACCAACCGCTCGATCATCCAGCACCGCGCCGACGACCGTTCGCAGCAGAACATGCACAGCACGGTTGTGGCCCTGTTCATGGATCTCGAGAGCAACGTCGCCAGCTGGGGTCATTGCGGCGACTCGCGCCTCTACGTCTTTCGCGGCGGCCGCATTGCGGCGCGAACGCGCGATCACAGCCTGGTCCAGTCGCTCGTCGACGGCGGCATGCTTGCCGTCGAAGACATGCGCTCGCATCCGCAACGAAGCGAGCTGCTCTCGGCGCTCGGCGTTGGCGAGGAGGACCTGCAGGTGGGCGTCTCGGCGCAGCCCTGGCCGGTCGAGGCCGGCGACGTGTTCCTGCTCTGCACCGACGGCATGTGGGAATACGTCGAGGACGGGCAGATGGAAGCGGCGCTGGCGCAGGCGGTCAGCCCGCACGCCTGGCTGCACGAACTCGAGCAGAACGTCCTCC
The DNA here is from genome assembly GCA_025350505.1 of Burkholderiales bacterium. GTDB lineage: Bacteria > Pseudomonadota > Gammaproteobacteria > Burkholderiales > Burkholderiaceae_C > Schlegelella_A. The sequence continues at coordinate 6,060 of JANXXS010000322.1, forward strand.
ACGGCGCATCGCACAAGCCGCGCCACGACAACTTCACCGCGCTCGCTGTCTGGGTCAGCGAGCCGGGTCCCTGAAGGAGCTGAGATGCCTAATCACGTATGCATGGGCGCCGCGCTGCAATGCACCTTTGGCGTGGCGCCGAGCTCGCTGGTCGTGCTGCCACTCAACAAGGTCATGACTTCGTACGTGCCGGCGGCCAACATCATGGACCACATTCCGATGGTCAACATCATGCCGTTCGGCATGTGCCAGAGTCCGTCGAACCCCATGGTCGCCGCCGCGACGGCCGCAGCGCTTGGCGTGCTCACGCCGATGCCATGCATTCCGTTGACGACGACACCCTGGGCACCCGGCGCAGCGACCGTGCTGCTCGCCAACATGCCGGCGCTCGACGACACGTCGAAGCTGATGTGCACGTGGGGCGGCGTGATCTCGGTCAACTTCGCCGGCCAAGCGACCGAACAGATTCCTTGAAGCCTGCCGGCGGCAGAAGGCAAAACGGCCGGGAAAACCCGGCCGTTTGCTTCTAGGTCGCGGCGAACCGCTACTGCGGCGTCTGGCGGCCGATTTCGACCCGCCGGTTTTCCGGCGCCAGCGGATTGCCCGGGTTGACCGGATCCTTCGAACCCTGGCCGACAACGATCAACATGCTCGAATCGGCGCCCTTTTGCACCAGATATTCCTTGACGGCCTCGGCGCGCTTGACCGAGAGTTGCTGGTTGGCTTCGGGTGTTCCGGAAGCGTCAGCGTGGCCGACGACGCGAACCTGGCGACCGCTGCCCTTCTTGCCACGCAGCACGTCGGCGAAAACATCCAGCTGCTTCTTCAGCAACTCGGGCAGCTCGGCCGAGCCCACCTTGAAAGAGGACGCAGGCAGCGAGTAACGGATCGCGGGCTTCAGGCCCATGCACTTGAAGCCGCTCGCCTCGAGCTCTTTGCAGGCGTCTTCGGGAAAGAGCCCGTCCTTCACCGAAGCCGCGTCGGGCACGGACGTGCCGACGTCGATCGACGATTGCGCGAAAGCGGGGGCGGAAGCGAACGCCGCAGCGGCGATGGCGGCGAGGCCGAAGCGGCCCAGGGTCAGCTTATGCTTCATTTGCACTCCTCGTGGATCCAGGAAGGGATGCGCGGCGGCCGACTTTCGGCGTCCGCCAAAGCAACAGGGGTAGACCCGCGGTTGCTGCAGCCCATCGATCATAGCGATTTTCGGGCCCACGTCACTCCCAAAAAATGGGGACGATCGGACCAGCGGTCGTGTCGTTCGTGGCCTTGTTCGCGTCCCGAAGAGATTCTGTTTCGAGCCGGGGCGCATTCAAGTAAAGTGCGAGGCCGTTGTCCGGTGTCGCTCCGAACGGGCGACGCGGCGCAACGGTGCTGCACGACAAAGAACGGCTCCGGCTTTGCCGGTCGGCCGTCGCATGGGAAGCCACAGTTCACTCGTATCGCTATGACCTGGCACAACAAGGTGGTCTGGACGGAGGGGATGTTCCTGCAACCCCAGCACTTCCAGCAGCATGACCGCTACACCGACTATCAATTGCGCCAGCGTCTCGCTGCCACCGTGGGCCACGCCTGGGGCTTCACGACGGTTTCGGTCGACGATGCCGCGCTCGCCCTCGGCAAGCTCAGCGTCAATTCGGCGCAAGGCGTGCTGCCCGACGGAACCGCCTTCTCGATCCCCGGCAACGACGCCGCGCCGGCGGCGCTCGACATTCCGATCGACGCGCGCAACGAGCGCGTCGTCCTTGCGCTCGTGCTGCAGCGGCCTGGCATCGTCGAGTCCGACGCCGAGCAGGCGGCCGGCGCGATGGGACCGCGCTATCGAGTGGCCGAGGTGGAAGTCGGTGACAGCAACACTAACGTCGATCGCGACACGGCGATCCAGATCGGCAGGCTCAACCTTCGCCTGATGCTGGAGCGCGATGCGGGCGAAGGCTACGCGGCCGTCGGCATCGCCCGTGTCGTCGAACGCCGGGCCGACAACAAGCTCGTGCTCGACACGCAGTACATCCCGCCGATGCTGCACGCCCAAGGCCACCCCATCCTCGACGGCTACGCGCGTGAGCTTTGCGGCCTGCTGCATCAGCGCGGCGAGGCGCTGGCGGCGCGCCTGTCGCAGCCGGGGCGCGGCGGCGTCGCCGAGATCGCCGACTTCCTGCTGCTCGAGGCGGTCAACCGTTCGCAGCCGCTCTTCATGCAATTGCAGCAGCGTTCGGTGCTGCATCCGGAAGTGCTCTACGCCGCCTGCCTCAGCCTGGCCGGCGACCTGGCGACCTTTCGCGAAAAGCGCCGGCCGCCGCCGTTTCCGGAGTACCTGCACGACGACCTGCAGCGCTGTTTCCGGGCCGTCATCGACGACCTGCGCCAGTCGCTCTCGATGGTCATGGAGCAGACCGCGATTCCGATCGAGCTGCAGGACCGCAAGTACGGCATCCGCGTCGCCATCATCGGCGACAAGGAACTGCAGCGAAACGCCAGTTTCGTACTCGCCGTGGCGGCGCAGCTTCCCGGCGAAGCGCTGCGCGCGCGCTTCCCGACGCAGGTGAAGATCGGGCCGGTCGAGCGCATCCGCGACCTCGTCAATCTGCAGCTGCCCGGCGTGACGATGCGGCCGCTGCCGGTCGCGCCTCGACAGATTCCCTACCACGCCGGTTTCACCTACTTCGAGCTCGACACGCGCAACAACGAGCTGTGGAAGCAGCTCGAGGCGTCGGGTGGCCTGGCGATGCACATTGCCGGCGAATTCCCGGGCCTCGAGCTCGAGTTCTGGGCCATTCGCGCCTAGAGCCTTCCGTCTTCGCAGCGCCCATCGCTCGATCTCGGCGAACGAATTGCAGGAAACGACATGAGCGACACTGGACGCGAGAACGATCCCTTCGCCGCCTTCGAATCGGACCGCACCGTGATCAAGCCGGGTGCGGGTCGCGGCGCGCAGCCGGGCAACGCGCCCGGTGGCGCTCCGGGCGCCCCCGGCCGCGGCGGCCCCCCGGGCAGCGCAATGCAGGGAGGCGCCCCGCGCATGGATCCAGGCGGCGGCAAGGAGGCGCCGCTCGCCCTCGACGCGCTGATGAGCGCCAGCCTCAACCCGCTCGTCTCGGCCGCGTCGCCGTTGCTCAGCTCGGCGCCGCGCATTCGCGCCATGGTCCAGCACGCGAACCCGGCGGGGTTGAAGGACGCGCTCGCCGACGGCATCCGCAAGTTCGAGGCACAGGCGCGCGCCGAAGGCTTGCCGAACGAACAGGTCATCGCCGCGCGCTACATCCTGTCCACCCTGCTCGACGAATCGGCGGCGAGCACGCCTTGGGGCGGCTCGGGCGTCTGGTCCAACCAGAGCCTGCTCGTCCTCTTCCACAACGAGACCTGGGGCGGCGAGAAGGTGTTCCAGCTGATGTCGAAGCTGGCCGAAAACGTCCCCGCCAACCGCAATCTGCTCGAGCTGATGTACGTTGCGCTGGCCTTCGGCTTCGAAGGGCGCTATCGGGTCCTGAACGACGGCAAGTCGCAGCTCGAAAACCTGCGCGTGCGCCTGTCGCAGATGCTGCGCGGCAACCGCGCCGACGGCGACAAGACGCTGTCGCCGCGCTGGGAGGGCGTTCCCGCCAAAGTGGCTCGCCTGCGCGACGGTTTGCCGATGTGGGTTGTCGCCTCGCTCGCCGGGCTGATCCTGCTCGGCGTGTATCTTGGACTCAGCTTCTCCCTGAACGGCGCGTCCGACGGCGTCTTCGCGACGCTGCAGGGATTCGACGTCAAGGCGGCGCCGGTCACTGCGCCGCCGCCACCACCGCCGCCGGCGGCGGCACCGCGGCTTGCGACTTTCCTCAAGGGCGAGGTCGAGCAAGGCCTCGTGCAGGTCAGTGACCTGTCCGATCGATCGATCGTCGTCATCAAGGGCGACGGCTTCTTCGAGCCCGGCAGCTCGGTAGTCGCCGATCGCACCAAGCCGCTGCTGGCCCGCATCGCCGAGGGGCTGAAGGCGACGCCGGGCACCGTCCTCATCACCGGGCACACCGACAACACGCCGATCCGCACCTTGCGCTATCCGTCCAACTGGCACTTGTCGCAGGACCGTGCCAATGCCGTGAAGGCGCTGCTTGCCGATTCAGGAGTCAAGGCCGAGCGGATGCGCGCCGAAGGCAAGGCCGATGCCGAGCCCGTCGAATCGAACGCGACGCCCGCCGGCAAGGCGCGCAACCGCCGCGTCGAGATCACCCTGATCGTGCCGAGCGCCGCATGAAGAAGTTTCTCCAGTTCTTGCTCCATCCGCTGTTCCTGTCGCTGATCGGCGTCCTCGCCATCTCGGCGATCGTCTGGTGGGTCGGCCCGCTCATCGCCATCGGCGAGTCGCGGCCGCTCGACCCGGTCTGGGTTCGCCTCACCGTCATCGCCGTCCTGTTCGGCTTGCTCATCCTGCGCGCGGTGCTGCGCTACTGGAGCCAGAAGCGAACCAACGCCGCGCTCGTCGACGGCATGACCAAGGGGCCGAGCAGCGCCGACAAGGAGATCGCGACCCTGAACGAGCGTTTCACGCAGGCGCTCGACGTCCTGAAGAAGTCACCCGGCAAGGGCAAGGGCGCCTTGCTCTATCAGCTACCCTGGTACATCTTCATCGGTGCGCCGGGCTCGGGCAAGACGACTGCCCTGCTCAACGCCGGCCTGACCTTTCCGCTCGCCGAGAAGATGGGCGGGGCGAGCGTGCGCGGTGTCGGTGGCACGCGCAACTGCGACTGGTGGTTTACCGACGAAGCCGTGCTCATCGACACCGCCGGCCGCTACACCACCCAGGAGTCGAACTCGGCGGTCGACGCCAGCGCCTGGGACGGCTTCCTCGCCTTGCTGCGCAAGTCGCGACCGCGCCGGCCGATCAACGGCGTGCTGCTCACCGTCAACATCCAGGACCTGCTGCAGCAGACGCCGGTCGAGCGCAAGGACCACGCCGCCAAGCTGCGCGCGCGCATGCAGGAGCTGGCCGAAAAGCTCGGCGTGCGCGCGCCGGTCTACGTGCTGGTCACCAAGGCCGACCTGATCGCCGGCTTCAACGAGAGCTTCGGCGCCCTCAGCAAGGAAGAGCGCAACCAGGTCTGGGGCTTCAGCTTTCCCTACGCGCCCGGCAGTCCCGACGATCCGCTCGTCAACTTCGGCGCCGAGTTTTCGGCGCTCGAAAAGCGCCTGCGCGACCGCGTCGTGCCGCTCATGGACGCCGAGCACGAGGTGTTGAAGCGCGCCGCGATCTTCAACTTTCCGCAACAGTTCGCCGGCTTGCGTGGCCTGCTCGGCGGCTTTCTCGAGCAGGTCTTCAGCGCCGGCGGCGGCATGGAGGAAAGGCCGCTGCTGCGCGGCGTCTACTTCACCAGCGGCACGCAGGAAGGCACGCCGATCGACCGCGTGCTGGGCACGCTGGCGCGCACCTTCGGCATCGAGCGCCGCCTCGCGCCGCCGGCCGCCGCGCGCGGCAAGAGCTTCTTCCTGAACCGGCTGTTGAAGGACGTCGTCTTCACCGAGCAAGGCCTGGTCGGCGAGAACCGCGCCATGGAGCGGCGCCGCGGCCGGCTGCGCCTGGCCGGGTTCACGATCGTGCTGCTGCTCAGCGTCGCTCTCATCGCCGGATGGGTCCTGAGCTATGGGCGCAACAAGAACTACATCGCCGAGATCGACACCAAGCTGCCCGATCTGAAGAAGGCGGTCGAGGCGATTCCGCCTGCGACTTCGGGCGACGTCACGCCTTTGCCTCCGGTGCTGACGGCTGTTCGCAGCGCTGCCCAGCCGACCGAGTTCTCACTCGACTCGCCGCCGGTGTCGATGTCGCTCGGCCTGTTCCAGGGCAAGAAGCTCGACGCTGCCGCCGACCTCGGCTACCAGCGATTGCTCGACCATGCCTTGATGCCACGCGTCGTGCGCCGTCTGGAGGAGCGCCTGCGTGCCGCCAACAAGGACAACCTCGAGCAGGCCTACGAGGCGCTGAAGAACTACCTGATGATCTACACGCCGGACAAGTTCGACGCCGACGCGTTCAAGGCCTACGTCGGCGTCGACTGGGACGCCGCGCTCGAGCGCAGCCTCGCGCCGGAGCAGCGCCAGGCGCTCGACAACCACCTCGATGCCATGCTCACGCACGGCGCGCCGCCGCCGATGGTGGCGATGGACAAAGGTCTGGTCGCCGCGGTGCGCGACATGCTGGTCGCGTTCCCGCTCGAATACCGGGTGTTCAGCCGCCTGAAGCGGGCCCAGGTCGGCGCTGACTTCCCGCCGTTCACGGTCGCCGGGGCGGCCGGGCCAGCGGCGCTGACGGTGTTCCAGCGGGCCAGCGGCGAGCCGCTGACCAAAGGAATTCCCGGTCTCTTCACTCGCGAGGGCTACCGCAAGGCTTTCGAGGTGTCGGTCGACAAGGCGACGCGACAGCTCGCGTCCGAAGAGACCTGGGTGCTCGGCCTCAGGCCGACCGAAGCCAATAAGTCCTTGCCGCTCGGCAAGGCGAATTCGGAGCTCACCAACCGCGTGCGCCGCCTCTACTTCGAGGAATACATCAAGGTCTGGGACAAGTACATCGCCGACGTTCGCGTCGTCAAGCTGGGCGGTCTCGACCAGAGCCTGCAGGTGGCACGCCAGCTCTCCGGCGTCGACTCGCCGCTCGCCGCCTTCCTGCGTGGCGTGGCGCGCGAGACGACGCTGGTGCAGCCGAAGGCAGCGGCCGGGTCGACCAGTGGCACGCAGGTCGGCCAGATCGACCAGAAGGCCGAGCAGGCCAAGCGGGAGATGGCGGCGGTGCTCGGCAAGGTGAAGGTGCCGGGCGCCGAAGAGGTGCAGACCGGCCCGCCGCTGGAGCAGATGGTCGACGACCACTTCGAGCCGATCCGCCGCCTCGTTGCGGGCCAACCGCCGCCGATCGACGAGATCATGAAGATGTTCAACGACGTCTACGTGCAGCTGGCCGCCGTCGACGCAGCGCAAAAGAGCAAGTCGGCGCCGCCGCCGGCCGGCGGCGGCGAGCGCATCAAGGCGGCGGCGGGGCAGTTGCCAGAGCCGGCGCGTTCGATCCTCGAAAATCTGGCCGGAGCGGCAGCGACCACCGGACGCGTGGTCGAGCGTGAGGGCCTGACCAACGAGCTCAAGCCGATCAGCGACTTCTGCAATCGCGTCGTCACCGGACGCTATCCGTTCACCGCCAGCTCGAAGGCCGACGTGCTGCCCGATGACTTCGCGCAGCTGTTCGGCGTCGGCGGCATGCTCGACGACTTCTACAGCAGGAAGCTCGCCAGCCTGGTCGACACCGGCACCAAACCGTGGAGTTTCAAGCCGGTGGGTGACGGCTCGAAGCCGGTCAACGCGGCGGCACTGGTCGACTTCGAGCGCGCCGCGCGCATCAAGGAAGTTTTCTTCCGCAGTGGCGGCAAGACGCCGTCGTTCAAGGTCGACATCCGCGCCGTCGAGATGGAAGACGGCATGAAGGAGATGAACCTCGAGGTCGACGGCACCGTCTACAAGTTCCTTGCCGGCAACACGACGCCGATCACCTTGCAATGGCCGAGCGCGCGCGTCGCCACGCAGATCAAGATCACGACCACGCCGGGCACCACGACGCTGACTGCCGACGGACCCTGGGCGCTGTTCCGCATCTTCGATCGTTTCGAGGTGCAGCCAACGGCCCAGCCCGAGCGCTTCGTCGTGCCGATGCTGCTCGAGGGTCGCCGCGCGCGCCTCGAGGTCACATCGAACAGCGCGTTCAATCCTTTCCGCCTGCGCGAGATCCAGCAGTTCCGTTGCCCTGGATCCCTGTGAAATGAAGCCCCCACGCCTGCGGCATTCGCCGCTGCGCTGCCCCCCGAGGGGACGTTCGCGCCTTTGGGCGGCCCGGCGGCGCTCAGCGGCCTGACATGGCCAGCGACGTCGCGACGATCCCGGGCTGGTACGGCAAGCTGCCGTCGCTCGGCGACTTCGCGTCGCGCCGGCTCGAGGCCGACTTCATCGAGCCGTGGGACCTCTGGCTCGCGGGCGCCATGCAGGTGCACCGCCAGTCGCTCGGCGAAGGGTGGGTCGAGGCTTACCTGGACAGTCCGCCCTGGCGCTTCCTGCTTTCGCCGGGCGTCCTTCACGGCATCGACTCCAGCCGGGCCTTCGCTGGCGTCCTGCTACCTTCGGTCGACCGTGTCGGCCGCTACTTCCCGCTCACGATCGCGGCCTCGCTGGCACGCGTGCCCGGCGCTGCCGCAGAGTTCGAGGCGCTTCTGGCCTGGCTGCATCGACTCGAAGACACGGCGCTCGACGCTCTGCAGGGCGACTGGAGCATCGACGACCTCGAGCGTGCCTTGGCCGATCTCGGCACGCCCAGCGCAGACAACGGCGGTGCCGCCACGGATCGGCTCGCCGCGGCGCGCGCCGCCGTCGCCGCAGCGGTGGCCGGCGGCGGTGGCTTCGTCGACATCGCCGGGGTCGCCAGTCGCGCCGAGCTGGCGTCGCTGTTCTTGGCTTCGCCGAGCGGAGCGTCGACAAGCGCGGCGACGCCAACGCTGCACGGCATCGCGTTCTGGATCGATGACACGCCCGGGCGCCCGCACTTGCTGGTCAGCGAAGGCCTGCCCGGTCATGACGACTTCGCCCTTATGTTCGGCGGCGGAAGCGACGCGGGCCGAGGCGCGGCGGCTCGCGGCGGGCCACCCGAAGGCGATCCCATGATCACGCTGCCGCAACCTCTGGAGGCGCCGGCCCTTGCGATGGCGCAAACCGTCGTGGCCGAGGAGACCGACTTGCTCGGCCTGTTCCAGGCATCGGCGGCGACCGCTGGCGCGGCCGATGCGGCCACCGATGGTGCGGTTGGCGGCGATATCCTCGCCCTGTTCGGCGCGGGCGACGATGCGGCGCCGTTCGATCCGGGTCCCGCCGAAGCACCGAAGGACGACGACATCCTCGCCATGTTCCAGGTCCCGGCGGAGTCGCCGCCGACGCCGCCGTCGGATGGGTCGCAGGAGCCGCACGAAGCGCCGCCGAAAGAGCAGGACATACTCGACCTGTTTGGCGGCCCGCCCGCCGCACCGGAACACGGCAAGGGCCATTGAGCCGATGAGCAACGACGACGACCAGCCCACACGCATCCTGCCGCAATCGCCGAAGACGCAGGTCGCTCCGCAGCGCACGGAAATAGCGCCGCAGCGTACCGAGATCGCGCCTCCGCCCGAGCCCTTTTCTCCCGACGGTGACGCCACGGTGATCCGGCCGCGGCCGGCACGGGCCGCGTCGAACGAAGGCGGAAATCATCTGCCGGTCGGCTTCTATCTCGGCGAGTTCGAGATCACGAAGATGCTCGGCGAAGGCGGCTTCGGCATCGTCTACCTGGCCGAGGACCATTCGCTCGGCCGGCGTGTCGCGCTGAAGGAGTACATGCCGTCGTCGCTGGCGCAGCGCGTCGGCGGCACCCAGGTCTCGGTCAAGTCCGAGCGGCATCGCGAGACCTTCGAGGCCGGGCTGAAGAGCTTCGTCAACGAGGCCCGGTTGCTGGCCCAGTTCGACCATCCGTCGCTGGTCAAGGTCTATCGGTTCTGGGAGGCGAACGGCACGGCCTACATGGTGATGCCGTTCTATGAGGGCGTCACCCTCAAGGACGAGCTGAAAGCGATGGGCGCGGCGCCCGACGAGAACTGGCTGCGCGAGTTGCTGGAGCCGCTCACCGAGGCACTCGCGGTGATCCACACCGAGCAGTGCTACCACCGCGACATCGCGCCGGACAATGTGATCCTGTTGAAGGGCAGCGGCCGCCCGCTACTGCTCGACTTCGGCGCGGCGCGTCGCGTCATCGGCGACATGACGCAGGCGCTCACGGTCATTCTGAAGCCGGGCTACGCGCCGGTCGAGCAGTACGCCGAAGTGCCTGGCATGAAGCAGGGCCCGTGGACCGATGTCTACGCGCTCGCCGCGGTCGTCTACTAC
>JANXXS010000330.1 GCA_025350505.1 Burkholderiales bacterium
GCGAGAAGAATGCCGAGGAAGGTGCCGACCAGCGCCGAGCCGATCATGCCGCCCAGGATCGCCGGCGGCTGGCCGACCGAGCCCATGGTGTTGACCACGCCGAGCACCGCCGCGACGATGCCGAACGCCGGCAGCGCGCCGGCCAGCCGCGCCAGCGCGTTGACCGGGCCGTGCGCTTCGTTGTGGTGGGTCTCGATCTCGCTGTCCATCAGCGACTCGATCTCGTGCGAGTTGAGGTTGCCCGAGACCATCATGCGCAGGTAGTCGGTGATGAACTCGACGACGTGGTGGTCGGAGCCGACGACGGTGTACTTCTGGAAGATCGGCGACGACGAGGGATCCTCGACGTCCTTCTCGATCGCCATCAGGCCTTCCTTGCGCGCTTTCTGCAGGATGTCGTAGAGCAGCGCCATCAGCTCCATGTAGCGCGCCTTCGAATACTTGGAGCCCTTCAGCACGCTCGGGATGGCGGCGAGGGTGGCCTTCAGCACCTTGGGCTGGTTGTTCACCGCGAAAGCGCCAAGGGATCCGCCGAGGATCGCCATCAGCTCGGTCGGCAGGGCGTGCAGGATCACGCCGATGTTGCCGCCGTGCAGGATGAAGGCTCCGAAGATGCAGCCGAGTGCTACGCCGTAGCCGATCAGGACAACCATGGTGATGTGAATCCGGTACGCGCCTGCGGACCTTGCTTGCCGGCACGTGCCATATATCGGCCCGGGTCCGGTTCACTTGAGTGTGTGCCGCGAGCGCCTCCGGCGATCCGGACAACAGGGGCGAAATCGCGGCCCACAAAAAGAGGCGGGTCCCGAAGGACCCGCATTCAAAGCACACTGGAATGTGCTGGAGGAGACAAGCAAGAAAACCAGAGAACCCGTTCTTTCGGCAGTTCGCCGTGGAACTTGAGGGCTGTTTCGATCTTTCGTAGTCAGTGCATCTGGATCGAGCCGAGCGCCTTGCCCTTGCCGGCGCGCGCCGGCGGGCTGCACAGGCCGCATTCGTAGTGCTTGGCGATCTCGTGCGGGTGGGTCACGAACTGGCCGCCGCACTTGCAGCACTTGGTCATCGTCAGCATGCCGTTGTCGACGAACTTGACGAGGCGCCAGGCGCGCGTCACCGAGAGCAGCGCCTCGAGGCCCTGCGCCGTGGTCTGCTCCTGGTAGAGCTGGTAGGCCTTGATGACGGCGTCGATCTCGTCCATCTCGGCGGCCTTGTTCAGGTACTCGTGGATGTTGAGAAAGAGCGAGGCGTGGATGTTCGGCTGCCAGGTCATGAACCAGTCGGTCGAGAACGGCAGCTGGCCCTTGCTCGGCGACTTGCCGGCCACTTCCTTGTAGAGGCGCAGCAACCTCTCGTAGGACAGGTCGGTTTCCGATTCGAGAACCTGCAGCCGGGCGCCGAGCTGGATCAGCGCGACGGCGCGGCCGATCTGCTTGGCCTCGGTGAGGATGCTTTTCATGCGCATGATCAGGCCGCCTCTTGATGGCGGCCGGCCATCAGGATCGAGGCATGCAGGCGGTTCGTGCTGTCGTTGGCGGCGCTCTTGCCGTGGTTGGTGAGCAGGCCCCAGACCATGTCGTCGTCCATGCGGAAGCGACAGAGCAGGGTGTTGCCGGCGGCGATCTTCATCATCTGCGCCGGGGTCAGGAGGCCGATCAGGGCCGCGCTTTCCTCGCTGATGCCGAGGCGGTAGAGAGCCTGGTCGCGGTCGGTGCGGATCAGGCTTTGCGCCAGCATCAGGTACGACAGGTTGGCTTCGCGAATCTCGTTCAGGATCTGGTCGGCGTTCATTTCAGGCTCCGGTAATCGGGTTTGCTTGCGGTGCAGGTCTTTGCCTTGCGATGGAATGAATTCTGATCAGGGGAGATGCCGTGGGCCATCAGGTCATCTCGGTCGCTTGAGTCCAGCTTCTTCCAAGGCGCGTGTCAGGCAAGTTCCTACGCCCCCGTACCCGAAGCCGACGAACAGCCCGGTCCGAGGTGCGTTGTTCGTGGCATACCGCACGGCCCGGCTCTCCAGAATCGGCCGCAACGAAGCCTTCGCAGCGACCGCCATGAGCCAGCCTCCCGTCTTCAGCATCTGCGTGCCGACGTACAACCGCGGTCGCTACCTGGCCTCGCTGCTGGAGAGCCTGGTCGTGCAGATGGCCGCATTCCCGTATCCGTACGAGATCGTCATCTCGGACAACGCGAGCAGCGACGACACGCCGGCGGTGGTGGCGCGCTTCGCCGAGCTGCTGCCGATCCGATCGATCCGCCACGCCGAGACGCTCGGCTGCTACCCGAACGTGGTGTTCGCGATGACGCAGGCGCGCGGCCGCTACATGATGTACCTGGCCGACGACGATTGCGTCCTCGGCGATGCGCTGGCCGAGGTCGTCGCCGTGATGGAAGCAGACCCGGGCGTCGTCATCACGTATGCGCCCTGGCTGCTCTTCGACCTGGTCGCACAGCAGGCGCAGGGCCAGTTCTACGAGGTGCCGCGCGACCTGCGCGTCGAGCAGGGCCAGTACGCGGAGCTGCTCGGTCACATCCTGCGCCATCACGTCTTCCCGGAGATCTATGTCGCCCGCACCGAGGTGATGAAGCGGCTGATGCCGCGCGTCAACGACATCGCCTTCTACGCCTTCAGCCAGGCCGCCGACTATCTCAACCAGGGTGCGGTGCTGATCAGGAAGCAACCCTTCTACGTCGCCATCACGCGCTACTTCGCCGACGACGTGCGCTCGCAGGTCGGCAACGGCGAGGTCGAGGTCGCCTGGGACCGCTATCGCGGCGG
>JANXXS010000348.1 GCA_025350505.1 Burkholderiales bacterium
TGTGGCGCTGTCGGCACCGCTGTCGGCCACCGACGGGCCCGCACAGGCTGATCGGCTCGTCATGGTCGAGGCGACCCGGCACGAAGCGGCGTTAGATGCTGCGATGGTCCTGGCGCAGCAACTCTGCGGCGCCGACGCCGACGACGTCCATGTATTTCAGGCCCTGTGGACGCTGAGGGCATGATGCAATCCACGGGGCGCGTCCGGCGCCCGACTTCCTGGCAGCGGATCGAGACATGACCTTGCCTGCCCACACCCTCGCACGCTGGCGCACGGAGCTGGCCGGCGGCCACTGCAGCGCCCGCCAGTTGGTCGAGTCCGCGCTGGACGCCGCATTGCATGGCAGCGAATCGCAGACGACGTACCTTGAAGTTCACGCCGGCGCGGCACACGCCTGTGCCGAGGCCATCGACCGCCAGCGCGCTGCCGGAGTCCCTCTGCCCCCGCTTGCCGGGATTCCGATCTCCATAAAGGATCTGTTCGACGAGGCGGGCCAGGTCACCCGCGCGGGCTCGCGCGTGCTCGCCGACGCGCCGCCGGCGTCCCAAGACGCGACGATCGTGCGCCGATTGCGAGCAGCCGGTGCCGTGATCGTCGGTCGAACCAACATGACCGAATTTGCTTACTCGGGTCTGGGTCTGAATCCGCACTACGGCACGCCGCGCAATCCCTGGGACCGCGCGGCCGGCCGCATCCCCGGCGGCTCCTCGTCGGGTGCCGCGGTGTCCGTGACGGATGGCATGGCGGTCGCGGCCATCGGCACCGACACCGGCGGATCGGTGCGCATTCCGGCGGCTCTTTGCGGGCTCACCGGCTTCAAGCCGAGCGCCGCGCGTGTTGCGCGAGACGGCTGTTTTCCGCTTTCGACCAGCCTCGATTCGATCGGATCCCTCGCGCACAGCGTGGCCTGTTGCGCTGAACTCGATGCAGTGCTGGCGGGCGAGCCGCCCGCAGCCCTCGATCGCGCGCGATTGCAAGGCCGGCAGTTCGCGCTGCCCCGGACGCTGGTCTTCGACGCGATGGATTCGACGGTCGCAGCCGCGTTCGATAGCGCGCGCCGGCGTCTCGAAGCAGCCGGCGCGGCGTTCGTCGACCTCGACGTTCCCGAGTTCGCCGAGCTTGCTCACATCAACCGATCCGGCGGCTTCATCGCCGCGGAGTCCTGGGCGTCCCATGCGTCGCTGCTGGCGAGGCGCGAAGCGGAGTACGACCCGCGCGTGGCAACGCGCATTCGTCGCGGTGCGGCGATGACGGCGGCCGACTACATCGCACTGCATGCCGAACGGCGGCGCTGGGTCGCAGCGGTCGCTCTGCGCCTGCGCGACTTCGATGCGCTGCTGATGCCGACGGTGCCGATCGTCGCCCCGCGCATCGCCGACGTCGGTGTGAACGAAGAGGCCTACACGAGCGCGAATCTGCTGGTGCTGCGCAATCCGACACTGATCAACTTCCTCGACGGCTGCGCGCTGACCTTGCCCTGCCACCGCACGGGCGATGCGCCGGTCGGCTTGATGGTCGCCGGCACGAATGGCCAGGACGCGCACATCCTGGCCATGGGTGCGGCCATTGAACAGGTGCTCGCCGCAGACTGAGCACGGCGAGCCGGTCGGAACGGCCTACAGGTCGGGCGCGCGCAGGTGGAAGTCTGTGGCCATCTGAAACGCATGCCCCATGCGGAACAGCGTTGCTTCGTCGAACGGCCGACCGATCAGTTGCATGCCGATCGGCAAGCCGGCGGCGTCGAAGCCGCAGGGCACGTTCAAGGCAGGCAACCCCGTCAGGCTCGCGACGCCGGTGAACTGCATGATCGCCGAGAGCATGTCTTCCTCGACCCCGTTCTCGATCACGACCGTCGTCGCGCCCAGCTTGGTCGCCGTGAAGGGCAGCGTGGGGCAGACGAAAGCGTCGACGGTGCGGAATGCGTTGATGAACTCGTTGCGCAGCAAGGTGCGGTAACGCTGCGCCTGCAGGTAGTGCGTCGCGAGCAGCATTTCGCCCACTTCGAGAAGGGTACGCACGTCGTCGCCGTAGTCCTGCGGCCGCTCGCGCAGCCAGCGCTGATGGTAAGAGAGGCTCGGCGGATTCGATCGTCAACTGAGCGGATATGTTGCCGTGGATGTTCTCGATCTCGACCTCGACAAGCTGTGCGCCGAGCTTTTCGTAATTGGCGAGGGCCGCTTGCACCGCATCGCGTACCGGCGGCTGCAGGTGATGAAAGAAGTAGCCGGACACGATGCCGATGCGCAGCCCTCGCAGGCTTTGGCCCAAGTCGGCGCCGTAGTCGGCGCAGGGCCGAGCGGCGGTGGTCAGATCCTTCGGGTCGTAACCGGCCATCGCGGCGAACATCAGTGCGCAGTCCTCGACCGTGCGCGTCATCGGCCCGGCGGTGTCCATGCTCCAGGCCAGCGGGATGATCCCGTGGTTGCTGACGCGGCCGTAGGTCGGCCGGATTCCAACGACACCGTTGATCGCCGAAGGCAAGCGGATCGAGCCGCCGGTGTCGGTGCCCACCGCACCGTAACAGCTGCGCGCCGCGACTGCGACACCGGAGCCGCCGCTCGAACCCGCCGGGAAATGCGCGGTGTTCCAGGGGTTGCGCACGGCGCCGTAATGCGGATTGGCCGAGGTGCCGCCCCATGCGAACTCGTGCATGTTGGTCTTGCCGATGAAGATCGCGCCCGCCTGGCGCAGCCGGGCGGCGATGGTCGCGTCGGCATCGGGCACCCAATCGCCGAGCACCTTGCTGCCCGCGGTCGTGCGCGAGCCGCGCACGGCGACGTTGTCCTTCAGGGCGATCGGAATGCCGTGCAGCGGCCCGAGGCCGTGCCCGGCCGCGACCATGATCTCGGCGGCTTTCGCGACCTGCAGCGCCTGTTCCTCGAAGACGGTGATGTATGCACGCAGCACGGCGTCGGTCGCACGGATCCTCGCCAGGGATGCCTGCACTAGGTCGACCGGGGAGATCTCGCGAGCACGGACCTTGCGTGCGGCCTCGGCCAGGCTCAGGCCAAGCAATTCGTCGTCGCCGCTCATTCGGAGTCGTCTCCGGCCCCCGGGGCGTGGACGAGCACGGTAATCGGCAGCAGCGCCTGATAGGCGGCGGCGCTCATCTTGCGGCTGAGTTCGTCGGCAGCCGGGAGCCAGGCATCCAGAATGCCGGCGACGACCGCCTCGCGTTCCAGAGTGAGCGGCAGCGCTGCATAGCGCGCCAGCGCCCGCACGCGTGCGGCCCCGCTGTCAGTGGTCTCGTTCACGGTTTTCTCCGGAGGCTGGGTCGCCGCGCCACGTTCAGAGCTGAACGCCCTTTGTCAAGGCGCCGTCCACGACGAGGTTGGTGCCGGTGATGAAGCTCGCGGCCGGGCTCGCGAGGAAGACCGCCGCGTTCGCCATTTCCTGCGGCGTACCCATCCGGCCGGTCGGGTTCAGCGCGAGTGCCTCCTTGAAGAATTGCGGGTTGCCGTGCTCGATCTGGTTCCAGACGCCACCTTCGAAATACGTGTTGCCGGGCGACACGGTGTTCGCGCGGATGCGCTTGGCCGCCAGATGGTAGGCCAGCCCTTGCGTGTAATGCACGATCGCGGCCTTGAAGGCGCCGTACGGACCCGAGGCAAAATCGATCTCCCGGCCCGAGACACTCGAGATCGCGACGATCGCCGCGTGCGCGCTTTTCTCCAAGCTCGGCATCGCGGCTTCGACGAGCCGCACCGTACCCATCATGTCGACCTGAAAGCCGCGTTCCCAGCTCTCCTCGGTGTTCGGGATCGCCAGCGCGCTGACGTTCGCGACGACGATGTCGATGCCGCCAAGTGCAATGCGCGAGGCTTCGACCCAAGCCTTCAGCGCCGCCGCGTCGCCGACATCCGCCACCGCGCCATACGCGTTGACGCCGAGCGCGGAGAGCGCGGCCACGCGCCGGGTCACCTCGTCGGCATGGCGTGCGCAGATCGCCACGTCGACGCCCTCGCGCGCGAGCGTCAGCGCGATCGCGGCCCCGATGCCTTTGGTGCCACCGGTGACCAGTGCTTTCAGTCCCTTGAGTCCGAGATCCATGGAGTCGTTTTCCTGTCGTTCGGTTTCAGGGCAGCGCCAGATAGTTCTTCGTGATGCCCGCGCCGACGGTGTACTTCGGATCGACGAAGTTGCCGAGCCGGACCTTGCCGCATTGGCTCAACATCATGTAGGCGTCCCAGCGGTTATAGGCGTAATCCTGCTCCATCCAGAGGATGAGGTCCTTGTACGCGATTCGAGTCGCGTCTTCGAGCGGCCGCGCACTGCCGATCGACATGATCATCTGCTCCGTCTCGAGACGCGGCCATTCGATCGCCCAGTTCTTGATCAGGTCGATCTGGATCGTGGTGACGCTCGCATACTCGACAGCGGTGCCGCAGACCTCGCCGTCGCCTTGGCAGGCATGGGCATCACCGATGAAGACGCGGCCGCCTTCGCTGCGCACCGGCAGGTAGGCGATGCTGCCCGGGCCCATGTCGGGCAGGTCCATGTTGCCGCCGTGCGAGTCGGGGGTCAGGCTGTTGATCGAGTCGATCTGCGGCGAGCAGCTCAGCGTGCCGATGTGCGGCTTGTACGGCAGTGTGACGCGTGGGCTCCAATAGACGCCGTCTTCGTCGACATCGATCTTGCGCACGATCTCAGGCAGCGATTCGGCCAGCAGCGCGGTGAAGCTGGTGCCGCTCAGTGCGCCGAACTGCGGGATCATGCAGCAGGTGCCACGCGGGTTCGGGCCCCGCGGCAGCATCGATTCGATGTAGACCGCGATCACATCGCCGGGCTGTGCGCCCTCGACCATGATCGGACCGTTCTGCGGGTTGACGAATGGCATCGTCAACACCTTCGACGGCAGATCCTGCGCCGTCTTGACCTTGCCATCGAACGCGTCGCGGGTTTCGACCACGACGCGATCGCCCGGCTTGACCGTCAGCACGGGGTCGGTGTAGGGACCGATCGTGTAGTGGAACTTGCCTTGCACCGCTTCGGTCAGCGCGTGGGTGATCGCTGTTCGACCCTGTGCGACGCCGCGGGTGCGCATGATCGACGCATTCAACCAACTCATGACTGTCTCCTGCTGGGGTGGATGTTCGAGGCGCGAAGGTTCAGATCAACAGGTGCTCGCGCACGTTCTCGGCCGTGACCGCGCCGGGTTCGATCGCCGAGACGACGCGGCCCTTTTCCATCACGTAGCAGCGCTCGCCGATCGCGAGGATCGTGTCGAGGTTCTGCTCGACGAAGACGATCGTCGTGCCGAGTTCCTTGCGGACCGAGAGGAGCGCTTCGCAGATCATCTGCACGATCGACGGCTGAATTCCCTCGGAAGGTTCGTCGAGCAGCATCAGTGTGGGATTGCCGATGAGGACGCGGCCGATCGCGAGTTGCTGTTGCTCGCCCCCCGACATCGTGCCGGCGAGCTGGCTGCGGCGGTCCTTCAGGCGCGGAAAGTATTGGTAGACGAGGTCGGGGAGCTTGCGCCCCTTCGGCCCGCCGATCAGTTCGCCGACCGCCAGGTTCTCGGCCACCGTCATCCGCGGAAACACTTCGCGGCCCTGCGGCACGTAGCCGACGCCGAGCCGGGCCCGGGCGTCGCTGGGCAAGGCGGTGATGTCCTCACCGCACAGTTTGATCGACCCGCGCGTTGCGCGCAGCAGCCCGATCAGGCAGCGCATCGTCGTCGTCTTGCCGACGCCGTTGCGGCCGATCAGGCCGACGATCTCGCCCTTGGCGATGCGCATGTCGACGCCCTGAAGGATCGGCGTCGCGCCGTAACTTGCGCCGAGGTCGCTGACTTCGAGGACCGCATCAGTCATGCGTTTTACCCAGGTAGATCTCGGCGACGCGCGGGTCGCGGATGATCTCGCCGATCGGGCCGCGCGCGAAAACCTTGCCGTAGTGCAACACCGTGACCTGCTTCGCGATCTGGCGGATGAACGCCATGTCGTGCTCGACGACGACGACCGTCATGCCCCCGGCGTTGAAGCCTTGAATCAGCTCACCGGTGCGGAAAGTCTCGTCCGGGGTCATGCCGGCCGTCGGCTCGTCCATCAGCATCAGCGTCGGTTTCAGCGCGAGGGCCATGCCGATCTCGAGCCACTGTTGCTGACCGTGCGAGAGCTCGCCGGCGGCCTTGCCCTGGTCGGCCGTGAGTTCGAGCAGCTCGAGCAGGCGGTCCTCTTCCTCGCCGAGGAGTGCCCGCGGCACGTGATGTTGCAGGGCGATGTGCACGTTCTGGCGCACCGGCAGCTCGCGAAACACGCTCGGCGCCTGCATCTTCATGCTCATGCCGCGCTTGACGCGCTGGTAAGGGCGTTCGCCGGTCACGTCGTGGCCTTCGAATTCGATGCGCCCCGTGCTCGGCACATGCATGCCGACGATCAGCTTGAAGAGCGTGCTCTTGCCCGCCCCGTTGGGGCCGATCAGGCAGTGAATTTCGCCGCGGTTGACGACGAGGTCGACATCGGACACGGCGGCGAGGCCGCCGAAGTGCTTGGACAGCGCCTCGGTGCGCAGCATCTCGCTCATGCCTAGGGACCTCGCGTGTCGCCCGCCGAACGGGCCGGTGTCGCCGGCGGCGGGATGTCATTTCCCGTACCTCGGCGGCGCACCAGGCGAGCGGCAAGGCGGACCACGCCGATCACGAAGCCCTGCGGCGCGACCAGGACGGTCACGAGCAGCATCGCCCCCATCAGCACCAGCGCGGCCTGCTGGCTGTACACCGTGAGGGTCTGGAAAACCAGCAGGATCAGGAACGAGCCGACCATCGTCGCGGTGATGTCGCCGCGACCGGAGAACGCCACCCAGACGATCGGCATCGCCGCCGCCGGCAGGCCGATGCTGGCCGGCGTGATGAACTGGCCCCACGAGGTGTAAAGCACCCCTGAGAGACCGGCGAGCGCCGAGCCGATCATGAAAATCGCGAGCTGATACTTGCGGGTGTCGTAGCCAAGCAGTTCGGCACGTTGCGGATCCTCGCGGATCGCGACGATGACGTTGCCGAAGCGTGAATTCACCAGCACGCGCAGCCCGAGATAGACGACCAGCAGCAGAGCGACGACGAGGTAGTAGAGGCTGATGCCGTCGAAGGTGAAGTTGCTGTCGTTGAACCACGGGATGTTCAACTGCTCCATGTCCTTCATGCCGTTGAAGCCGTTGAGTCGTGCCGGGCCGATGTGCCACTCCGGCCCTGCCGTCTGGCCGAAGAAGAAGGCGAGCACGAGGGTTGCCGAGAGCGTGACGATCCCGAAGAAGACGCCCCCGACGCCTCCCCAGATCATGAAGTAACCGAGCACCAGTGCAGCGACTGCCGCCAGCACGATTGCCAGCACGAGCGCGACGACCGTCGCACCACCACCACCTAAATTGATCGCCAGCACGCCATAGCTGTAGCCGGCGATGCCGAAGAAGAAAGTCTGACCGAACGACAGAATTCCGCCGTATCCCCACATCAGCGACAGGCCGAGCGCCATGAAGACCCAGAGCAGCATGTAGGCGATGTTGCCGACGGTGTACGCGTCTGCGCTGAAGGGGTAGGCCAGCACGAGCGCGACCACGACGAGGAACGCGATCCAGAACGCACGTCCGTTGCCGAGCGTCTGGGGGCCGTTCAGGGGCCGGAGAAAGTTGAACATGTGCGCTGCGCTCCCCTGAGGTGTGGCGTGTGCCCGGGGAGCGCTATCGGGTGCGGCGGGCGAGCAGGCCCGAAATGCCTTCGGGCAGGAGTCGGATGATCACGATGACGGCGAGCAGCATGCCGATCTGGCCAACGATCTGGCCCTGGCTTGCGTTGAGCAGCGTGCGAACGGCGGCGAGCAACACGCCGGCCGGTGCAGTGCCCAGCAGCACATTCGCGCCTCCGACCACGACCGTGACGAAGCTCTCGACGATGAAGGTCGCCCCCATCGTCGGGATCAGCGTCATCGTCGGCGCGTAGAGCGCCCCGCAGAAGCCGGCGAGTGCGGCGCCGATGCCGAAGCTCAGCGCGTAGATGTTGCCGACCTTCACGCCGAGCGCCTGGGCGATCGCGGCGTTCTGCATCGTTGCCCGGGCGTGAATGCCGAAGCGCGTGCGCATGAAAATGAAGTAGATCAACCCGAGCGCGGAGACCGCGCCGCCGAACAACACCAGGCGATAGGTGGAAAACGTATAAGGCCCGACCGAGAAGCTGCCTTCCGGCGTGCCGATGCCGGCGAGTGAAGAACCGAAGACGATCAGCATTCCCTGGGTGACTACGAGGCTGAGGCCCCAGGTGGCGAGCAGTGAATCGAGCGGACGCTTGTAGAGCTTTCGCACCAGCAGCAATTCGATGACCACGCCGATCACGCCGGCCGCGATGGTGCCGCACAACTGCGCAAGCGGCAGCGGGAAGCCACCGTGCACGAGGCCGACGGTCACGTACGCGCCGCACATGATCAGCTCACCGTGCGCCATATTGATGACGCCCATCATTCCGAAGATGATCGCGAGGCCGGCAGCCGAGAGAATCAGGAACGCGAACACGTCCCCGAACTGGTACAGGATGGAGAAGATCTCGACGAACATCGGCCTGTTCCTCTGGTGATCCTGCATGAGCGGCAGCGAGAAGCAGGCCGGGCCGTGTGGGCTCGGCCGTGCCCGGCTCAGGTCTTCTTCTTCGGCAGGTCCGTGGGCGAGTACTGCTTCTTGTCGTTGTGCTTGGTCAGGTCGCAGCCGATCTGGCCGAGCCAGTACGGCTGGATCACCCCATAGTCCTTGATCACCTTGACCTGGTGCTTCTCGTCGACGGAAATCAGGCGCATCCGGTGTGAGGTGTGCTGGCTTTTCGGGTCGATGCAGATCTGGCCTTCCGGTGCCTCGATGCAGGCTTTGCCGGTCGCGATGACTTTGCGCAGATCGGCAAGCTTGGTCGACTTCGCGCTCTCGACCATCTGTTTGTACATGTAGAGCGCCGTGTAGGCGTTGTAGCCCATATCGTTGATGTAGGTCTCGTTCGGGAACTTGGCGTGCCAACGCTTCTTGAAGTCATTGGCTTCCGGCGTATCGATTTCCTCGAACCAGTTGGCCGCCGCGTGCATCTTGTTCAAGGCCGGCGGCGCGAACCGCTTGTGTTCAAAGCCGAGCATGATCTTGATCGACGAGCCCATCGGCAGGTTCAGCTTGGCGGCAGCGGCCTGCTCGAAGAACGAGTCCTGCGCGGCGCCGACGTTGATCGTCAGGATCCAGTCCGGCTTGGCCTTCTGGATGTTCTGGATCGTCTGGGCGAATTGCGAGACGCCGAGCGGAATGAATTCCTCGCCGACGACGGTGCCACCGAGGCCTTTGAGGATCGTGCGGTTCCATTCGGCCGAGAGCTGGCCGAAGTTGTAGTCGGCCGCGATCACGTAGACCTTCTTGCCGAAATTTTCGACCATGTAAGGGATCAGCGTCGAGAACTGCTGCTCGGGGATCGCCCCGTTGCTGATCATGTTGGCGTCGCAGACGCCGCCTTCGTACTGGTTGGTGTAGAAGTACGGGATGTCGGTGCGATCGATGATCGGGCGCACCGCCTCGCGCGAGGCAGAGGTGATGCCGCCGATCAGCACGTCGACCTTGTCCTTGCTAATCAGGCGCCGGGCGAACTCCTGATAGCGGGCGTTGTCGCCCTGCGGGTCCAGGTGGATCAGCTCGATCTTGCGGCCGAGAATGCCGCCCGCCCCGTTGATCTCATCGACGGCGAGCTGCGAGCCGTTGAGCTTGGGTTTGCCGATCAGCGCCAGGTCGCCCGAGATGTCCTCAAGCAGGCCGACCTTGATCGGGTCGGCTGCCAGGGCTGCGCCCATCGAGGCCGCGGCGAGGAAGACCCCCGCCGTCAGGCCACGCACGAGTTTGTAATGCTGTTTCATACGATCAGATCTCCGGTTGTGGACGAACCCGGCCCTTCGGTGCAAGAGCCAGGCGGGGGGATGGGCGGGCGGGGAACGGCGTCTCGAATGCGGCAACGATCAGATCGCCGGATGCCGGCGATGCCAGTCGGTCGCCTGCTGGATTTGCCAGCCGGCGCGCACCAGGAGGTCCTCCTCGAAGTGGCGCGAGACGAGTTGGAAGGCGACGGGCGTGTCCTTGGCGGTGAATCCGCCAGGCAACGTGATCGTCGGGCTCCCCGTCATGTCGAAGGGGCAGGTGTAGCGCAGCAGGCCGGAGATCAGCTCGGCGTCTTCGGCCAGACCCGCTAGCTGAGCATTGGTCGGCGAGGCGATGGCCGTGGTCGGGACCAGCAGCAGGTCGATGTCCTGAAACAGCGTCGCAACACGACCGGAGAAGGCCGTCCGGCGCAGCACGATCTTCTGGTAGTCGACGCCGCGTTGCGCCAGGCCGAGTTCGATCAGTCCCGCCAGACCCGGCCCGTACTCGCTTTTGCGCGACGGGTAGGTGGCCTCGTGGGCGACTGCAGTTTCCATGCCGCAAAGCGGAAACCAGTCGGCGATGACCTGCTCGGGATCGGGGAAGGACACAGCTCGAAGATCACCACCGAGCTCGGTGACGACGCGGATCGCCTCCGCGACGACGGCGCGCGTCGGCTCATCGACGCGCTCGTTGTTCCATCGCTCGTCGACGCCGATGCGCAATCCGCGCAGGCTACGCTTCATCCCGGCCAGGTAGTTCGGCACCTGCAGCGGGCTGCTGGTCGGGTCGTTGGCGTCGATCCCGGCGATCGCGCCGAGGATGGCGCCGGCATCGGCCGCGCTGCGCGCCATCGGCCCGAGATGATCGAGGGTGGCGGCGAGCTCGAAGGCGCCGTAGCGGCTCACCCGACCCCAGGTCGGCTTGATGCCGGTCAGGCCGTTCGCCGCGGACGGGAAGCGGATCGAGCCGCCGGTGTCGGAGCCGATCGAGCCATAACAGAGCCCGGCGGCGGTAGCAACCCCGGAGCCGCTCGAGGAAACACCGGGCCAGTGCGCTGCGTTCCACGGGTTCACCGGGGGCGTGATCGCCGGATGGTGATCGGCGTAAGCGCCTTCGGTGAGCTGCAGCTTGCCCAGAATCACCGACCCGGCCGCGCGCAGGCGGCTCACGAGCGTGCCGTCCCGGTCGGGGACGAAGCCAGCGTGGATCGGCATGCCGGCCGCTGTCGCGACGCCCTTGGTCCAGCACAGATCCTTGACCGCGATCGGCACGCCATGCAACGGACCGCGCATCTCGCCACGGGCAATCTCAGCGTCGGCGCGCTCGGCGTCGGCGAGCGCGCTCTCCGGCATCACCCGGGCATAGCTCTTCAGTTCACCGTCGAGCTTGTCGATCCGGGCGAGCTGCGCGCGGGTCGCCTCAACGCTCGAGATCTCCCGCGCTTGGATGCGGCGGCCGATGTCGAGCAGTTCGAGATAGTGCCAGTCGGTTGTGGTCGGCATGCGATGATCCTTTCCCGATTCGATGTCTCCGTCGCGCGAACGCGACGGGTCGATGCGGCGCAGTCTCGGCAAACTCGCGCAACCTGTCCAACAAGAAAAACGTGTGGGCCGCAATCACCTCCGCTGATGAGGCGGCGCGGTGCGCCGGTGCGCCAGAGCCAATGCTTCAGCGCTCTTTTTCGGAGCTGGCACCGTGGACCAGATTCCATGCTGCGGCCTCAGGCCGGGCGAGCGGAACGCGCGCGATCTCGTCGGGCACGGCTCGTGCGAACGCCTCCGCAGATTCCTGCGCGAGCAGTGCGACCTGCTCGAACAGAGGGCTGTCGGGGCTGCTCCGGAACGACCCGATCAGCGGCAGCACCGGCATCTCGACGTCGACGTTCAGGAGCCGCACGGTCTCCTCCCGGAGCTCGCGCGGGATGATCGCCGGCGGCAGCAGCGCGACGCCGAACGCATCGACCACCAACTGGACGAGTGCCGACGCCGAAGTCATGCAGTTGACCCGGATCGGCTTGTCGAGATGGTGCGCGTAGAGCCGCTCGATGAACTTGTGCGGGCCTGAATTGCGCGAGAAGCTGAGGATCGGAAACGCCGCCAGATCGGTGAGCGTCAACTCGTCGTTGTGCAGGTCCAGGCTCGTGGCACCGACCCAGCGCAGCGGGAATTCGCACAATGGCAGGTTCTGCACCATCGGCCCGACGATCGGGTCCGTCTGCAGGACGAGGTCCAGGTTGCCGCGCGAGAACTGGTCAATCAGGTGGATCGTGGTATCCCCGGTCAGCTCGATCTCCAGTCGTGGGTAGACCCGATGCACGCTGCCGATGAACTGCGGAAACCAGGAGTGGATGATTGACTCAATGACGCCGATGCGCACGACCCCGGCATATAGGCTGCGGTCTGCCATGCTCTCTCGCATCTCCCGCATCGTCCGCACCAAGCGTTCGGCGAAGACGAGGGCCTTGCTGCCTTCGAGCGTCAGCGCGACGTCGCGCACGCCGCGCTCAAACAGCCGCACGCCGAACTCTTGCTCCAGCGTCGCGATTCGGCTCGACACCGCGGCCTGCGTCGTGTGGAGCTTCTCCGCAGTCATACGGAAGTTGCGCAGCTGCGCCAGCCACACGAAGGTCTCGAGGAAGCGAACGTTCATGGCTTTGTGCGCTGGACACGCCTGATGAGCCGAGCTCAGGCGACGACCGGAAGCACCTCGATCAAGTAGTCGTGTCGAAGACTACAGCGCCGGTGCGGGTCGACCAGTTCCATGGCGAACGACCGTGCCGGCCGGATGCCGCCGATGGCTGCGAGGGTGCCGCAGCTCATCGCCGTGCGATCGGGGAGTCCCGTGCCAAGAAGACCCATGCTGCGACGGTACCCGGCGAGCAGGTCGGATGCAGGCTTCAGCTCCGCCAGGCTGCCCTCCTGGTAGACCGTCGTCGCGTCGCCCTCCTCGATCGAAGAACGCAGGATTAGGTCGTCCCAGTGGCCTTCGACATCGGCGTAGCGCCAAGCACTCGATCCCACCGGCTTGGCACAAACCTGCTTGGACAGGGCGACGCCCTGCGCTTCGACTTGCCGGTCCGTGTGGTCCGACACCAGGCTAACGAAGAGCTCGCCTGCTGTCTGGAACACGAAGACCTCCGCCTCGCCTGAAGTGTGGGCGCCGAGCACCTGGATTCGCGGTGCCTGGGTGAGCTGTGTGACGGCGACGCGGTAGTACAGCGGAATGGCGCTAGGCCGCCCGACACCCAGTGCCGCGAGTTCGGCGACGTGCTTCTCGATGGCGACGAGGTCGCGCCCCGCCCAGCCGGCAATCACGAGGGAATCGAGTTCCACCGAAAGCGGGCGCGGCGATGCGGTATCGACGAGCTGAAAGGAGAGATTCATGTTTGGTTTGCAACCAGACTGGTTCTGTCGCGATAAGTCCAAGCTGCTAAGGTCAGCCAATGAAGTTTGACCGCACGGAGATGATCGAGGCGATGAGCCGAGTGGTGCAACGGATGTACTACCCGCTGGAGGTGATGCTGGTGTGCGTCCGATTCTACTCAGCCTACCCGCTGAGCTTTCGCCAAATCGAAGAGATGATGGCCGAACGCGGGGTTTTCGTCGATCACTCCACGCTG
>JANXXS010000159.1 GCA_025350505.1 Burkholderiales bacterium
GGCGGTTTGTCGAAATTCATGGGGAGCGGTCGGGTGTGATGGTCGGTGGTCGGCGTGAGCCTACTACCTCGACGCTGCAGAGGCCTCGGGCCCAACTTTGGTCGGCGCCACGCCGCGTACAGTGCGCCGGACCGATCTAGGGGACGCCGTCATGCCTGCATACCACCGCCGCTTCGTTGACGCCACGGTGCTGCCGAAGTCGCTGAGCGAAGCCGACGTCGAGTTGTGCTTCTCGCTGTCGGCTGCGGACGTTGCCGCGCTCCGTCAGGGGTTCAACGCCAAGCATCGCCTCGCCGCGGCGCTGCAACTGGTCGTGCTGCGCGCCACGGGCCGGCCGCTGGACAAGGTGAGCGGCGTGCCGAGAGCGCTCATGGCCGGCCTCACGCGATCGCTGGACCTGCAGGTCCCGTCGATCGCGACGCTGCGCGCGTTGTACACCCGCCGGCGAACCCTTTTCGAGCACCAGGCGTGGGCCCGTGAGGCCAGTGGCCTCGCACCTCCCGATGACCGAATCTTCGACGAACTTGTGCGTGCCCTGAAGGCTCTGTCCGCCAGCGCAGCAGACCTCGACGAGCTGGTCGTCTACGCCGCGAACTGGCTCTTCGATCGCAGCTGCCTCTTGCCGAGCGAGCGTTCCCTTCGCGACATGGGGCGCACAGCGTTCGCAGATGTCCAGGAAGCCGCCGTCGCGGCGATCAAGCGCGATGTCTCTGCCGGCGAGTTGCGTGTCGCGCTTGCTGCTGTCCGCGCCAAGCGCCGTGGCCGCGCTGGCGGCACGGTGTTCGAGTGGCTGAAGGGCGGCCCCGGTAAGCCTGGTCAGACGACGATCACCGAACTGACGGAGAAGATCGCCCATCTCAAGTCGCTGCGTGTCCACACCTGGAACCTCGAAGCAATTTCGAGCAGCCGCATGCGCGCCTACGCACGCGCCATCGAGGCTCGTCCGCCGGCGCAGACCGCCAAGCTGATCGACGACACGCTGCTGCTTGAACTCGCGTCCTTCCTGCGCGTCAAGCTGCTCGACCTGACCGACGACCTCGTCTACACGGCGGGCCGGCGATTCAATGACTTGAAGCGCCAGGCCACGAGCAAGGTCGTCGGCACCCAGGCCAAGAGCGCGGCCACCTTGCTCGAACGGCAGGAAGAGATCCGCACGCTGGTGCATGCGCCCGGCATGACCGCCGAAGAGAAGATCGACGCGTTGAAGCACCTGTTGCCGCTCGCCGACAAGAAGCAACCAGCAACCCGTGCGGCCCTCGTTCGTGAGGCGCTGGTCGACGATGCCGTTCGCGTCGCGTCGCTGGTCAACTCTCTGGCTGACCTCGACGTGCGCGGGACAGGCTCGCAACGAAGCACGATCCGAACGGCACCGGCCGGACGGCAACGCACAGGGCCTACCGGAAGGAGGCCGAGAGGCTGCTGCTCTGGGCGATCGTGGAGCACGGCAAGGCGCTCTCGTCGCTCACCGTCGAGGATGTCAATGCGTTCAAGTGGTTCCTTGCCGCGCCGCCCGCGCGTTGGTGCGGACCGCGACATCACCAGCGTTGGTCGCCGCTCTGGCGGCCGCTCGAGGGGCCGCTCAGCTCGGCGGCGCTGCGGCAGTCGATCGTGATTCTAA
The DNA here is from genome assembly GCA_025350505.1 of Burkholderiales bacterium. GTDB lineage: Bacteria > Pseudomonadota > Gammaproteobacteria > Burkholderiales > Burkholderiaceae_C > Schlegelella_A. Next base: position 1,619 of record JANXXS010000159.1, read on the forward strand.
GGAGCCTCTTCGCTTTTTTGGTCAGTCAGAACTATCTGCTTGGGAACGCATTCGCGGGCGTCGCGCTGCCGCGCGAGCAGGCGCGGCCGCTCGGCTCGAAGAGGACGCTGACCTTCGGTCAGTGGGACGCGCTCGAGGAGCGGCTCGACGGGTTCTCATCTGAACCGCTCGGACGGCGCCGCGCGCGAGCGATCCGGTGGCTCTACGCGACCGGGTTGCGCCTGGCCGAGATGGCCGGCGCGCATTGCGGCGACTTGCAGCAGGTGGACTATCGGCTGCCGGACGGCAAGGAGGACAGCGGCTGGATGCTGAGCGTCGTTGGCAAGGGAGACAAACTGCGCCAGGTGCCCGTGCCGACCCGGCTCGTGGACGAGCTGCAGGACGAACTGGACCGGAACGGGCTCGAAGCAGACGTGCGGCACGAGTCGAATCGCGAAGTGGCGATCCTCACTCGGTTCGAGAGCGGCGTGGCGACGCCTTGGTCAGCCTCCGGACTGGCAAAGGGGATCAAGGAAGTTCTCGAGCGCTGCGCCTCGACGATGGACATCGAAGACGCCAAGCAGCTCAGAAAGGCCAGCACGCATTGGTTCAGGCACACCCACGGCTCGCACGCCCTCAACGGCCGGCCGGGCGGCACAGGTGTGCCGATCCAGGTCGTCCAGAACAACCTCGGGCACGCCTCGATCGGCACGACGTCCGGATACCTGACTACGGAGCGGGATGCCCGGCTGGCGGCGATGAAGGGTTTCGGGGAGAAGCACCGATGAAATCGGCACCCCATTGGAGCCCATCACATGAGCGGATGTCCACCGGCCTAAGCTTCGCTCTTGGGGCGACCTAATAGAATGACGCGACGCAGCCGTCCAGGAGCGTATGTGACGAACATCTTGGCCTTCACCGCCGAGCAGGTCTGCAGCTTGACCGGGCTGACGAAGCGGCAGCTTCGGTACTGGGATGACACGGGCTTCTTTTCGCCGACAACGATTGACGAAGATCGGGCTCGGACGTTCGGGCGCATCTACTCGTTCCGAGACGTTGTAGGCCTCCGGGTGATCGGCGACCTTCGTCGGGTGCGCCGTGTTCCGCTGCAGGAACTTAGAAAAATCGGGGCTTGGCTGGCGCAGCACTACGATGCTCCGTGGTCGATTCTCCGATTCGCGCTGAACGGCCGTCGGGTGGTCTTCGCCGACCCTGCTACCGGCGTTCATCGCGAAGCCCATGATGGAAAGCAGGCGGTCATAGAGGTCACGCTCGAACCAATCGCGAACGACGTCAAGGCCGCCGCCGACAAGCTTTCTGAGCGCAGAAGGGAAGACGTCGGGCAGATCGTCCGCAATCGTTACGTCGTTCACAACGCTTGGGTCGTGGCGGGCACAAGGATTTCGACAGCCAGCATCTGGAACTTTCACCGAGCGGGCTTCGATGCCAAGTCAATCGTGAGCGAATATCCCCGCCTGACGGCAAAAGACGTCCGCGCCGCAGTGGAATTCGAGGGACAACTTCGCAAGGCTGCTTGACCTTTGTCTCGGATGCAGCCTCCAAAGATGCTGCTCCTCGTCGACGAGAACGTCCCTCGTTGGTTCTGTCGCGATAAGTCCAGGCTGCTAAGGTCAGCCGATGAAGTTTGACCGTACAAAGATGATCGAGGCGCTGAGCCGAGTGGTCCAACGGATGCACTACCCGCTGGAGGTGATGCTGGTGTGCGTCCGGTGGTATTCAGCCTACCCGCTGAGCTTTCGCCAGATCGAGGAA
>JANXXS010000398.1 GCA_025350505.1 Burkholderiales bacterium
GGAGTCTAGGGCCGGCGGCGGCGCCCGGCAATTGACCGGCGCCTTCGCACTTGAGATACTATCCGGACAGTATGTTGCAAGAAAGAGGTGGGCGATGAGCGATTCGACGGCGACGGCGGCGCCCCCGGGAACGGTCTGGAAACAGGGCGATCCGGCGATGCCGGCCGAATTCCGCGACATGCTGGTGCGCCTGCTGCGCGACGAGCATCTCGAGAACAACGACAACCCCGAGTACCGCAAGATCCTCGGCAACATCGCCAGCGCCGGCCTGCGCTACGCGCCGCATTCGCGGGCGATGGAGATCGAGGCGGAGATCGTGCGCCAGGAGGTCGAGCACGGCCGCATCGTCGCTGAGCTGCTCGCCGGCCTCGGCGCCACGCCGATCGGCAGCGCGCCTATCAAGCAGTACGCGTTCCACATCCCGCTCGAGGACTGGATCGACCTCGCCTGGTTCCACGCGCTGATCGACCGCGTCGGCCTTTACGTCGGCGTCGAATGGACCGGCAGCCCCTATGAGCCGCTCGCCAAGGTGTCGCCGCAGCTGGAGGCCGACGAGGAATTCCACACCAAGTCGGGCTTTCGCCACCTGCGCGAGATCTGCGCCACGCCCGAGGGCAAGGCGGCGGCGCAGGAGCGGCTCGCCAAGTGGTGGCCGGCGGCGCTCGACATGTTCGGCAAGTCGACCTCGAAGAACTCGCCGATCTACGTGAAGTGGGGCATCAAGCAGCACACCAACGAGCAGCTGCGGCAGAAGTACATCGCCGAGGCGGTGCCCGAGATCGCGAGGCTCGGCCTCGCGGTGCCCGACAACCTGGCGAACCGCCGCTTCCTCTAGGAGCCCGCGATGGCGATCGACTATTCCGTGGAGGCCGGCATCGGCCTCATCGTCCTCAACCGGCCCCCGGCGAACGCGTACGACGGCGCGATGGTCGCCGAGTTGCGCGCCGCCGCCGAGCACGCCGCGGCCGACCCGGCGGTGCGCGTCGTCGTCGTCAAGAGCGCGAGCCCGAAATTCTTCTGCAGCGGCGCCGACATCTCGACGCTGAACGGCGCGACGCCCGCCGGCTTCGCCAACTTCCTGGTCCAGGCGCAGGGCGCGGTCGACGCGATCGCCGCGGCGCCCAAGCTCTTCATCGCCGCGATCGCTGGGCACTGCATCGGCGGCGGCCTCGAGATCGCCCTCGGCTGCGACTTTCGCTATGCCTCGACCGGCGTCTACAAGCTCGGCCTGGCCGAGGTGAACCTGGGTCTTTCGCCCGGCATGGGCGGCACGCAACGACTCGCGCGGCTCATTCCGAAGAGCCGGGCGCTCCACCTCATGGTCACCGGCGAGATGCTGACGCCGGAGCAGGCGCTTGCCGACGGCATCGTCGACCGCGTCATTGCCGCCGAGACCTTCGAGGCCGAGGTCATGGCCGCGGCCAAGAAGCTGGCAGCGGGGCCGACGATGGCGCAGGGCTACATCAAGCTCTCGGTCAACCGCGGCCTCGAGACGAGCCTCGCCGAAGGCCTGGCGATCGAGCGCGCGCACCAGAGCATGCTGTTCGGCTCCGCCGACGCCGCCGAGGGCCTGGCCGCGTTCCTCGGCAAGCGGCCGGCGGCCTTCACCGGAGCCTGAGCGCATGGCCTACGAATTCCTCAGCCTCAGCGAGCCGGCGCCGATCCGCACGCTCACCCTGAACCGGCCCGAGTCGCTCAACGCCTGGCACCAGCCGATGCGCGACGAGATGCGCGACGCAGTCGCGGCGCTCGTCGCCGACGACGCGCTGCGCGTGCTCGTCATCACCGGCACCGGCCGCGCCTTCTCCGCCGGCGAGGACGTGCGCGGCATGAAGGGCCTCGCCGAGATCGGCACGCGCGGCTTTCGCCGCGTCGTCCGCGCGGTGCACAACGTCTTCGACGAGATCGAGGCGATGGAGCTGCCGGTCATCGCCGCGATCAACGGCGTCGCCGCGGGCGGCGGCCTCGAGCTCGCGCTGTCGTGCGACTTCCGCTTCGCCGCGACGACCGCGAAGCTCGGCTTTCCGGAGAACAACGTTGGCCTGATCCCGGGCTCGGGCGGCTGCTCGCGGCTGGTGAAGCTGGTCGGCCTGGCGCGCGCCAAGCGGCTCGTCATGACCGGCGAGATGGTCACCGCCGAGCGCGCGCTCGCCCTCGGCCTGGTCGAGGAGCTGCATCCGCCGGAGGAGCTCCTGCCGAAGGCGATGGCCTTCGCCGAGCTGCTCGCGAGCAAGGCACCGCTCGCGCTCGGCCTCGGCAAGCTGGTGCTCAACAAGTGCCTGGACGTCGACCTCGACACCGGCCGCAACTTCGAGCGGCTCGGGCAGAGCATCCTCAAGCGCAGCAGCGATCACGAGGAAGGCGCGCGCGCCTTCGTCGAGAAGCGCAAGCCGCAGTTCACCGGGCGCTAGCTGGAGCCGGGCATGGCCGACTGGCGCCGCGTCGCCGCGCTCGACGACGTCTGGGGCGACACCGTCGTGCCGGCGCGCGCCGGCGACATCGCGCTGGTGCTCGTGCGCAGCGGCGAAGGCAGCGACGCCGACCGCGTCTGCGCCTACCGCGACGCCTGTCCGCATGAGAAGTTTCCGCTCAGCGAATGGGGCCAGGTCGAGAACGGCGTGATCGTCTGCCAGCGCCACTTCTGGGAATTCGAGGTCGATACCGGCCGCCACATCACCCGCATCGAGCGGCCGAACTGTGACCTGAGGCGCTACGACGTCAAGGTGGAGGGCGGCGAGGTGTTCGTCGATGCGGCATCGGCGCCGCCGGAGGATCCGCCGGCAGCAGACGCCGGCGCCGCGCCGCCGCCCTAGCCGCCCTAGCCGGACTCGCCGCGGCGCTGCCGCGCTAGCGGCCCGGCGCCGCCGGCTCGTCCATCTCGGCGCGCAGCGACACCGGCTCGCCGAGGTTCCACAGTGCCCAGTGCAGCTCCATGTCGGCGCTGCGCGCGATCGTCTCGATCTGAGGGCTGTCGCAGCCGGCGATGACGCGGCCGACCTCGGCGCGGGCGCGCGTCAGCGCGGCGATCTGTTCGTCTCGGGTCATGCCTCTTTCCTCGTTCACCGGTCGAGCGCGCGGCGGAATTCCTTCGGCCGCTGGTCGATCATGCGCTTGGTCTTGAGCTCGAAGCGCGGCAGCGAGTTGCACGGCACCGGCTGGCACTCGAGACGGACGTGCAGCGCCTGGTGGATGCGCGCCTGCGCCTCCCCCGCCGCCCGCTGTACGGCCGCGGCGTCGGCGCCGATCGCCGGCTCGGGCTCGAAGCGGATCGTCATGACGTCGTTGTCGTCGGCGCGCGTCAGCACCAGCTCGTAGTGCATGCTGACGCCGGGCACCTCGGCGAGGATGTTCTCGACCGCGCTCTGGTAGACGTTGGTGCCGCGCACCGTGACCATGAAGTCGGTGCGGCCGAGCACCGCGCCGTCGAGCTTGGCCCAGGTGCGGCCGCAGCTGCAGCTCGCGACGCGGCGCACCAGGTCGTGGGTGCGGTAGTTGATCAGCGGCTGCGCGGTGTTGGCATAGCCGGTGACGACGTTCTCGCCGATCTCGCCGGCGCCGACCTCCCTGCCGGTCTGCGGATCCATCGACCACGAGTGCAGGTTCATCTCGTTCATGTGCACGCCGTCGCCGTTCGGGCAGCCCGGCGCCATCGCGTCGACCTCGGCGATGCCGAGCAGTTCGCCCGCCCTGGCGCCCCAGGCGCGCTCGATCTGCTCGCGCATGCCGGGCAGCGCGGTCGGCCCGGGCTCGCCGGCGTGGTAGGTGAACTTCACCGACGACTGCGACAGGTCGACGCCCATCTCGGCGGCGACCGCGGCGATGCGCAGGGCGAAAGTCGGCGTCGAGATCAGCACCGTCGGCTTGGTGCGCAGGATCGCCTGGACGTGGCCCTTCGTGTCGAGGCCGCCGCCCGAGACGACACGGCAGCCGAGCCGGCGCGCGCCCCAATAGGCGCTCCAGAAGCCGGCGAAGTTGCCCCAGCCGAAGGCGAAGTAGAAGGTGTCGCTCGGGCGGATGCCGAGGCCCCAGAAGCCGTAGCACCACGACTCGCCGTAGCGCACGGTGTCGGCCATCGAGTACGGGATCGAAAGCGGCACGCCGGTCGTTCCCGAGGTCTCGGCGTGGTGCGAGATCAGCGCCATCGGCAGCGCCAGCGTGTCGCCGTACGGCGGGCGCTCCTGCTGCAGGCCGATGAACTCGCTCTTGTCGGTGATCGGCACCTTCGTCTTCAGGTCGTCGAGCGAGCGCACGTCGCGCGGATGCACGCCTGCCGCTTCGAACTTCTTCCGATAGAACGCGCTCGATTCCCAGGCGTGGTGCAGCAGCGCCTGGACCCGCGCCATGTGCAGGCGATCGAGCTCGGCGCGCGCCATCGTCTCGGTCGCGCGGTTCCAGAACGGCGTGTCCCAGCGCCTGGGGGCCGGCATGCGGGCGGGTGGGGTCAAGTCGTCTCCCGATGCGCCACGCCTTGCGGTGCGGCACGAATCTACATACTGTCCGGATAGTATCTTCGGCCCGAGCCTCTTGCAAGCGAGCCGCAGAAGAGCGGCCGCCGCCGGTCGAGCATTGCGAGAAAACCCCCTTGCCCGCGGCACCCGGGCGCGCACACACTCCCGGGTCGTTTGCACGGCCGGAGCTGCGCGCCCGCCGATCCCCGAGTTCAACCGCACAGGAGCGTTCCGATGCGTCCCCAGCTTCCCTTCCGAGTCGCGGTCGCCGCGCTCCTCGTCGCCGGTGCCGGCTCTGCATTCGCCCAGGGCGCGCCGATCAAGGTCGGTCTCATGCTGCCGTACTCGGGCACCTACGCCGGGATCGGCGTCGCCATCGAGAACGGCTTCAAGCTCTACGTGCAGGAGCAGGGCGGCAAGCTCGGCGGCCGCGAGATCCAGTACTTCAAGGTCGACGACGAGTCGGAGCCGTCGAAGGCGACCGAGAACGTCAACAAGCTGATCAAGCGCGACAACGTCGACGTGCTCGTCGGCACCGTGCACTCGGGCGTGGCGCTGGCGATGGCCAACGCCGCCAAGGCGAACAACACGCTGCTCGTCATCCCGAACGCCGGCGCCGACGCGATCACCGGGCCGCTCTGCGCCGCCAACATCGTGCGCAGCTCGTTTTCCAACTGGCAGCCGGGTTACGCGATGGGCACCGTCGCCGGCGGCAAAGGCGTGAAGCGGGCGATGACCATCACCTGGAATTACGCCGCCGGCGCCGAGTCGACCAAGGGCTTCACCGAAGGGCTGGAGAAGACCGGCGGCAAGGTCATCAAGGACCTGAACCTGCCCTTCCCCGGCGTCGAATTCCAGGCGCTGCTGACCGAGATCGCGGCCCAGAAGCCCGACGCGGTCTATGCCTTCTTCGCCGGCGGCGGCGCGGTCAAGTTCGTCAAGGACTACGCGGCGGCGGGGCTCAACAAGACGATCCCGCTCTACGGCCCGGGCTTCCTGACCGACGGCACGCTCGAGGCGCAGGGCGCGTCGGCGCAGAACATGCTGACGACGCTGCACTACGCCGACAATCTCGACACCAGGCGCAACAACGACTTCCGCAAGAGCTACGCGCTCACCTACAAGGCCAACGCCGACGTCTACGCGGTGCAAGGCTACGACGCGGCACAGATTCTCGGCAACGGGCTGAAGGCGGTGAACGGCGACCTCTCGAAGCGCGACCAGCTCACCGCGGCGATGCGCAAGACCGCGGTCGACAGCCCGCGCGGCAAGTTCACCCTCTCGGCCGCCGGCAACCCGGTGCAGGACATGTACCTGCGCGAGGTCAAGGGCAATTACAACGAGTTCCGCTCCATCGCCGTCAAGGCGTTGGCAGATCCGGCGCGAGGCTGCAAGATGTGAGGACCCGTCGCGGCACACCGCGGCTCGACCAGGAGACGACGTTGCCCATCCGCGCCTTCCTTCTTGCCGCCAGCGTCGCCAGCGCGCTGCTTGCCGTGGCCTGCGCCGCGCCCGAGGCCGGCAAACCGGCGAGCGAGCGCGTCTCGGCGCTGCCCGCGATCGTTCACCCCGAAGGCAACCCGACCAGCCCGGCCAAGGTCGCGCTCGGCGCCCAGCTCTTCGTCGACAAGCGGCTCTCAGGCACGGGCAACATGGCCTGCCAGAGCTGCCACTACCGCAACCTCGGCTGGACCGATGGCCTGCAGTTCTCGCGCCGCGACGACGGCGTGCTGAACAGCCGCAACACGCCGACGCTCTACAACGTCGGCTACCAGACCGCCTGGTACTGGGACGGCCGCGCCACCACGCTCGAAGGCCAGGTGCTCGCCGCCTGGCGCGGCCAGACCGGTGCCGACCCGGTGAAGATCGCGGCGCTGCTCAACGGCGTCCCCGGCTATGCGGCGCAATTCCAGGCCGTGTTCGGTGCCCCGGCCGCGCCGGACTCGATCGCCAAGGCGCTCGCCGCCTACCTGCGCACCAAGAACAGCGAGAACTCGCCCTGGGACCGCTACGAAGCGGGCGACCGGATGGCGGTGAGCGCCGACGCGGTCGACGGCTTTCGCCTTTTCATGGGCAAGGGCCGCTGCGCCGCCTGCCACACCCCGCCCTTCTACGGCAACAGCACCTTCTTCAACATCGGCCTCGAAGGCGGCAAGGCCAAGCCCGATCCCGGCCGCTTCAACGTGACGAAGAACGAGGTCGACACGAGCGCCTTCAAGACGCCGACCTTACGCTCGGTGGCCCTCGGCGCGCCCTACTTCCACGACGGCAGCCGGGCCACGCTGGTCGAGGCGGTGCGCTTCATGGCGGCGGGCGGCGGCGACGATCCGAAGAAGTCGCCGGTCCTTTCGCCGACCGGCCTGAGCGAGCCGGAGATCGCCAAGATCATCGAGTTCCTGAAGACGCTCACCAGCACGGAGCCCTGGACGGCGCCGGCGCTGCCCTGACCGCACGGCCGGGCCGCACCGAAACGCCGAGTGGATCTTTCGACCTTTCTCGTCCAGTGCCTGAACGCCGTCCAGTACGGCCTGCTGCTCTTTCTCGTCGCCAGCGGCCTGACGCTGATCTTCGGCATCATGGGCGTGATCAACCTCGCCCACGGCAGCTTCTACATGCTGGGCGCGTATCTGGCGTTTGCGCTCGCGCCCTGGTTCGGCGACTGGTTCTTCACGCGGCTGGCGGCGGGCATCGTGCTCGCCGTGATCTTCGGCTACCTGCTCGAGTGGGCATTCTTCAGCTTCCTCTACGAGCGCGACCATCTGCAGCAGGTGCTCATGACCTACGCGCTGATCCTCGTCTTCGAAGAGGCGCGCAGTCTCCTCGTCGGCAACGACGTGCACGGCGTCGCCGCGCCGGACTGGCTGGCCGGCAGCTTTCGCCTCGGCGAGCTGATGTCCTATCCCTGGTACCGGGTCTTCTCGTCGGTTGCCTGCATCGTCGTCGCGCTCGCTCTCTACGCGGTCGTCAACCGGACGCGGCTCGGCATGATGATCCGCGCCGGCGCCAGCAACCGCGACATGGTGCGCGGCCTCGGCATCGACATCCGCCTGCTCTACCGCATCGTCTTCGCCGGCGGCGTCGCGCTCGCGGCGCTCGCCGGCATGATCGCCGCGCCCTTGTCGTCGGTCTATCCGGGCATGGGCGGGGGCGTGCTCATCATCTGCTTCGTCGTCGTCGTCATCGGCGGCATCGGCTCGATCACGGGTGCGCTGATCGCCTCGCTGCTGGTCGGCATCGTCGACACCTTCGGCAAGGTCTTCTTCGCCGAGTGGAGCGGCGTCGGCGTCTATCTGCTGATGGCGATCGTCCTCGTCTGGCGGCCCGAAGGCCTGATGAAACGTGGCTTCTGAAGTGCCAGCTGACGGAGGCGGCGCCGCCGCCGAAGGCGGCGCGCTGCCCGACATCGCCCGCCGCGAGCCGGGCGGCTGGCTCGTGCCGGCGGCGGCGCTGCTCGCGCTCGCCGCGTTGCCGGCGCTGATCTCGCCCTATGCGCAAGACCTCGTCGAGCGCATCGCCATCTACGCCATCTTCGCGCTCAGCCTCGAGCTGATCGTCGGCGCGGCCGGGCTGGTGAGCCTCGGCCACGCCGCCTTTCTCGGCATCGGTGCCTATGCGGTCGTGCTCGGCTCGGGCGATGCCGGCGCGCCGCTCGTCGCCGTCCTCGCGCTCGCCGTCGCCAGCGCCGCAGCGTATGCGCTCTTCGTCGGCGCGCTCAGCCTGCGCACGCGCGGCGTCTACTTCATCATGGTCACGCTCGCCTTCGCGCAGATGGCCTACTTCGTCGTCCACGACACCAAGGCCGGCGGCGGCAGCGACGGCATCTTTCTCCTCGCCAGGCCGGTGCTTCGCATCGCCGGCACGACGCTGCTCGACCTCGACCAGCGCCTGCCGCTCTACTACACGGTGATCGCGGCGCTGGCCGGCACCTACGCGCTGCTCGCAGTGCTGCTCGGCTCGCGCTTCGGCCATGCGCTCGCGGGCATCCGCGTCAGCGAGCAGCGCATGCGCGCGGCGGGCTTTTCGACCTATCCCTACAAGCTGGCCGCCTTCGTCGTCGCCGGCGCGCTCGCTGGCCTGGCCGGCGCGCTGCTGGCGATCAAGGACGGCACCGTCAACCCCGAGCTGCTCGCCTGGCACGAGTCGGGCGCGGTCCTGCTCATGATCATCCTCGGCGGCATCGGCAGCCTGCGCGGCGCGGTCATCGGCGCCGTGGCCTTCACGCTGCTGAAGGAGCTGGTGCAGTGGGAGGCTCTCTTCGGCCCGTTCGCCTCGCACTGGCAGCTGACGCTCGGCCTGGCCATCATCGGCTTCGTCGCCCTGCTGCCCAAGGGACTGATCGGCCTCGGCGCGCTGTGGAAGGGGCGCGCCCATGGCTGAGGCCGCGCTGCTGCGCACCATCGGACTCGGGCGTCGCTTCGGCGGGCTGGCCGCGGTCGACGCGGTCTCGATCGAGCTGCACGTCGGCGAGATCCACGCCGTCATCGGCACCAACGGCGCCGGCAAGTCGACGCTCGTCAACATGATCTCGGGCGAGCTGGCGCCGAGCGCAGGCAGCGTCGTCTTCGCCGGCCACGACGTGACGCGCTGGCCGCAGCCGCGCCGCGCCCGCGCCGGCATCGGCCGCAGCTACCAGCGCACGACCATCTTCGGCGAGTTCAGCGTGCTCGAGAACTGCCGCCTAGCGGCGCAGGCGCAGGCGCCGCGGCCGTGGCCGTTCTGGGAGCGCGCCGCGCGCGACACGGCGAGCCTGGCCGCCGCCGCGCAGGCGCTCGATGCCGCGGGCCTCGCAGAGGTGGCGTCGCGCAGCGCCGGTACGCTCAGCCATGGCGCCAAGCGCCAGCTCGAGATCGCGATGTGCCTGGCCACCGCGCCGCGGGTCCTGCTCCTCGACGAGCCGCTCGCCGGCATGGGCGCCGAAGAGACCGGACGCATGCTGGCCCTGCTCACCGCACTGAAGCCGGGGCACGCGATCCTGCTCGTCGAGCACGACATGGACGCGGTGTTCAAGGTCGCCGACCGGATCACGGTGATGGTCAACGGGCGCGTCATCGCCAGCGACGGCCCGGAGCAGATCCGCATCGATCCCCTGGTGCGCGAGGCGTATCTTGGCGACACGCATCCGGCATGAGCTTTCTCCTTTCACTCACCGACCTGCACGCCCGCTACGGCGACAGCCATGTGCTGCGCGGCGTCTCGCTCGAAGTCCCGGCCGGCGTCTCGCTCGGCCTGCTCGGCAGGAACGGCATGGGCAAGACGACACTGATCCGCACCGCGATGGGCTATGTGCGCGCGGCCGGCGGCGCCGTCGCCTGGCAGGGCCGCGCCGTCACCGGCGCCGCGCCCGAGCGCATGGCGCGACTCGGCATCGGCTACGTGCCGGAAGGGCGTGGCATCTTCGCCAACCTCTCGGTGCGCGAGAACCTCGTGATGGCGGCGCGCAGCGGACCCGAGGGCGCGCGCGACTGGACCTTCGATCGCGTGATGGCGACGTTTCCGCGCCTTGCCGAGCGGCTCGGCCACGGCGGCCAGCAGCTCTCGGGCGGCGAGCAGCAGATGCTCGCCATCGGTCGCGCCCTCATGACCAATCCGCGCCTGCTCATCCTCGACGAGGCGACCGAAGGCCTGGCGCCGCTCATCGTCGCCGAGATCTGGCGCGTCGTCGCGACGATCCGAGCCACCGGCATCGCCACGCTGATCGTCGATCGCAACGCGCGCGCCGTGCTCGCCCACACCGACCGCGCCGTCGTGCTCGAGAAAGGCGTCGTCGTGATGGCCGGCGAATCGGCGGCGCTGGCCGCGCAGGACGAGGCGCTGGCCCGTCATCTGGGCGTGTAGCTCGCCGGCTTGTCATCCTGAGCGAAGCGAAGGATCTCCTTGCCACGATCGAGATTCTTCGCTTCGCTCAGAATGACACGGATGACGTCAACGCCTGCTCAATCATGATTCTCGAAATCGCCGACATTCACATCCCGCCCGGCAAGAACGCCGAGTTCGACGCCGCCATCCAGCGCGGCATCGAGACCGTGATCGCGAGGGCCGAAGGCTACCGGGCGCACCGCATCGTCAGGGGCATCGAGTCGCCGGAGCGATACATCCTCATGATCTGGTGGCAGACGCTCGAGGACCACACCGTGAAGTTCCGCGGCGGCCCGCTGTTCGCCGAATGGCGCGCGATCGTGCAGCCGTTCTTCGCCGCGGCGCCGTCGGTGGAGCACTACTCGCTCGTGACGGCGTCGGCCGGGGCGGCGTCGTGAGGATCGGGCTCGCCGCCGTCTTCGCCGTTGCGGCCTCGCTCGCGGCCGGTGCCGGCGCTGCGCAGTCTTCGTCGCTGGCCGGCGCCGTGGCAACGACGACGCTGAACGTGCCGCGCATCGTCTTCAAGCAGCGCAAGCTCGGCAACGGCCTCACGGTGATCACGTCGGAGAGCCACACCAGCCCGACCGTCAGCGTTCAGGTCTGGTATCGGGTCGGCGGCAGCGACGATCCGGCCGGCCGCTCCGGCTTCGCCCATCTCTTCGAGCACATGATGTTCAAGAGCACCAAGCACCTGAAAAGCGAGCAGTTCGACCGCATGACCGAAGACGTCGGCGGCTCGAACAACGCCTCGACCGGCGACGACGTGACCGAGTATGACGAGGTGGTGCCGTCGAACCACCTCGAGACGCTGCTCTGGGCCGAAGCCGAGCGCATGATCAACCTCGAGGTCGACCTCGCCAACTTCAACTCGGAGCGCGCCGTCGTCGAAGAGGAATACCGGCAGCGCATCCTCGCCTCGCCCTACGGCCGCTTCTTCGAGGCGGTGCGCACCCGTCCTTATCTGCAGCATCCCTATCAGCGCGGCACGATCGGCAGCATCGACAACCTCGACGCGGCGACGCTCGACGACGTCGTCGCCTTCCACGACCGCTACTACCGGCCCGACAACGCGACCCTCGTCGTCACCGGCGACTTCGATGCGCGCCAGCTCGACGCCTGGGTCGACAAGTACTTCGCGCCGATCGCCCGGCCCGCCGCGCCGCTGCCGCTGCGCGAGGCGAAGGAGCCGCCGTGGACCAGCGATCGCTCGATCACCGTCAAGGCGCCGAAGGTGCCGCTGCCGGCGGTGGCGGCGGTCTGGCTCGCACCGCCGGTGACCGACGCCGATGCGCCGGCGCTGCAGGTCGCGGCGGCGCTGCTCTCGAGCGGCGAATCGTCGCGCCTCAACCAGTCGCTCGTCTATCGCCAGCAGATCGCGACCCAGGCCGGCTTCAATGCCGACTTGCGCGCAGGCCCGGGCCTGCTCATCGCCAGCGCCGTCGCCGCCGGCGGCAAGTCGCCGCAGGCGGTGCGTAGCGCCCTGCTCGCCGAAGTGCGCCGCCTCGTCGACAAGCCGGCCTCGCCGGCCGAGCTCGACAAGATCAAGGTGCAGATCCTGACCGGCGCCTTCGGCACGCGGCAGACGCCGATCGGCCTGGCCTCGGCGATCGCCGACGCGGCCGTGCTGGGCGGCGACGCGAACCGCGTCAACACCGATCTCGACGACCTGCAGCGCGTCACCGCTGCCGACGTGCAGCGCGTGCTGCGCCGCTACGTCACCAACGCGCACATGGTGTCGTTCGACTACGCCGAGGACGCGACCGCGCAATGAAGCACCGCACTCTTTTCGGCACCGCCGCTTCGGCCGTCCTGCTGGCGTGCACTGGCGTCGTCTCGGCGCAGAGCTACGACGCGCCGCCGCCGCCGGCCGCGGCGCGTCCCCTCGCCATCGCGGCGCCCAGCGAGCAGGCCTTGCCGAACGGCTTGCGCGTCGTCGTCGCGCGACGCGAGGGCGTGCCGCTGGTGACCGCCACGCTGGTCGTGCTCTCGGGCAGCGAGCTCGACCCGCCGCAACTCTCGGGGCTGGCCTCGCTGACCGCCGAACTGCTCACGCAGGGCACGCGCCGACACACCGCGCCGCAGCTCGCCGCCGCCGCCGAAGCGCTCGGCGGCTCGCTCGAAAGCGGCTCGGGCTGGAGCCAGTCGCTGGTCTCGATCACCGTGACCACGCCCAAGCTCGGCGCAGCGCTCGGCCTCGTCGCCGAGGTGACGCGCGAGCCGACCTTCGCCCAGGAAGAGATCGACCGCCTGCGCACGCAGACGCTCGATGGCCTGAAGGTCGCCTATTCGAATCCGGGCACGCTCGCCGGCCTGGCCGCCGTGCGCATGGCCTACGGCAGCGGCGCCTGGGGCCACCCGGCGAGCGGCACGCCGGCCTCGCTGCCGCGGCTCCGGCGCGACGACCTGGTGGCCTTGCACCGCGCCACGTATCGGCCCGACCGCGCGGTGCTGATCCTGACCGGCGACATCGCGCCTGCGGCCGCGCTCGGCCTCGCGCGTGCCCATTTCGGCAGCTGGAAGTCGCCCACCGAGCCGGCGCCGACGCCACCGCCCGCGCCGACGCTGGCCGACGGGCCTGCCGTGGCGGTCATCGACATGGCGACCGCCGGCCAGGCCGGGGTCGCGCTGGCCTTGCCGCTGCCGGCCCGCCGCGGCACCGACCGGGCGACCGGCGCGGTGCTCAACACCGTGCTCGGCAACGGCTACTCGTCGCGCCTCAACCTCGAGATCCGCATCAAGCGCGGCCTCAGCTACGGCGCCGGCAGCCAGATCGAGGCGCGGCGCGAGAACGGTCTCTTCTCGGCGTCGGTGCAGACCAAGAACGAATCGGCCGCGGAGGTGGTGCAGCTGCTCAACGGCGAGATCGACCGCATCATGCAGACGCCGGTGCCCGCCGACGAACTGGCGGCGCGCAAGGCGACGCTGATCGGCGGCTTCAGCCGCAGCGTCGAGACCACGGCCGGACTGGCCAGCGCGATCCGCGGGCTCGTCGTTACCGGTCGCTCGCCGGCCGAGCTGAAGACTCAGATCGCCACGCTCGAGGCGGTGAGCGCCGAGGACGTGCAGCGCTACGCGGCGGCGAACCTGGGCCCGGCCGGGCGGCGCATCGCCGTCGCCGGCGTCGCGGCGCGCTTCGCGCCGGCCCTCGCGGCGCAGGCGCCGGGGCTGGTCACGGTGCCGCAGGCCGAGCTCGATCTCGAGCGTCCGTCCGGCTTGAAGCGCGAGTAGCGAGACGGGCCGACCGAGGCGCTGGCGCCAGGCCGCCAAATCAGGCCTGGCGCGGGGTCAAGGCAAACCCTTCGGGCGCGACCATCGCTTTGCTGGGACAATAGTGCCCCCTCGCGAGCGACGCGGCACCCGCACGGTGTCCTGCCGCCACTACCAGGATCGCCATGGCCACCCGTCCCTCCGTTACCGCATCCAAAGCATCCAAAGTCGCGGCGCCCGCCACGAAGCCGGCAGCCAGCGCCCCCGTCACCGCCGCCAACGCGTCATTGAAGCTGCGCCAGACGCAGGCCGAATACGTCGCCGCGCGGCCGACCGGCGAGCCCGGCGTCAAGCCGATGATGTCGAGCTCGAAGATGTACGTATGCCGGCGCTGCCAGGCGAACTTCAAGACCGGCGACGGCAAGCCCGATTCGCGCCTGCCGGGCCTCGGCAAGTGCAACAAATGCCTGGCCGCTGCCGCGGCCTCGGCAATCGCCGCCTGAGGACGCTCCAGCGCGCGAACCAGTCTCCGCGCCGGCGCTATCCGGCGCTTCGCCCACGTAAGCGCTTGTAACGGCCCTCGAGGCCATGCGCGAAGGTGTCGATAAGCCGGAATCGCGGCCTATCGACTCTCGCAGCATGCTCACCTCGCTGGCTCGTGCGTGCACCGCCCTCTCGCAGGCGGTGCTCCTCATCTTCCGGTCCCTGACGTACTGGATCGCAGCGCGCAAGCTCCGCTCTGCTGCGTCGCGGTCCAAGCCGTCGGTGCGCGAGCACGAGGACACCCGCCCCGAGCCCGCCATCCGCGCCCTGCAGGCGACGCCCGAGGCGATCCGCGCGATGGTGAAGGAGCTGCGCCGCGTGCTTGACGAAGACGAGAGCCATCGCCAGGTGCATCGTCACCTGGCCCGATTCGAGCGCAAGCTCGCCAAGCACGGCCTGCGCACGATCGCCCTGCTGCCCGTCGATCAGCTGCGCCGGGCCCTCTTCGACTTCGAGGCGCTGGTGCGCAACTGGTCGTCGCCGAGCCTGGCCGACCTGCGCTCGCGCATGGCCGTGGTGCTGGCCGACCGATCGAGCGCGGCCTCGGTCTGGATCGCTGCCAACACGATGCCGCCGCCCGGCCGGCCGGCCGCCGAATCGATGGGCAGCCGCCCGGCGCGCAATGCAGGCGCGCGGTTCCGGCCGGGCCCGCAGCGCGGCCCGCGCCACCTCGGCATGTCGCGCTTCGAGCTCGGCGACGGCTTTCACTCGACGAGCGCGCCGGCCTGAGTTCGGGGGGGCGGTGCACCCCCGCCGTCCTGCGAGACAAGGGCCGCCGGGCCGGTCAGAATCGTACCCTGCAGATTTGCAGGAGAGGCTTGTGCCGTACCCCAACGACCGCCGCGAGAATGCCCCTGAGGGCGAAGACGGCGAAGCCCTCTCGCCGGAATTCCTGGCGATGCTTGTCGTTTGCGGCGGCGAGGTCCGTTCCGAAGATCACGCCCTGTTGCGCGAGGCGGGAAGCGAGCGGCGGTACGGGCGGCGCAAAGGGGACCTCGACCCGACGACGCATTCTGGGGAAGACCGGCGCCGCTAGGCCGCCAATCGCTTCATGACGAACGGCTCCGCGAGGAGCCGTTGCCGTTTTGGGGCACCTGTCCGTGCGACCCGGACTGCGCGTCTCCAAATTTCCGGAACGTAGCGCCATCGGCGGCCATCCAATGGACGAGAGCAAAGCATGCAACCCGTCGCCCTTCCTTCCGTCCCGCCCCACGCCACCGATGCCGAGCTCGCTGTCTTGGCGGCGCAGGGCAACGTCGCCGCGTTCGAATCGATCATGCGCCGACACAACCGGCTGCTGTTCCGCACCGCGCGCAGCATCCTGAAGAACGACGCCGACACCGAGGACGCACTCCAGGAAGCCTATCTGCGCGCCTGGCGATCGCTGGCCGGCTTTCGCGCCGAGGCCAAGGTCTCGACCTGGCTGGTGCGCATCGTCGTCAACGAAGCGCTGGGGCGGCTGCGCCGCCGTGGCGCGCAAGTGATCCCCATGGACGCAGGCATCGACGTGGACGAGCAGCAGGACGACCCAGGCATGGAAGACGACGCCGACCACGAGCCCGATCGCGTCGCGATGCGCGGCGAGCTGCGCGCGATCATGGAAAAGCGCATCGACAGCTTGCCGGATGCGTTTCGCACTGTGTTCATGCTGCGCGCGGTCGAGGAGCTCAGCGTCGAAGAGACGGCGGCGGCGCTCGAGATCCCCGAGGCGACGGTGCGCACGCGCTTCTTCCGCGCCCGCAGCCTGCTCCGCGAGGGACTTTCGCGCGACGTCGATTTCGCGATCGGCGACGCCTTTTCGTTCGCCGGCGAACGCTGTGATCGCATCGTCACGACCGTGCTCACGAAGCTTTCAGACGAGCGGGAATCTTCCCGTTCATAACATCGAGGAGAACTCCATGTCCTTCCTGCAAATGACGACGCCGCTGATCGCGCGCCGAATGTTCCTCGGCCAGTCCGGCCTCGTGCTTTCGGGCGCGGCCGTCGCCCTGCTCGCCGGCAACGAAGCCCTGGCGGCCGCGGCCGGCGCCGCCGATCCGAAAGACGTGCAGATCCTCAACACGGCCTTGGGCGCAGAGCTCGAGGCGATCGCCGCCTACCAGTTGGGCGCCGAGAGCAAGCTGCTGCAAAAACCCGTGCTCGATCTGGCGGTGACCTTCCAGGGCCACCACAAGGAGCATGCCGAGGTGCTGAGAAGCACGATCGAAAAGCTCGGCGGCAAGCCGGTCGCGGCGAAGGCGAACTACAACTTCCCGGCCGACCAGTTGAAGACGCAGGCCGACGTGCTGCGCTTCGCCGCCAAGCTCGAGCAGGGCGCCGTCAGCGCCTATCTCGGCGCCGTGCCGCTGTTCGCCAATCGCGATCTCGCCAAGGCGGCGGCCAGCATCCTGGGCGACGAAGCCATGCACTGGGCCGTGCTGCGCAACGCGCTCGGCGAGGCGCCGGTACCCACGGCCTTCATGTCATGACGCTGCGCCGGCTGCTCGCAGCCGGCGCGCTCTGGATCTGCGTGACGGGGCCCGCTTCGGCGGCGCCGGACGCCGTGCGCGGCGAGCAGATCTACGTGCGCTGCCAGGCCTGCCACGCCCTCTCCTACGACCGCGTCGGCCCGCGGCACTGCGGTCTGTTCGGCCGCACTGCCGGCAGCGTGCCCGGCTTTACCTACTCGCCGGCGATGAAGAGCTCGCACATCGTCTGGAACGACAAGACGCTCGATCGCTTTCTCACCAGCCCGCTGAAGATGGTGCCCGGGACGGCGATGACCTACGACGGCGTTTCCGACGCAAAGGATCGCGCCGACTTGCTGGCCTACCTGAAGGCAGCCGACAGCTCGTCCGAGTGCGCCGCGCTTCGCGCCGTCAAGCGCTGAAGCTCAGGCTGCGGCCGGCAACGACGCGTTGCGTTCTTCGGCCAGCTTCTGGCTGAACGTACGCCGGAAGTGCGCGAGCGCCGCGTCGGCGGCGATCGCCAGCAGCTTGGTGTCGGGGTCCTTGTCGAAGAGCTTCTGCTGCGCTTCGATGATCGCCTTGTCTTCCACGAAGCCTTCGCGCAGGCTGTTGCACAGCGACAGCGCGATGTTCGGATCGTCGAGGTCGAAGTTGTGCAGGTAGTTCCAGAAGAAGTGGGTGCTCCGGCGCGTTTCCGGGGTCATGAACTGGCAGTTGCGGTACTGCCGGGTGCCGGCGGTGTTGCCCTTCTCGGCGCCGGTGCCGGCCGGCGCGAACATCGACTCGAGAAAGAAGATGCCGGGCACGTGCATGTGGCCGATGTTGCGGCGATCGACCTTGGCCGCCTTGTCGGCGATCACTTTCTTGTGGAACGGCGGCGA
>JANXXS010000425.1 GCA_025350505.1 Burkholderiales bacterium
ACCCAACGTCGGCATCGTCCTGCTCAACCACAAGAACCAGGTGTTCTGGGGTAAACGGATCCGCACCCATTCCTGGCAGTTCCCGCAAGGGGGCATCAATCACGGCGAAACGCCCGAGCAGGCGATGTTCCGCGAGCTCCATGAAGAAGTGGGGCTGACGCAGGATCATGTGCGCATCGTCGCGCGTACGCGGGACTGGCTGCGCTACGAGGTGCCCACGCACTTCATCCGGCGCGACGCGCGCGGCCACTACCGCGGCCAGAAGCAGATCTGGTTCCTGCTCCAGTTGACCGGCCGCGACAGCGACATGAACCTGCGTGCCACCGACCATCCCGAGTTCGACGCCTGGCGCTGGAATGAATACTGGATCCCGCTCGACGTCGTCATCGAGTTCAAACGGGACGTCTACCAGATGGCGCTCACCGAGCTCGCACGCTTCCTGCCGCGCGGCACGCCGCACAACCGCTACTTGCGCTCGGGTAGGCGCCCGCATCATCGCGACGAGGTCCCCGATCGCTTTCGTCGGCAGGAAACTCCCTGCCCTGCCGAAGGCGAAGACGATGCCGTGAGCCCGCCGACCATCGACGCCGGCGCGGCAGCTCCGGCGGCAACCGCCGCGGCCCCGGCCCTGGGCACCGAATAGACGCCGCCGCTTCGCGCGGCGGTCGCATCACGACAGCACGAAGTTGTCGCGGTGGATCAGCTCCGGCTCGCCGATGAAGCCGAGCAGGCGCTCGAATTCCGACGAGGGCTTCTTCGCGATCAGGCGTGCCTCGGTGCTGCTGTAGTTGCAAAGACCGCGGCCGATCTCCTCGCCGCTGGTTCGGCGCACCGCGATCACGTCGCCGCGGTGGAAGTCGCCTTCGACAGCCACCACGCCGATCGGCAGCAAGCTCTTGCCGCCGCCATGGATCTTGGCCGCCGCGCCGTCGTCGACCACGACCGAGCCGCGCAGCTGCAGGTGGTCGCTCATCCACAGCTTGCGCGCCACCACCTTGGGCGTGGCGGCGACCAGCTCGGTGCCCAGACGCTCGCCGGCGGCGATGCGCAACAGCACGTCGGGCTCGCGGCCGTAGGCGATGACGGTGCTGGCGCCGCTGCGCGCGGCGCGCTTGGCAGCCAGGATCTTGGTCAGCATGCCGCCGCGGCCGATGGCGCTGCCGGCGCCACCGGCCATGCGCTCGAGCTCGGGATCGCCGGCCGTGCCGAGCTCGACGAGACGGGCGCCCGGGTCCTTGCGCGGGTCGGCCGAGAAGAGGCCTGCCTGGTCGGTGAGGATGACGAGCAGGTCGGCATCGAGCAGGTTGGCGACGAGGGCGCCGAGCGTGTCGTTGTCGCCGAACTTGATCTCGTCGTTGACGACGGTATCGTTCTCGTTGATGACCGGAACGACGCCGAGGCCGAGCAGGGTCGTCAACGTCGATCGTGCGTTGAGATAGCGCTCGCGGTCGGCGAGGTCGGCGTGCGTGAGCAGCACCTGGGCGCTGCCAATGCTGTGTTCGCGCAGGGCCGATTCGTAGATCTGCGCCAGCCCCATCTGGCCGACGGCCGCCGCCGCCTGCAGCTCGTGCACGCCGTGCGGTCGGGTCGCCCAGCCGAGCCGCTTCATGCCTTCGGCGATGGCGCCGCTCGACACCATCACGAGCTCGCGCTGCTCGCGCACCAGCGCCGCCATCTGCCGGCACCAGCCACCGACGGCCACGGCGTCGACGCCGCGGCCCTCGTTCGTGACCAGGCTCGAGCCCACCTTGACGACGATGCGTTGGGCGTCGCGCGGCCTCGGGCTCATCGCAGGGCGCCGGCTCCTGCCGGCGCGCCGGCGGGCACGCGGTCGGCGGACGGGTCGGCCTCGTCGAAGCGCGGATCGCGCTCGGCCGGCGCCGCCGCCGCATGCCGCGCCACGTGCTCGTAGATCGCGCGCACGAGCGGCTCGCAGCCTTCGCGCGTCAGGGCCGAGATCGAGAAGATCGGGCCCTTCCAGCGCAGCCGCTTGACGAACGCGGCGACGCGCGCGGCGCGCTCTTCGGCCGGGATCATGTCGAGCTTGTTGAGGACGATCCAGCGCGGCTTGGCGGCGAGTTCGGGATCGTATTTCTCGAGCTCCTTGACGATGCCGCGCACTTGCTTCACCGGATCGACCGTCTCGTCGAAGGGCGCGAAGTCGACCAGGTGCAGCAGCAGCCGGGTTCTCTGCAGATGGCGCAGGAACAGATGCCCCAAGCCTGCGCCTTCCGCAGCGCCTTCGATCAGGCCGGGGATGTCGGCGACGACGAAGCTCTGCTCCGGCGCGACGCGCACGACGCCGAGATTCGGATGCAGCGTCGTGAATGGATAGTCGGCGATCTTCGGCCGGGCATTCGAGATCGCGGCGATCAGCGTCGACTTGCCGGCGTTGGGCATGCCGAGCAGGCCGACATCGGCGAGCACGCGCAATTCGAGCTTGAGCTTCTTGTGCTCGCCGGGCCAGCCGGGCGTCTTCTGGCGCGGCGCGCGGTTCGTGCTGCTCTTGAAGTGCAGGTTGCCGAAGCCGCCATCGCCGCCCTTGACGATGCAGATCCGCTCGCCCGACTCGAGCAGTTCGGCGATGCGCTCGCCGGTCTCGAAGTCGGAGATGATGGTGCCGACCGGCATACGCAGGACGATGTCTTCAGCGGCAGCGCCGTACTGGTCTGAGCCGCGACCGTTTTCGCCGCGCCGCGCTTCGTGGCGTCGCGCGTAGCGAAAGTCGATCAGGGTGTTGAGGTTCGAGTCGCCGACGGCGTAGACGCTGCCGCCACGGCCGCCGTCGCCGCCGTTCGGGCCGCCGAAGGGGATGAACTTCTCGCGGCGAAAGCTCATGCAGCCGTTGCCGCCATCGCCGGCCACGACCTCGATCGTGGCCTCGTCGACGAACTTCATGGCCCCGGGTCCGCTCCGCGCGAGGGGTGCCGGTCTCCGCGCCTGGGCCGAAGCACCGACCAGATGCCGAGCGCAATCAGCAGCACCGGCCACCACTGATGCATCCAGCCCCATTCGAGCCAACCGAAGTTGTTGGCCAGCAGCAAGGCGCCGACCACGATCAGGATGATGCCGCTCCAGCTCATGTGAACCTCGGTGGGTCGATTGCGACAGGCAATGGTAGTGCAGCGCGGATGAAAAAAGCCCCGGCGAACCGGGGCTTGGCCGCGACGAAGCGCTGCGTCGTCAGACGCTC
>JANXXS010000434.1 GCA_025350505.1 Burkholderiales bacterium
GTCGACCCGCACGGCGAAGGCAGCGAGCCCGACCTCTCGGGACTGCGCTACGGCAAGGTCTGCATCCTGTCCGACGCCGACGTCGACGGCTCGCACATCCAGGTGCTGCTCTTGACGCTGTTCTTCCGCCACTTCCCCAAGCTCATCGAGCGCGGCCACATCTACGTCGCCAAGCCGCCGCTGTTTCGTGTCGATGCGCCGGCGCGCGGCCGAAAGCCTGCGGCCAAGATCTACGCGCTCGACGAAGGCGAGCTGCACGCGATCACCGACCGGCTGAAGAAGGAAGGCGCACGCGACGGCTCGTGGAGCATCAGTCGCTTCAAGGGCCTCGGCGAAATGAACGCCGAGCAGCTCTGGGACACGACGCTCAATCCCGAGACGCGGCGCCTGCTGCAGGTCGAGTTCGCGACGGCGGGCTCGGCAGCGACGACGCTGGCGCTGACCAAGCTCATGGGCAAGGGCGAGGCGCAGGCGCGCCGCGACCTGATGGAGCTGCGCGGCGACGCGGTCGAGGTCGACGTATGAAAGCCGGCGCGGCCGCCCCGCCGTCCGAGGGCGGGTCCGTGTCGCGCGAGGCGCCGACGATCGTCGGCTCGCGGTCGCGGCCGATCGTCCTGTTCGGCCTCGGCGCGCTCGCCGCGGCGGCGTTGATGCTCGCCGTGCGACGTGGCGACGACCTCGATTTCGAGGACTGGTTGTGGAGCGCCGGCGCCTTCGTCCTGGCGAGCTGGCTGGTCGCGCAATCGGTCGGCCTGCTGCTGCGGCGCGCCTCGGCGGGCCACGCGCTTCGCCTCGATGCCGAGGGCCTGCACCACCCGGGCTGGGCGGTCGTGCCCTGGAGTGCGATCCGCGCCATGCGCTTGCGCCGCCTCGGAGGCGACCGCAGCCTCTGGCACCTCGTGCTCGAGATCGATCCGGCCTGCGTGGCGCCGACCTTCGGTGGCTACACGCGCTGGCTGCACGGCCCGATCGAGGGACTCTGGCGCCGCCGCGGCGCGATCGAGATTCCGCTCATCGCGCTCGACGGCGAGCCGCAAGCGCTGTTCAAGACGATCGAGCGACGCTGGAACGCTTCGCGAAAGGGCGCGCCATGAGCGCGCATGGCCGCTCCAAAGCGCTCATCCCGAAGCGCGTAGCGCGAAAGGTAGTCCAGTGAGCGCGGAGCTGCTGCCGCGGCTCCGCCCGACGATGGCCTCGGACCTCGACTTCGTGCAGTCGGTGGAGGACGACGCCGCGAACCGGCCGTTCATCACGTCGTGGGAGCGGGTGCAGCACGAGGGCGCGATCCGCTTCCCCGACTTCCGCCACTTCATCGTCGAGGCCGGGCCGGCGTGGCCGTCCGCCGGCTTCGTCATCCTGCAGGGCTGCCGCAATCCGCACGGCTCGGTCGAGTTGAAGCGCCTGGTGCTGCAGCCGAAGGGACTCGGATACGGACGCGCCTGCATCCGGCTGCTCGCCGAGATGGCCTTTCGCGACCTTGGCGCGCATCGCTTCTGGCTCGACGTGAAAGAGCGCAACGCGCGCGCCCTCGCGCTCTACCGAAGCGAAGGCTTCGTCGAGGAAGGCCGACTGCGCGAAAGCGTGCGCGACGACGCAGGCTGGGAGTCGCTGATCGTCATGTCGATGCTGCGCGCCGAGCACGAGGCGCGCGTCGAAGCGCATCGCCTGATCGCCGGCGCGGCCTGACGCCGTCGCGAACCCGCATCACCCGAAGGAGAACGCCGTGATCCGCTCGACGATGATGAAGGTGCCGCTCTCGCTCAATCACTTGCTCGATCGCGCCGGCGCGCTCTTTGCGACCAAGACGATCGTCTCGCGCCTGCCCGACAAGACGCTGCGTACGCACACCTACGGCGAGTACCACCGCCGCACCCGCGCGCTGGCGGCGGCGCTGCAGTCGCTCGGGTTGAAGAAGGGCGATCGCATTGCCACGCTGTGCTGGAACCACCACGCCCACCTCGAGTGCTACTTCGGCATCCCGGCCGCGGGCGGCGTCATGCATACGCTGAACCTGCGCCTCGCGCCCGACGAGATCGGCTGGATCGCCGACGACGCCGAGGACCGCTTTCTCGTCGTCGACGACATCCTGCTGCCTCTCTACCGGCAGTTCGCAGAGAAGCATGGTTTCGAGAAGGTCATCGTCTTCCCGTTTTCCGGCGCACCGGTCGACACCTCGGCCGGCTGCGTCGACTACGAAGCGCTGATCGCCTCCGCCGATGCGGATGCTTTCGAATACGCGCCGCACGACGAGAACGATGCGGTGTCCATGTGCTACACCTCGGGCACCACCGGGCGGCCCAAGGGCGTCGTCTATTCGCATCGATCGACCGTGCTGCACACGCTGGTCGGCTGCGCCGGCGACAACTGGCGATTGCAGTCGGCCGACGTGTTGCTCCCGGTGACGCCGATGTTCCATGCCAACTGCTGGGGCTTGCCGTACGCGGCGGTGATGCTGGGCTCGAAGCTCGTCTTCCCCGGGCCGCATCTGCATCCCGACGACCTGCTCGATCTGATCAAGGCCGAGCCGCCGACGCTCTCGCTCGGCGTGCCGACGATCTGGCTCGGTTTGATCCAGCGCTACGAGCGCGCCCTCGCCGAGGAGCCGGGCCGCTGGCAATTGCCGGCCGGCATGCGTTCGATGGTCGGTGGCGCGGCCGTGCCCGAAGCGCTGATCCGCGCCTTCGACCGGCACGGCGTCTGGCTGCTGCAAGGCTGGGGCATGACCGAGACCTCGCCGCTCGCCACGGTGGCGATCAGGAGCGAGAGCGCCGATGCCGACGAGCGCTATCGGCGCGCCGCGATGGCCGGCGTGCCGGTGCCGCTGGTCGACGTGCGCATCCGCGCCGACGACGGCAAGGATGCGCGCTGGGACGGCAAGAGCGTCGGCGAGATCCAGGTGCGCGGTCCCTTCATCACCGGCTCCTACCACGGCGTGTCGGTCAGCGAAGAGAAGTTCACCGACGACGGGTGGCTGCGCACCGGCGACGTCGCGGCCATGGACGACCACGCCTACGTGCGCATCACCGACCGCACCAAGGACCTGATCAAGTCGGGCGGCGAGTGGATTTCGTCGGTCGATCTCGAGAACGCGCTGATGGCGCATCCGGCGATCGCCGAAGCGGCGGTGATCGCGATTCCCGATCCGAAGTGGAGCGAACGGCCGCTCGCCTGCATCGTCGTCAAGCCCGGGCAGGGCGGCGACAACGCGCTGTTGACGGCGGCGCTCGGCGCGCATCTGCTCGCGCACGGCTTCGCCAAGTGGCAGTTGCCCGACCGCTATGAAGTCATCGACGCCGTGCCGCGCACCTCGACCGGCAAATTCTGGAAGCTCAAATTGCGCGAACGTTTCCCCCGTTAGCGTCTCTCCGTGACCCCTGATCTGTTCGATACGCTGCCACCGCTACCGGCAGGCGATGCGGTTGCCCTCGGCGACTACGCCGAGCGTGCCTATCTCGAGTACGCGCTTTCGGTCGTCAAGGGCCGCGCCCTGCCCGATGTCAGCGACGGGCAAAAGCCGGTGCAGCGCCGCATCCTCTACGCGATGGCCCGCATGGGGCTCGCCTTCACGACAGCGGCCGGGCCGAAGGCGGTGAAGAGCGCGCGCGTCGTCGGCGACGTGCTCGGCCGCTTTCATCCGCACTCCGACCAGGCCGCCTACGACGCGCTGGTGCGCATGGCGCAGGACTTCTCGCAGCGCTATCCGCTGGTCGACGGCCAGGGCAACTTCGGCTCGCGCGACGGCGACGGCGCCGCGGCGATGCGCTACACCGAAGCGCGCCTGGCGCCGATCGCGCGGCTGCTGCTCGACGAGATCGACGAAGGCACGGTCGACTTCATCCCCAATTACGACGGCTCGACCGAAGAGCCGCGCCTGTTGCCGGCGCGATTGCCGTTCGTGCTGCTCAACGGCGCGAGCGGCATCGCCGTCGGCCTGGCCACCGAGATCCCGAGCCACAACTTGCGCGAGGTCGCCGCCGCGGCGATCGCCCTGATCAGGGACGACAAGCTCGCCGACGACGAATTGGCCAGGCTCCTGCCCGGACCGGACTATCCCGGTGGCGGCCAGATCATCAGCGCGCCCGAGGAAATCCGCGCCGCCTACGCGAGCGGCCGCGGCTCGCTCAAGGTGCGCGCGCGCTGGAAGATCGAGGACCTGGCGCGTGGCCAGTGGCAGGTCGTCGTCACCGAGCTGCCGCCGGGGACGAGCGCGCAGAAGGTGCTCGAGGAGATCGAGGAGCTTACCAACCCGAAGTTGCGCGCCGGCAAGAAGACGCTCGGCAACGAGCAGGTGCAGCTGAAGGCGACGGTGCTCTCGGTGCTCGACGCGGTGCGCGACGAGTCCGGCAAGGAGGATGCGGTGCGCCTCGTCTTCGAGCCCAAGACCAGCCGCACGCCGCAGAACGAATTGCTGACGACGCTGCTCGCGCACACCAGCCTCGAGAGCTCGACGCCGATCAACCTGACGATGGTCGGCGCCGACGGCCGGCCGACGCAGAAGAGCCTGCGCCAGCTGATCGTCGAGTGGATCGGTTTTCGCCTGGCCACGGTCGAGCGGCGCTCGCGGCACCGGCTGCAGAAGGTCGCCGATCGCATCCACATCCTCGAAGGCCGGCAGCTGGTGCTGCTCAACATCGACGAGGTGATCGCGCTGATCCGCGCCGCCGACGAGCCGAAGGCTGCCCTCATGGCGCGCTTCGCGCTGAGCGAGCGGCAGGCCGAAGACATCCTCGAGATCCGCCTCCGTCAGCTGGCCCGGCTCGAGACGATCAAGATCGAGCAGGAGCTGAAGGACCTGCGTGGCGAAGAGGCGAAGCTGCGCGACCTCCTCGCCAGCCCGGCAGCGCTGAAGCGCATGGTGATCCGCGAGATCGAGGCCGATGCAAAGACCTTCGGCGACGAACGCCGTACGTTGATCGAAGCGGGCAAGCGTTCGGTCGCCGAAGTGAAGGTGGTCGACGAGCCGGTCACCGTCGCCGTGAGCCTCAAGGGTTGGGTGCGTGCGCTGAAGGGCCACGAGGTCGACGCTGCCCAGCTCGCGTTCAAGGCGGGCGATGCGCTGTACGGCACGTTTGCCTGCCGCAGCATCGACACACTGCTCGTCTTCGGCAGCGACGGCCGGGTCTATTCGATCGCCGTGTCGGCCCTGCCGAGCGGTCGTGGCGACGGCCAGGCTGTCAGCTCGCTGATCGACCTCGAGCCAGGCACGCAACCGGCGCACTATTTCGCCGGCGCCGCCGCGCAGATGCTGCTGCTCGCCGGCACCGGAGGCTTCGGCCTGCTCGCGCGCGCTGGCGATCTGGTCTCGCGGCAGCGCGGCGGCAAGGCCTTTCTCGTCCTCGAAGGCGACGAAAAGCCGCTGCCGCCGTCGATCCTGGCCGACGGCATGACGCGTGTCGCCTGCCTCACGCTCGAAGGCCGGCTGCTCGTTTTCGGTGTCGATGAGCTGAAGCTGCAGGCCAAGGGCGGCCGCGGCCTGACTCTCATCGATCTCGACGTCAAGGACGCGCTGGTCAGCGTCGCTGCCTTCGCCGAATCCTTGCGCGTGCTCGGCACCGGCCGCGGCGGCAAGCCGCGCGAGGAAGTGCTGCGCGGCGCCGCGCTCGAGCCGCATGTCGGCCGGCGCGCGCGCAAGGGACGGCGCCAGGACGCGATGCAAAAGGCGATGCGCGTCGTCGCGGCGACCGCCATGTGAAGCTACGATCGACGCCTTTGGAACCCCAGCTTCGAAGCAAGGACTGCCATGAAGAAGATCGTCCACGACACCGCCGATTCCTTCGACCAGCGTCTCGACGTGCTGCAGGCCGCGCACGTGCCGCAGATCGAGATCGATGCCTCGATCGCCGTCTACGAGCGGCTGCGCACCGCGCAATCCATCTGTCAGGCGCTGGTGCCCGGAAAGTATTCCGAATCGGCCGTCATCTCGGTGCTCGAAGCGATCTGCGACGAGGTCGCGCTGAACACGCCGGTCGAGTAGGCGCGGCGAGGCGCCGCCTGTCTCAGCCGCGGCGCAGGGCCGCGATCATGACGATCGCGATGACGACGAACAGGCCGCCCGACCAGAAGTCGTAGGGCACGCCGAGCAGCGACACCGCGGCGTCGGCGCAACTCGCGCGCGCCTCGAAGACGTCGGGCAGCATCGCGTTGAGGCCGGTCCAGTTCATGACGCGATCGGCCAGCGTCAGGTTGCACGACGCCGACCTGGCGGCGGCGAAGTGCTGCCAGAAGGCCGCCGCGATGCCGGCGCCGGCGAGCAGCAACGCGAGGGTGGCGATGATGCGTCGGCCGGTCGCCGCGCGCCAGACCAGGCCGAGCAACGCAAGCACGCCGATGGCGACGAAGACGAGCCGCTGCAGCACGCACCACGGGCAAGGCTCCATCCCGTAGCCGTGCTGCGACACGAGCGCGGCGGCGACCGCGCCGAACGAGGCGAGGGCGACGATCGCGAACGGCCACGGGCCGGAGCCGACGCGCGTATCGAGCCCGAAGGTGGGCCGGCCGCGGCGAGCGGCGTTCATTCGCCGTGCGCGACCTGGGCGATCAGCTCGATCTCGACGCAGGCGCCGAGCGGCAGTTGCGCCACGCCGTAGGCGCTGCGCGCGTGCGCGCCCTTGTCGGCGAAGACCTCGCCGAACAGCTCGGAGCAGCCGTTGGTGACGAGGTGGTGCTCGGTGAAGTCGGGGGCGCTGTTGACGAGGCTCGTGATGCGCACGATGCGCTCGATCTTGTCGAGGTCGCCGACCGCGGCGTGCAGCGTGCCGAGCAGGTCGACGGCGACGGCACGTGCCGCCTTCTTGCCGGTGGCGGTGGTCATGTCGCGGCCGAGCTGGCCGACCCAGACCTTGCCGTCGCGCTTGGCGATGTGGCCGGACAGAAAGACCAGGTTGCCGCTGCGCACGAAGGGCACGTAGGCCCCCGCGGGAATAGCCAGCGGCGGCAGCGAGATGTCGAGATCGGTGAGGCGGTCGTAGATCGAGGACATGGAGACAGTCGGGCGCGGCGGGCGGATGCAAATCGTACACCCCGCTCGCGCCTACACTTTCGACGATGGGAGCACCAGGCACCGGGCGCCGCCTTGCCGCGCTGCTGCTGGCGTGGCTGGCAGGCGCCGCGCTACAGCTGCAGGAACGCTCGCTCTTGCCTTGGCAGGCATATGTCGCGCTGGCAGTTCTTTCGCTGCTCGCGATGGCGTCCGGATTCGCGTGGCGACGTCGCAGCCGCATCGGCGTCCTGGTGGCCGTCGTCGGCGCCCTCCTTGCCGGCTTCGCCGTCACGGGCTGGCAGGCCTCGGTTCGCCTCGACGACGCCCTCGCGCCGGCGCTCGAAGGGCCTGATCTCGTCGTCACCGGCGTCGTCGCCAGCCTGCCGCAACAAGGGCCGAGCGGCCTGCGTTTTCGCTTCGAGATCGACGCCGACTCGCGCGTCCGCGATGGCGCCCTGCTGCCGCAGCGCATCGCCCTCGGCTGGTACAACGGCTTTCACGAAGACGCTGCCCTCTCGGCGCCGCAGCGCGAGCTGCGTGCAGGCCAGCGCTGGCGCTTCGCGGTGCGCCTGCGCCGGCCGCACGGCAACCTCAACCCGCACGGCTTCGACTACGAGCTGCAGCTCTTCGAGCAGGGCATCCGCGCCACCGGCTACGTGCGCGATGCGCCGGTGCCGCAACTGCTGAGCGAGGCGGCGGGCTTTCCGGTCGAGCGGCTGCGCCAGCGGGTGCGCGACGCGATCTATGCCAACGTCGCCGACCGTCGCGCCGCCGGCGTCCTTGCCGCCCTGGCGGTCGGCGACCAGGCCGCGATCGAGCGCGAGGACTGGGACCTGTTCCGCAACACCGGCGTCGCGCACCTCATGTCGATCAGCGGCTTGCACGTGACGATGTTCGCCTGGCTTGCCGGCCTCGGCGTCGGCGCGCTCTGGCGGCGCAGTACACGGGCGACGCTGGCTCTGCCGGTGCCGGCTGCGGCGCGCTGGGGAGGCCTGGCCGCGGCGACCGGCTATGCGTTCTTCTCGGGATGGGGCGTGCCTTCGCAGCGCACGGTCTGGATGCTCGCAACGGTGACGATCCTGCAAGGCGCGGGCGTGCGCTGGCCGTGGCTGCTCGTCCTGCTCGCCGCTGCGGCGGTCGTTACCGCGCTCGATCCATGGGCCTTGATGCAGGCCGGCTTCTGGCTCTCCTTCATGGCCGTCGGCCTGCTCATGGCTTCGTCGCCGGCGACCGAGCCGGCGCCGACCGGGCCGTCGACGCTGCAAACAGGCTGGCGCGGCTGGCCGGCGCGCGCCTTCGCACACGTGCGCGCCGACCTGCGCACGCAGGTGATCGCTACGCTCGGCCTGACGCCGCTCACGCTCGTCTTCTTTCAGCAGGTCTCGGTCGTCGGCTTCCTGGCCAACATCGTCGCCATCCCGGTCGTGACGCTGCTCGTCACGCCACTCGCGCTGCTCGGCACGGTCGCTTCGCCGCTCTGGTGGCTGGGCGGGGGCGCGGTACGGGCACTCGATGCTTTCCTGGCCTGGCTCGCTGCCATTCCCGGGGCCGTCTGGGTCGTGCCAGCCGCGCCGGCCTGGGCGCAACTCGCCGGTCTGGCCGCGGCGACGCTGCTCGTGCTGCCGCTGCCCTGGCGCGCCCGCCTGCTCGCCTTGCCGCTCGCGCTGGCCTTGCTGCTGCCGCCGCGCGAACTGCCGGCCGAAGGCCATTTCGACCTCGTCGCCGTCGACATCGGCCAGGGCACCGCCGTGCTGGTGCGCACACGCGCTCACGTGCTGCTCTTCGACGCCGGCCCGCAGTACTCGCGCGAGAGCGATGCCGGCCAGCGCGTGCTCGTGCCGCTGTTGCGCGCCCGCGGCGACGAGCACCTGAACCTGCTCGTGCTCAGCCACCGCGACCTCGATCACGTCGGCGGCGCCAGGACCGTGCTCGGCGGCCTCGTCGTCGATGCCTTGTCGAGCTCGCTCGAGCCCGGCCATCCGATCCTGGCGAACGCACCGCACCCGTCGCGATGCGAAGCCGGCCAGCGCTGGACCTGGGACGGCGTCGACTTCGTCGTGCTGCGGCCCCTTGCCGGCGACTACGAGCGCACGCTCAAGTCGAACGCCATGTCGTGTGTGATCCGCGTCTCGGGGGGCGGGCGCAGCGCGCTGCTCACCGGCGACATCGAGCGCGAGCAGGAAGCGCTGCTCGTCGCCGCACAGGGTCCCGCCCTGCAGAGCGACGTGCTGATCGTTCCGCATCACGGCAGCCGCACCTCGTCGTCGGCCATCTTTCTCGATGTCGTCGCGCCGAAGATCGCGGTGTTCCAGGCCGGCTATCGCAATCGCTTCGGCCACCCGGCCGCGGACGTGCTCGAGCGCTATCGCAGACGCGGCATCGCCATCGTCGCCAGTCCGGCCTGCGGCGCCTGGCAGTGGGCGGCCCGGGGTCCGCATGAAGGCGAGTGCGAGCGCGATATCGCGCGTCGCTACTGGCATCACGTCGCCGCCGTTGCTCCGTGAACGGCGCGCGCCGGCGGACCTTTGCAAGTAAAGGCCATTCGGCGGTTTCGCCTGCCGAATGAGGCTAAGCTCTGTCCATGCCAAGAGACACTGTGACCGCCCCCATGGAACCCTTCACCGCCGAGGAGGAGGCCGCCCTGTACGACAAGCTCGACCGCCTGTCCGTGACCGAGCTGGAGAGCTACATCGGCTCGGCCAGGAACTCGCTCGGCAACCGGGCGCTCAATGCGTCCTGGCGACCGCGCATCGAGCTCGCCCTGGCCCGGGCGGAAATCGTCCACGTTCGAGAAGAGGCGGCGGCGGCTCTGCTTGCCGCCGAGCCGCCACCGGTCGTCGTGGCGCCCGTCGCCAAGGCGAAGCGGACGACCAAGGCGCAGAAGGCGGCGCTCGCCGAGCAGGCGGAACGCGCCGACAAGGGCGACAAGGCCGAATCCGAGGTCGAGGAGTCCGAGACCGAATCCGAGGCCGACGAGGCCTGACCAGGCGTCGATCGAGGGGTCCGCCGCGCGGCCGGTGGCGCGGACTTTGCTACCCTCGTGCCACGGAGGCGTTCGAATGGCACTG
>JANXXS010000437.1 GCA_025350505.1 Burkholderiales bacterium
CTGGGCGTCGCCCTTGCCCTGCGTGAACTGTGCCGTGATGTTGTGCTCGAGCGCGCTCGCCGAGGACTTCTCGCGGATCATCAGGTCGCCGCCGTCGGCCGTTGGCGCGCCGTTGGTCGGGTTCAAGCCGATCGTGTTGACACGCTGCGCGTAGGCGATCGGCACGTCACCGGCGACGGTGAGCGTGTTCGAGTCGCTCGTGCTGCCGCCGCTGCAGCCGCCGAGTGCGACAAGGGCGCCCAGCGCGCTGGCGCAGGCTGCGGGATTGAGGAGCTGTCTCATCGGTCTCTCCCTGGGTATGTCATTCGTCTGCACAGCGCGCTCATTGGCGCGCTGGCGGGGTGGCGGGCAAAAGGCCCGCCGAGTAGTGAAGCTTGCCGTCCGCGTCGACGACCACGGCATCGACGCCTGGTTGCGAGGCGAGCAGCGCCAGTCCCTGTTCGGCGCCGAGCACGAACACCGTCTTCGACAGCGCCTCGCAGGTCAGGCCGTCCTCGGCAAGCACGGTCACGCTGTGCACGCCGCGCGGCGAGCGTCCGGTCGCCGGATCGATGAGGTGGTGGAAGCGCTCGCCGCCTTCGTCGAAGTAGCGCTCGTAGTCGCCCGACGTCGAGATCGAGACGTCGACGAGCGGCAGCACCGCGACCATCTCGCCGCTGCCGCGACGAGGATCGCGGATGCCGATGCTCCACGGCCGGCCACGCCGGTCGCCGATGACGCGGCTGTCGCCGCCGGCGCTGACCATGGCGTGGGCGATGCCGCGGGCGCGCAGGATGCGCGCCGCGTTGTCGACGGCGTAGCCCTTGGCGAAGCCGCCCAGGTCGATGCACATGCCGGGCCGCGCGAAGCGCACGGTGCGCGCCTGCCGGTCGAGCACCAGATGGCGCCAGCCCACCGCTGCCCTGGCGCGGGCCAGGGCGTCCTCGGTCGGCCTGATGCGGGCGCGGTAGTCGTAGAGCCGGCCGACCGCGGCGTAGCTGATGTCGAAGGCGCCGCCGGAGAGCCGGGCGAACGCTTCGGCGCGGGCCAGCAGGCTGGTCATCTCGTCGCTCAGGGCGACCGGCCCGGCCGCGGCGTCGCGGTTGATGCGCGACAGCTCGGAGTCGGCCTTGTGCGGGCTCATGGCGCGATCGATGCGATGCATCTCGGCCATCACCGAATCGATGGCCGTCGCGCCGGCGTCGGCGTCCTCGCTCCACAGCTCGACGGCGATGGCGGTGCCCATGATCGATTCCTCGCGCTTTAGCCAGCCCGCACTCGCCGCTCGGGAGAGCAGGCCGGGGGCGACGCCGCGGGGGCCGTCGGTGGAGCGGGAGAGGCCGAACATCAGCGTGGCGCTGCCTTCGAAGGGATTGAGAGGTGGATGCGAATCGACACAAACATTGGTGGTGCGCCCGTTTCGGCACGCAGATCACATGCCCGAGACTTCACCACAGGGTGACCGCGCCAGACCGTCAATATTTGTTAGCAAGCCCGCTCAGACCTTGCGACGCGTGTGTCGCCTGCCTATTTTTGGCAGGTCTGCATGCAGATGATTCAGATGTGAGCAGGTGCACCCGGTAGTATTTCTCGAAGCGCGCCGCCGACGTATCCAGATGTAGCGCCGGCCCTCGTGCGGTCGCCGCTACTTCAGCAGCGTCTCGCGCATGAACATCACCGTTGCGTAGAACTGGAAGTCGGCGTTCTCCTTGCGCGTGAAGCCGTGCCCTTCGTTCTCGGCACGCAGGTACCAGACGCGCGTACCGTTGGCGCGCGCCTTCGCCACGATCTGCTCGGCCTCGGTGTAGGGAACGCGCGGGTCGTTCCTGCCCTGCACGACGAACAGCGGCTTGCTGATCTTCGCGGCGTTGGTGAGCGGCGAGATGCGCGTCAGGAACTCGCGCATCGCCGGGTCCCGCTCGTCGCCGTATTCGACGCGGCGCAGATCGCGCCGATAGCTCTCGGTGTTCTGCAGGAAGCTCACGAAGTTGGAGATGCCGACGACGTCGATGGCGCCGGCGATGCGGTCGGCGTAGTTCGTGGCGACGGCCAGGCTCATGTAGCCGCCATAGCTGCCGCCGCTGACGAGCACGCGCGACGCATCGAGGTTGGGCTGTCTGGCGATCCAGTCGAGCAGGGCGCCGATGTCCTTCACCGAGTCCTCGCGCTTCATGCCGTCGTCGAGCGTCATGTAGGTCTTGCCGAAGCCCGACGAGCCGCGCACGTTGGGCTGGATCACGGCGACGCCGAGCTCCTCGAGGAAGTAGTTGTAGCGGCCCATGAAGCCGAAGCTCGCCTGGCCCTCGGGGCCGCCATGGATGTCGATCAGCACCGGGCGCCGGCCGGCGAAGCGCGATGGCGGCAGGTTGAGCAGGCCGGAGATCTCGCGGCCGTCGAAGCTCTTCCAGCGCACGATCTGCTGCTCGCCGAAGCGCGCCGTGTCGATGCCCGGCGGCGCATAGGGTCGGGTCCAGCTCTGCGAGCTGCCGTCGGCCGGCAGCAGCATGCCGATCTGGCTCGGCCCCTTGCTGCTGTTGAGCGCGAACGAGAGCAGCGGCAGGCGCGGATGGAAACGCGCCGCGGTGACGCTGCCTTCGGGCAACGCCGGCGAAGGCAGCTCGTTGAACACGTCGCCGTCGAAGAACATCAGGTTGACGCGGCCTTCGACGCTGGCCCACGCCGCCAGCAATCGCCCGTCGGCGCTCAGGCTGACGCCTTCGATCCCGCCCTTGATGTGGCGGGTGATCGAGGTGAGCTTGGCGTCGGCGACGGCGTAGAACATCAGTTCCCGAAATTCGCCGCCGCGATCGCTGACGATGAAGAAGCCCGAGTCGTCGCGCTTCCACGCCTCGGCGAAGTGCGTCGCCTTTTCGGCGTTGCCCGGCAAGGGCAGGACTTGCCGGCGCTCGCCGCTGGCGATGTCGAGCAGCCAGACCTGCGATTCGCCGGCAGAGAGATAGCGCGTCAGGGCCACGCGACGGTCGTCCCACGACACGCCGCCGACGTACCAGCCGCCGCCCGGCAGTTCGGCGAGCTTGCGCCGCGTTTGCGGATTCGCCGGGTCGACCAGGGTCAGCGTTTGCGCGACCTCGGCGCGGCTGCCGCCGGCGGCGGTGCGGTCGAGCGGCACCGACAGGTACAGGAGTTGACTCGACTTGTGCAGCCAGCCCTGCATGTCGTTGCGCAGGTTCGGCTCCGTGACGACGGTGACCTGCCTGGTCGCCAGGTCGAGGCGGTAGATCTGCGCCGCCTCGTCGCCGCCGCTGCTGCGCTCGAAGACGATCGAGTCGCCGCTGAGCGGCTCGTAGCTGGCGTTGCGCACCGGGTCGGCGAAATCGGTCAGCGGCTCGAGCTCGCCGAGCGGCGAGGCAAGCCGATAGATCTGCGTCGTGTCGGCGCCGGCCCGGCGATGCGCCACCAGCATTTCGCGCCGTGTCGGGTGCCAGTCGACGAAGCCGTGGCCGCGAAAGTCGGTGTAGCGCGCGACCTCGTCGGCGAGGCCTCTCGGTATCGGCGGGACGCCCTGCGCGACGAGGTTGGCGTTCGGCGCGATCACGTCGCCGGCGTTCGGCGCGGCGACGGCGGGCCGGTTCGCGACCGGTGGCGCCGTCGGCATCGGCGCGCACGCGGCGAGCAGCGCGGCCGAGGTCAGGACGGCGAGCGCACGCAATGGCATGTCGAGGTCTCCGGCGCGGCGCGCGCGCTTGTGTTCGGGTGAAGCGCGGGATTGTCGCGCAGACAGGCGCCGATGCGGCCGGCCGGCCGCGGCCTCAGGCGTCGCGTACGTCGGCCACCGGCACGCTGCCGAAATCGGCACGCTCGAGCCAGGCGACGACGCGCGCCGCGGCCTCGACGCTCGACGTGAGCTGACCCGATTCCTTCAGGCGCACGAACGCCGCCTGCTCGGGAAAGCCGGCCGCGTCGGCGCCGCGCAATTGCACCTGCATGTCGGTGTCGATTACGCCCGGCGCGAGCGAGACGACCTTCGCGCCGTTGCCGAGCAGGGCCTGGTCGAGCGCGACGGCGCGCGTCATGTGGTCCATGCCGGCCTTGGTCGCGCAGTAGGTCGCTTGGCCGGCCATGGCACGCCGGCCGAGTCCGGAAGAGATGTTGAGCACGCGCCGTTCGCCGGGCCATGCCGACGTGGCGCGCAGGAAGGCCGCGGTGAGCAGCAGCGGCGCTTCGAGGCCGACCCGCATCGCCGCCGACAACTCCTCGTCGCTGCAGCCTTCGAGGCCGCCGATCGTCGTCAGCATCGCCGCGTTGTTGATCAGGCTGGCATGCGTGAAAGCAGTGGCGCCGAACCCGGCCAGGCGAGCTTGCAGGCGCGCCGCGACCGCGATCGGCACGGCGAGGTCGGCGGTCCACTGCTCGCAGGTCGCGCCGCTTTGCTTCGCCGCTGCGGCCAGCGACGCGTTCTCGTGACGCGAGATGCAGACGACCGTGTGGCTCGCCTCGCCGAGCAGCTGCGCGGCGATCGCCGCGCCCATGCCGCGCGACGCGCCGGTGACGATGAAGAGCTTCAAGCCGCCTGCGCGAGAGGCGCGCCCGACTGCTGGATGCCGGCGATCGCCCACTCGCGGCTGCCGTCGGCGGGCTTGACGAGGTGCCAGACCTCGTCGAAGGGCTCCGCACCGGCGCCGATCTCTTCGCGGATCAGGCCGTGGAAGCGGACGCTGACGATCTGCCGCTGCGGCTCGCTCGTCACGTCGAGCACCTCGGCGTCGACACGGACGACGTCGGTCTGCTGCGCCTTGGCGCCGCGATCCTGAAGGTCGAGCTTGACGGCGGCGAACATCTCGGGCGTCGTGAAGGTGCGCAGGTCGTTCAGGTCGCCGCTGTCGTTGGCCGCCTGCAGGCGGATGAAGATCATCTTGGCGATGCGCTCGAAAGCGTCGGCATCGAAGCCGGCCGGCAGCGGCGCAACGACGGCCGGCGGCGCGCCTGGCAAGGCGCCGAAGCTCTGCGGCGGGACGGCGGCCGGCGGCAGCGGCGCGCCGGCGCCGGCGTACTGCATCGCCGGTGCGCCCGAGGCGGCGGCGGCCGGGCCGAAGCGGCGCATCAGGAAGCGGATCGCGACGAAGCCGACGGCCAGCAGCAACACCAGCATGACGATGTTGCCGAGCTCCGCGCCCATGCCGAGATGGCTCATCAGCGCGGCGATGCCGAGGCCGGCGGCCAGGCCGGCGATCGGGCCGAGCCACGAGCGCTTCGGCACGGCAGCTGCGGCCGGCACGCCGGCGGTGGCGGCAGCCGGGGCCGGCTGCGCGGCCGGCGTCGCCGGTTTGGCCATCTCGGGCGCGGCGCGCGGCGGCAGGCTGCGCTGCATGCCCGAGGTGCCACCGCCGCCGATGCGGCGGGCGAAGGCATCGCTCGGCACCGAGGTGGCTGCGACCAGAACGATAGCGAGGGCGATGAGCATCGATTTCATGACGAGTCTCCAGACATGGGGCGCGGGCGCCAAGGGCGCGCGCGGCGGATCATACGAGGGGCCGATGACCTTGCTCGCGATGTGCGGGCGCGTGACGCGAGTGCAAGGCTTCGCCTGCGAATCAGCAAGCCCGACGTGTTGCGCAAAGGCGAGGCGGCAGACAGTTTGCATTGACGCGCCGCTTCGGGGCATGCAGACTCGCGGACGCGCTGACGCCTCTGTCGGCGCACGCCGAGGCGCACAGCTTGGCGATCCGCCGAAGCGCATCGCGCCTTGGCTCACGCCGAAGCGCATCGCGCTTTGCCCTGCCACCGGCCAGCGAAGGAGAGCCTCATGTCCAAGACCCTGCCTGACTCTGCTCCTGCCGCCGCCGTGTGGGCAGCCGCCTGATCCGCGCATAGCTCGCGGCCGGCCTTCGAGGCCGGCTCTCCCGAAGTCGTTCGCATCCGGCGCCGCTTTTCTGGCGGCCTTGCATCGCTCGTTCCGGCAGCTCGCTGCCGGCGATCGCGGCGCGGCGCGCTGTCGCCGAACCGCAGCCACATGCTCCGGATTCACATGCTTCACTTCGATATCGAACGCTTGCAACGCGTCGGCCTCACGCCGGCGCTCGCCGAGCGCGCCCTTCTGTGCGCAGAGGGCCGCGACGCGATTTCCCTCGACCTCCTGCGCGTCACCGTCGTGCACCGCGAAACGGTGCAGCTGCACGACGGCCTGGCCGAGTGCACGGCGCGACCCTTGCCGCGCCTGGCGCGGCAACTGCTCGACAGCGGCACGACGCTCGCCGTCGGCGATTGGGTGCTCGCGGCGCGCGAAGCTTCGGGCGCGCGCTGGGTGCACGAGCGCGTGCCGCCCTCTTCGCACATCGCGCGCCGCGACGGCGACGGCAGCCGTCATCCGGTCGTCAGCAACGTCGACTGGGCCCTGCTCGTCATGGGCCTCGACGACGACTTCAACCTGCGCCGGCTCGAGCGCTACCTGACGCTCGCCTACGTCGGCGGCGCGGCGCCGCTTGTCGTGCTGACCAAGGCCGACATCGCGGCCGCCGATCCGGCGCTGCTCGACGAGCGGCTGGCGTCGCTGTCGCGCCGCTTGCCGAATGCCGTCGAGACGCTCGTCGTCGACGCCACCGAGCCAGCGACGTCGGCGCGCTTCGCCCATGTGGCGCGCGAAGGCCAGACGCTGGTCCTGCTCGGCTCGTCGGGCGCCGGCAAGTCGACGCTCACCAACACCCTGCTCGGCGCCGCCGTGCAGGACACCGGCGCGGTGCGCGAGCACGACAGCCGCGGCATGCACACGACGACCGCGCGCTCCTTGCATCTGTTGCCGGGCGGCGCCTGCGTCATCGACACGCCGGGCCTGCGCACCTTGCGTCCCGACATCGACGAGGCGACGCTGGCGGCGAGCTTCGGCGACGTCGAATCGTTGGCCGCGCGTTGCCGCTTTCGCGATTGCACGCACGGCGGCGAGCCGGGCTGCGCGGTGAAGGAAGGCGTCGATCCGGATCGGCTGCGCAACTTCCAGAAGCTGCTGCGCGAAACGCGCCGTGACACGCTCACCTGGGTCGAGCGCCGGCAGCAGCTCTCGGCCTGGAAGTCGCGCGGCAAGGAGACGCGCGTGCGCATGAAGATGAAGCGCGGCGAGGGCTGAGCGGCGCTATCGCGCGCTGCGTCAGCGAGGCGTCGACGAGAGCCGGTCGCGCTGCGCCAGCGCCGGAAAAAGTCGCAGCCAGGCGCCGGCCACGAGCAGCGTGCCGACGCCGCCGAGCACGACCGAGCCGACCGGCCCGAACCAGGCCGCGGTGACGCCGGACTCGAACTCGCCGAGCTGGTTCGAGGCGCCGATGAAGACCGAGTTGACGGCGCTGACGCGGCCGCGCATCTCGTCGGGCGTGTCGAGCTGCACCAGCGACTGGCGGATGACGACGCTGATCATGTCGGCGGCGCCCGAGACGACGAGCGCGGCGAGCGAGACGACGAACGAAGTCGAGACGCCGAAGACGATCGTCGCCGCGCCGTAGACGGCCACCGCCGTGAGCAAGACGACGCCGGCGCGCCGCGCTACCGGAAAGCGGGTCAGCGCGATCGAGGTGACGAAGGCGCCGGCGGCCGGCGCGGCGCGCAGCAGACCGAGTCCCCAGGAGCCGACCTGCAGCAGGTCGCGCGCGAAAATCGGCAACAGCGCGATCGCGCCGCCGAACAGCACCGCGAACAGGTCGAGCGAGATGGCGCCCAGCACCACGGGCCGGTCGCGTACGAAGCGCACGCCGGCGAGCAGCGTCTCGAGCGAGATCGCTTTCTTGACGCGCACCGGCTGCTCGTAGCGAACGCCGAGGGCGAGCGTGCCGGCGACGACGAAGAGCAGGGCGCAGAGGCCATAGACGACGTGCGCGCCAGCGACGTAGGCAAAGCCGCCGAGCGCCGGCCCGGCGACGATCGCCGCCTGCATTCCCGCCGAGCTGAAGGCAAGCCCGCGCGGCAGGAGTTCGGGTGGCAGCACCATCGGCGTCAGCGCCTGCTGCGCCGGCATCTGGAAGGCGCGCACCGTGCCGACCGCGACCGAGATGGCGAGCAGCATCTCGCGCCCGGCGAACTGTCCGGCCGATCCCGAGGCCAGCGCGATGGCGACCAGCGTCTGCACCGCCATGCAGGCGGCGACGATGCGGGCGCGATGGACGCGGTCGACAACCTGGCCGGCGACGAGCACGAGCAAGAGCGCCGGCAGGAACTGGAACAGGCCGACCAGGCCGAGGTCCCAGGCGCTGTGCGTCAGGTCGTACATCTGCCAGCCGAGGGCCACGAGCAGCATCTGGTTCGCCGTCGTGCCGGCCATGCGTGCGAACCACAGGCGCACGAAGGCGCGGTGGTGAAAGAGCGCTGCTGTCGAGCGTTCGAGCGGCGCATGGTCGCTGGGCGGCTCGACGGTCTCGGCGCGATCGTCGAGGTCGCCCTGCGGCGTGGGTGGACTGGCCGCGCGCTGGCGAGGCGCCGCCTCGTCAGCCACCGGCGCCCTGCATGTCTGCGGAAGAGAGGACGTGCAGGCCGGGCCGGCCGCGCGCGGTCGCCCCCACCAGCGCCGCGGCGACGTCGGCGGCCGCGATCGGCCGCACGCTGCGGGGCACGAGCCAGCTCAGCGGCCGCGTCAGTCGCGTCGCCCAGACTTCGCCGCTGCGCACCGGCTGGCCGAGCGCGGCGCGGTCGCCGACCAGCAGCGACGGGCGCGCCAGGGTCACGGAGTCGAAGCCGAGCGCCGCGACGGCGCGCTCCATCTCGCCCTTGACCTGGTTGTAGAAGACACGTGAACCGGCGTCGGCACCGAGCGCCGAAATGACGGCGAGGCGCGTCGCCCCGGCAGCGCGCGCGGCTCGCGCCGTGTCGACGGCGGCATCGAAATCGACGGCGCGAAACGCCGCCTGCGAGCCGGCGACGGCGATCGTCGTGCCGAGGGCGATGAAGACATCGTCGACGGCCGGGAAGGCCGCGGGCAGCTTCGTGAAGTCGACGACGTGAAGACGAAGACGCGGCTCACCGCCGAGCTCGGGCGCCGCGCGACGCACGAGCACGTCGACCGACGCGTGGCTGCGCAGGAGCAGCGGCAGCAAGGCCCGCCCGACCAGACCGGTGGCACCCGCGAGCAGGGCGGTTCGTGACGGCGGCGAGATCGATGTCATGGTATCGGCCGCGCCGGCTCGTCGCCGGCGACAGGTTCAGCGCTTGGGCGATCCCAGGCGCGACGGCGGTCGGCCACTCGACGAACCGCTGCGCGACGGGCCTTGCGGCCGCGGCGGCGACTGGCGATGCGAACCGCCGCCGTTGCCGCCACCGCCGCCGCCGCTATGGCGACCGGAGTCACCGCGCGGCGCCGACGAACGACGCATGCCGCCGCGGCCGGCGCCTTCGCCGATGACCATGCGGCCGAGCACGATCGGCTCGGGCTTCTCGTGCGCCGGCGGTGCGAAGCCGGGCACGATCTCCTTCGGGATCTCGTGCTTGATGAGGCGCTCGATGTCGCGCAGGAAGCCGTTCTCGTCGACGCAGACGAGCGAGATCGCCTCGCCCTTGGTGCCGGCGCGGCCGGTGCGGCCGATCCGGTGCACGTAGTCCTCGGGCACGTTCGGCACCTCGAAGTTGACGACGTG
>JANXXS010000040.1 GCA_025350505.1 Burkholderiales bacterium
CCTTCGCCGCGGCGTCGAGGCCGGTGCCGAGCAGCACGTCCTGCGTCACGGTGTCGATGGTCTGCTCGGCCTCGCGCTTCAGGCCGGCGAGCGTCTCGCGCAGCAGCGGGTCGTCGAAGGGCGCGCAGGCGGTGGCCACGAGGGCGGCTTTGGCCGCCTCGGGGTTCGTGCCGGTGGCCGCGGCGTGAGAAGCGACGCGATCCGGATCGGTGGCGTCGAGCAGACGGTGCGTCAGCTCGCTCAGCGTGTGTGAGCAGGCATCGACTACCTCCTTCCGCTGCGGCTGATCCACCGCGCGGTCGAGCCGCGCGATGCGGTTGGCCAGGCTCAGCAAGGCGTCGTCGTCGCGGCTGCCGAAGGCGATGCCGAGCATCAGCTTCTCGAACGAGACGCCGGGCTTTCGCTCCATCGGCCGGCTGTCGGTCTTGTCGCTCTCGCACACGCCGACCGCGTCGACGATCACGAAGCGCGTCTTCGCCTTCGCGTCGGCGCCGCTCACCGCCTGCAGTTCGGTCGGGCTCAGGGTACGCGTGCCGCGGCCCTTCATCTGCTCGAAGTAGGCGCGGCTCTTCACGTCGCGCATGAAGACCAGGCATTCGAGGGGCTTGATGTCGGTGCCGGTGGCGATCATGTCGACGGTGACGGCGATGCGCGTGGCCGGGCTGTTGCGGAAGGTGGCGATCATCGTCTCCGGCTTCTCGCGCTGGTTGGTCGCCGGGTCGTAGCTCATGTAGGTGATCTTCTTGGCAAAGTCGTTGCCCCGGCCGAACACCTCGCGGGCGATGCGCACGATGTCTTCGGCGTGGCTGTCGTCCTTGGCGAAGACCAGCGTCTTGGGCACCATCGCCCGGTCGGGAAAGAGCGTCGGCAGCGCCGCCTTGAAGGCCTGCAGCACGGTGCGGATCTGACTCGGCACGACGACGCTGCGGTCGAGCTGGCGCGCTTCGTACTCCAGGTCTTCGTCGAGCTGCTCCCAACGCGTGGCGCGGTCGGCGCGGTTGCGCCGGTCGACGTGAAAGCCGGCCTCGACCTTGCCACCCTGTTCGGTCACCTCGGTCTTGATGCGCCAGACGTCGTAGCCCACGTTGACGCCGTCGGCGACCGCGCGCTCGTGGTTGTATTCCATGACCAGGTTGCCGTTGAAGAAGCCGATCGTTTGCTTCGAGGGCGTCGCGGTCAGGCCGATCAGGTGTGCGTCGAAGTACTCGAGCACCTGGCGCCACAGGTGGTAGATGCTGCGGTGGCACTCGTCGGTGACGATGAAGTCGAAGGTCTCGATCGGCAGAGCCGGGTTGTAGGCGACTTCCTTCGGCCGGCCGTCGGCCGACAGCTCGAAGGTCGAGTGCTCGTCCAGCTCCTCTGCCAGCTCGGCCTCGCCGCGCAGCATCGAGTACATGCGCTGGATCGTGCAGACGGTGACCTTGCAGACATCATCGAAGCGGTTGTTCTGCATCCGCTGCACGTTGTAGAGCTCGGTGAACTTGCGGCCGTCGTCGGGCGCCACGTAGTCGTTGAACTCGCGCATCGCACCGACGCCGAGGTTGCCGCGGTCGACGAGGAAGAGCACGCGGCGGGCGCCTGCATAGCGGAGCAGTCGGTAGATCGCGGTGATGGCGGTGTAGGTCTTGCCGGAGCCGGTGGCCATCTGCACGAGGGCGCGCGGGCGGTCGTCGGCGAGGGAGACGTCGAGATGGGTCACGGCCTCGATCTGGCAGTCGCGCATGCGCGTCGCGTCGAGCGGCGGCAGGCGGCGCAGGCGGGCACGCAGGGTGTCGGGCTCGGCGGCCCAGGCGGCCAGCGTCTCGGGCTTGTGAAAGGCGAAGACGCTGCGCGAGCGCGGCTCGGGATCGCGGCCGTCGCGAAAGAAGGACTCGGTGCCGGTCGACTCGTAGGCGAACGGCAACTCCTCGGTCTCGACCTTGAAGAAGACGGGCAGCTGCGCCGCGTAGTGCGCCGACTGCTCGGCCACGCCGACGAGCAGCGTGCCGGCGCGCTTGGCTTCGATGACGCCGAGC
Organism: Burkholderiales bacterium; assembly: GCA_025350505.1. Classification (GTDB taxonomy): domain Bacteria; phylum Pseudomonadota; class Gammaproteobacteria; order Burkholderiales; family Burkholderiaceae_C; genus Schlegelella_A. Next base: position 2,016 of record JANXXS010000040.1, read on the forward strand.
GGCTTGCGGTCGAAGATCAGCAGGTAGTCGCAGCGGCCGCTCTTCAGCGGCACCTCGCGAAGCGCGATGCCGCGCGCCGCGGCGGGGGCATACGAGATGTAGTCCTGTACGGCCCAGCCCGCCGCGACGAGCAGCGCGTCGATCTGTTGGCGGGCGAGCTGCTCGGGGGCTGTCACAGGGGCCGAATTCTAGGAGCCGCGTGCCGGCGGCGGCCGTTCCGGCTCGGCGACGACCCGCGCCGAACGCTCGTACGTGAAATACGCCCAGGC
>JANXXS010000111.1 GCA_025350505.1 Burkholderiales bacterium
GCGATTGGAATGGAGCCCCGCTGAGCGGTTCGCATCTGGGTCCGCACACCAGGCCATGGTGCCCGTGCAACAAGGCCGTCTCTAGAGAAGCAGTCTGTTCCTCGTTCACGCCCTTCAACGTCGCCTGCTCATTCATCAACCGCGAAACTACATCGAGGTCATCGACGACGAATGCGAATACAGCTTGACAAGGTGGGAAGTCCCTCTAAGGGGTTAGACGACACGCTTCCGGCTGCGCCAATAGCCTGGCTTCTTGGCGAACGGTGCGATGGCAATGACGATAACTTCATCGGTGCGCACAAGGTAGACCACGGAGAATGGAAACTTCCTTGTGTAGACGCGGCGAGTGCCGTACTTGTAGGGCGAACCGATGTAGGGAAACGTGCAAGCAACCTTGACAGCGGCTTCGACCTCGCGGGCGAAACGCTCACCGAGCCCTTTCGTGTGTTGCTCGTAGTACGTTGCCTCGGATTGAAGCTCGAACTCAGCTTCCGGGTGGAAGCGAGCCGACCTCACCTCAGGCTTTGCCGAACACGCGAGAAGACTTGCTCAGCGGAAGACAGAGTAACGGTGCCGGCCTCTACCTCGGCGATTCGGCTTCGAATCTCTGCGTCCCACGCTGCATCGACTTCGTCAGAAGGGCTTTCCTCCAGCGACGCGAGCAGTTCTTCTGCGAGCCGAGCCCGATCCTCGGGTGGCAGGACTTTCGCGCGTTCCGACAGTTCAGCAACGAGATCAGGCATGGGTTCGCTCCGGCTAGGCAGAAATCTTACGCTTCGGACGGCGCACACACATGACCCGGCATTCGCCGTGTTGTCTAACGAATGAAAGGGACTTCCCCGTCCCGAGCTATCCGCCTGTGCGGAGACCGGCAACGAGTGCCACGATGGGAGTGTCGAAGTCTCATCAACTCACTCGGAAGGGGAAGTCATGGCTATTGTTACCGTCGGGATCGATCTCGCCAAGAACGTCTTTGCGCTGCATGGCGTGGATGAAGCTGGAGCGCCGAGGCTGAAGCAGCCGAAGGTGGCGCGCGGCAAGCTCAATGCGTTGGTTGCAGCGCTGCCACCGTGCGTGATCGGCGTGGAGGCGTGCTCGGGAGCGCACTACTGGGCGCGACAGTTCCAGGCCCACGGCCACACGGTGCGGCTGATGGCGCCCAAGCTGCTGACGCCCTACCGCATGACGGGCAAGCGCGGCAAGAACGATGCGGCCGATGCGGCGGCGATCTGTGAAGCGGTGCGGCGACCCAACATGCGCTTCGTTCCGGTCAAGACCGAAGAGCAGCAGTCCAGGCTGATGGTGCACCGAGCGCGACAAGGCTTCGTCGCTGCTCGTACGGCGTGCGTCAACCGCATCCGCGGCCTGCTCAGCGAGTTCGGTGTCGTGCTGCCCCTGAAGGCCGAGGTCGTGCGGCGCGAGGCGCGCAACCACCTCGAGGACTTGCCAGGCTACGCCAATACCGTGATCGGTGACCTGCTCAGCGAGGTCGCTCACCTGGACGAACGCATCAAGCAGTACGACGCGCACATTCGCGCCATGGCCAAGGACTGCACGGCGGCGCAGCAGCTGATGCAGCTCATGGGCGTGGGCGAGATCACCGCCACGGCGCTGGTCGCCATGGTCGGTAACGCCCGGGAGTTCGACAGTGGGCGACAGCTCTCGGCCTGGCTCGGTCTGGTTCCGGGCCAATACAGCTCCGGGGGCAAGGCCCGGCTTGGCAGCATTACTAAGGCCGGCGATGCCTACCTGCGCAGCCTCCTGGTCCTGGGCGCCAGGGCGGTCCTCAACGCCGCCAAGGGCAAGACAGACAGCCTGAGCCGCTGGGCGCTCGCGGTGGCCGAGCGCAGGGGCTACTGGAAGGCGGTCGTGGCCATCGCGGCGAAGAACGCACGCATGGCCTGGGCCGTGCTCACCAAGGGTGAAACGTTCACGCTGCCGGCGTGAGGGGCATGCGATGACTTCAGAACTCCCCGAACCCGCATTCATCTCATTGCCGATCACCGTGCCGCCGTGATCGATCCAGTTCCCACCACCGCGTGACGACCACAGCGTTTGATGTGCAAAGGTTGGACCTGCGCGGGGAGTGACCGATCATGTCGAGGAGCCT
>JANXXS010000151.1 GCA_025350505.1 Burkholderiales bacterium
AGATGTACGGGGCCATCTTGGGGTTCCAGAAGCGGGTCTGGTGTCCGAAATGGACGCCGGCTTCCAGCATGTCACGCATCGATATCGACATTCGTCATTCCAAAGGTTGGTTCTAGAATCCCGGCTCGAATCGCGTAGCGCACACCTTCCCCTCTCGGGATCGGATCGCGCTCGCAACACCCTGAATGAACCGGTTCGCGAGTAGTAGCGTCTGTCTTTGCATCGTCGGGAGGCTGCCACGCCGAACCGATGGATTCAGCCGTTCGTCCGCCCCGAGGAAAGCCAGCGATTGTAGCATCGGCGATGGTCGCTGACCTCACCGACGCCGCGAGCAACGTGAGGGCGCGCCGGGCGTCGGCCACCGTCCTGATCGAGCAGTCGATTGCGGCGGCCGACGCCCCGGCCTGTGCGCGCGCATTCCTCGCCACCAGCTTCGAGGCCGCTCGCGGCGCCGCCGCCGCGGCAGACCGCGCCGTGGTGCAAGGTCGCGATCCCGGCCGTCTCGCCGGCCTCGCCGTGTCGATCAAGGACCTGTTCGACGTCGCCGGGGAGCCGACCCGGGCCGGCTCGATCTTGCTTGCGAGCGCGCCCGCCGCAACCGCCGACGCGCCCGCAGTGGCCCGTTTGCGCCGCGCCGGCGCGGCCTTCGTCAGCCGCACCAACATGTCGGAGTTCGCCTTTTCCGGCGTCGGCATCAATCCGCACCACGGCACGCCGGCCAATGCCGGCACCCTGGCGCTGGACCCGACGCCGCGCGTGCCCGGCGGCTCGACCTCGGGCGGCGCGACTTCGGTCGCCGCGGGCGCGGCCTGGGCGGCACTCGGGTCGGACACGGGCGGTTCGATCCGCATTCCTGCCGCACTCCAGGGCGTGGTCGGCTTCAAGGGCACGGCGCGACTCGTGCCGACCGAAGGCGCGCTGCCGCTGTCGACGACGCTGGATACCGTCTCGGCGATGACGCGCTCGGTGCGCGACGCAGTGCTGCTGCACGAGGTGCTGGCAGATCGCCGCGTCGCGCTCGCCGGCAAGCCGATCTCAGCCCTCGCTTTCGCCGTGCCGCGAACACTGATGCTGGACGACCTCGATGCCACCGTAGCCCGCGCCTTCGATCGGGCTCTCGGCGCACTGTCTGCAGCCGGAGCGCGGATCGAGACCATCGACCTGCCGCTGCTTGGCGAAGTCGCGGCGCTCAACGCCACGGGCGGCTTCGCCGCCGCCGAGAGCTGGGCCTGGCATCGACACCTGCTCGCCGAGCACGAGGCCGAGTACGACCCGCGCGTCGCCTTTCGCATCCGCCGCGGCGCGTCGATGAGCGCCGCCGACTACGTCGACCTGACGTGGGGGCGCCGTGCCTGGATCGCGCGAATGGAGGCGGCGATCGCCCCGTGGGACGCCCTCCTCTCGCCGACCGTGCCGATGGTGGCGCCGCCGCTGGCCCCGCTCGTTGCGGACGCCGCCGCCTTCTTTGCCACGAACGGCCTTTTGCTGCGCAATCCCGCGCTCGTCAATTTCCTCGACGGCTGCGCCCTCAGCCTGCCCTGCCATGCCCGGGGCGAGCTGCCGGCCGGCCTGATGATCTGGGCCGCCGCCCTGCGCGACAACGTGGTGCTCGAGGCGTCGCTGGCCGTCGAATCGACTCTCGCCCGCCTCAGCACCGAAACGGCACAACGCTGACGATGCGCGTCGCGGTCATCGGTGCCGGCGTGATCGGCGTGACGACGGCGTACGAGCTCGTCGCCGACGGACACGAGGTTACGGTCTTCGAGCGCCGCGGCACGGTCGCCGCCGAATCGAGCTTCGCCAACGCCGGCCTGGTCGCGCCGGGCTACGTCGCGCCCTGGGCGGCGCCGGGCATGCCGGGCAAGGTCGTGTCGCACCTCCTGCGCGCCCATTCGCCGGTGCGTTTCGGCGGCCCGCTCGGTCCTGCCACGCTCGGCTGGCTCTGGCGCTGGTGGCGTGCCTGCCGGCCGGAGACCTACCGCGCCAACCGCGCCCGCATGCATCGGCTGGCCCAGTTCAGCCGCGAGCGGCTGCACGAGCTGACGGCGCGCCTGCATCTCGACTTCGAACGTGCCCAGGGCTTTCTCGTGCTGCTGCGCTCGGCACGCGACTTGGCCCTGGCCGAGCCCGGCATCCGCGCCCTTGCCGAGCTCGGGGCCGCGCCGCAGGTCCTCGACGCCGCGGCCTGCCGCCTGGTCGAGCCCGGGCTCAGCACCGAAACCGCCCTGCACGCGGGCATCTATTCGAAGGACGACGAAGTCGGCAACTGCCGCGAGTTCACGCATCTGCTGCGCAAGGAAGCGGCGCACCGCGGCGTGCGCTTTCGCTTCCAGGCACACGTCGAGCGCATCGTCGCCGGCGCGCGGCCGGTGCTCGTCGTCGGCCGCACGGCCGGCGACGCGCGCGACGAGGCCGCGGCGGGCTCACGCACCGGCGCGAGCGGCTGGTCGAACACCGAAACCGAGGAAGACCTGACCGGCGAGGCGATCTTCGACGCGGTCGTGGTCTGTGCCGCGCTCGGCTCGAGTGGGTTGCTGCGGCCGCTCGGCATCAAGCTGCCCCTGCTGCCCGTCTACGGCTATTCGGTGACGGCGCCGCTGCGCCACGACGACCGTCATCTGCACTACGAGCCTCGCGCCGCGCTCATGGACGAACGCTACAAGGTCGCCATCAGCCGGCTCGGCAACCGGGTCCGCGTCGCCGGCAGCGCCGAGATCGGCGGTCATCCCGATCGGCAGAACGAGGCCGCGCAGAAGACGCTCGACAAGGTGCTTGACGACTGGTTCCCCGGCGTCACCCATCGCTCGCAGGCCCAGCGCTGGAAGGGCGCCCGACCGATGCTGCCCGACGGCCCGCCGGTGCTCGGCCCGAGCGGCGCCGAAGGCGTCTGGCTCAATCTCGGCCACGGCGGCAGCGGCTGGGCGCTGGCCTGCGGCTCGGCTGGTCGCCGACTCGGTGGCCGGCCGCCAGACACCGATCAGCATCGACGGTCTCGGCATCGAGCGCCTCTGGCGCTGACGCCGCATGGCAAGCTGCGCATCGTGAGCTCCATCCATCGCATCGACGCCAGCGCCGCACGGCAGCCCGTGTTCGGGCTTGCGTCGACGCGACGCATCGAGGCTGCCGCCTCGGCCGAAGTCGCTCCCTACACGCTGATGGCGCGCGCCGGCGATGCGGTGGCGCGCTTGGCGCTGGCCTTGGCACCGCACGCGCGGCACGTGCTCGTCGTCGCTGGGCCGGGCAACAACGGTGGCGATGGCATCGAAGCCGCGACGCGATTGCGCGAGCTCGGCAAGGAGGCGTCGGTGCTGCTCGTCGGAGACGCAGAGGCGCTTCCCGCCGATGCGGCAAAGGCGCTGGCCCGCGCGCAGCAAGCGGGCGTGCCCATCGGCACGGCCGCGATGGACAACACCGCGCGGAGCCAATCGCCCGAGCTCGTCGTCGACGCCTTGCTCGGCATCGGCGCCTCGCGCGCGCCGGGGGGAGCGATCGGCGCGGCGATCCAGCGCATCGCGGCGCTCGGTGCACGCGGCGCCTGCGTCCTCGCGGTCGACCTGCCGTCGGGTCTGGACGCCGAGCACGGACAGCCGTTCAGCGATGTCTGCGTCACGGCGCGGCACACGCTGACGCTGCTCGCGGCCAAGCCGGGCCTCTTCACCGCCTCGGGTCGCGATCGTGCCGGCACGGTCTGGCTGGGGACGCTCGGCGTCGATTTGGCACGCGAATCACCCGACGCCTGGCTGGTCGGGCGCAGCGAGCTCGCGTTGTTCGCCCACGCTCGCTTGCATGCCCAGCACAAGGGCAGCTTCGGAGACGTCGCGGTGGTCGGCGGCGCCGCCGGCATGACCGGTGCCGCATGGCTCGCCGCGCATGCGGCGCATGCGGCGGGCGCAGGCCGCGTCTTCGTCGACCTGCTCGACACCGACGTCGGCGCCATCGCATTTGACCCGACACGCCCCGAACTCATGGTGCGCGCCGGCTGGTGGCAGGGCGCAAGCGAAGCGATCGAGCGCAGCACCGTCGTCTGCGGCTGCGGCGGCGGCGACGCAGTGCGCGCCGCCCTGCCCCGCCTGGTCGCGCTGGCGGCCCGGCTCGTCCTCGATGCCGACGCGCTCAACGCGATCGCCGCCGACCCGGCCTTGCAGACGATAGCGATCGCCCGCGCCGCGCGCTCGCGCGCCACCATCCTGACGCCGCATCCACTCGAAGCGGCGCGCCTGCTCGGCGCGACGACCGGGCAGGTGCAGGCCGATCGACTCGGCGCGGCCCAAGCGATCGCCGAGCGCTACCGCGCCGTCGTCGTGCTGAAAGGATCGGGCAGCATCATTGCCGCGCCGGGTGAACTGCCGCGCATCAACGCGACCGGCAACGCCTCGCTGGCAACCGGCGGCACCGGCGACGTGCTCGCCGGCTGGATCGGCGGGCGCTGGCTGCCAACGGCATCGGCCTTCGAGGTCGCGACGCGAGCGGTCGTCGAGCACGGCGCCGCGGCCGAGCCGGACCGGCCCGGCGCCCTGCGCGCGGCCGATCTGGTCGAGCGACTCTACGGAACGTCGCGAGGCGACTAGAAACGTAGCCGCGCTAGGCGACGGCGCGGCTCGCCTTGCCCATCTCGAGCGCGCCTTGCGCTGCGCCGCTTTGCGGCACGGACTCGCCGTCGCGGTCGGAGATGGCCTGCCACTGCGCCGCGATACGCTCCGCCGCGTCGTCGGCCAGGCCGACGTGGATGCCCTCGGTCAATGTCACGTGGGCACGCTCGAACGACCCGGCGCCGGCGCAAAGGATGGCGCGCGTCGGCGCATCTTCGGCGACGAGGGCGATCAGGCCGGGCGTCACCGCCTCGGCTTCGAGCAGCTTCAGCATGGCCTCGGGCAGCAGGTGCTCCGTCATCCGCGTCGTCGCCGTCGGCGCCAGGCAGTTGACGCGGATGTCGTGCTTGGCGCCTTCGATCGACAGCGTCTGCATGAGCCCGACCAGGGCCATCTTCGCTGCGCCGTAGTTGGCCTGGCCGAAGTTGCCGTAGAGGCCCGATGACGAAGTTGTCATGACGATGCGGCCATAGTTCTGCGCGCGCATGATCTCCCACACCGCCTTCGTGCAATGCACCGCGCCCATGAGGTGGACGTCCATGACGAGACGGAAGTCGGCGAGATCCATCTTCGCGAAACTCTTGTCGCGCAGGATGCCGGCGTTGTTGACGAGGATGTCGACGCGGCCCCACTCGCGCATCGCCGCCTCGACCATCGCCTGCACGGCCGCGAAGTCGGTCACCGAGGCGGCATTGGCGATCGCCTTGCCGCCGGCGGCGCGGATCTCCTCGGCGACGGCATGCGCCGCGATCGGAGCGCCGCCGCTGCCGTCGATGGCGCCGCCCAGATCGTTGATGACGACCGCAGCGCCACGCGCCGCCAGCGCCAGCGCATGCAGCCGGCCGAGGCCGCCGCCTGCGCCGGTGACGATCGCAACCCGTCCATCGAATCGAATCGACATCTTCTTCCTTCTTCTACTTCAGCTGAAAAGGCGATCGCTCAGCGCCGCGTCGCACCGCGTGGCGCACCGCGCGTGCCCGACTTGCGCGCCGCCGACTTGCCGGCGCGCGAAGGCAGCAAGGCGGCGCCGGAGCGCGCCCGCGCCTTGGCCTTGGTCGCGGCCTTGACCGCGCGATCGGCCTGCTTCAGGGTGACGATCTCGCTCGTCGCCGTGTCGTTGGCGGCCGCCTTGTCGCGACGGGCGCGCGGCGCCAGCGCGTCTTCGCCTTCGCGGACCAGGCGGAAATCGATCTTGCGCCCGTCGAGGTCGACGCGGCTGACCTGCACGCGAACGCGCGTGCCGACGACGTAGCGCACGCCGGTGCGCTCGCCACGCAGTTCCTGCTTGACCTCGTCGAAGCGGTAGTAGTCGCTGCCCAGCTCGGTGATGTGCACCAGGCCCTCGACGTAGAGGCCGTCGAGCGTGACGAAAAGTCCGAAGCTGGTCACCGCACTGACCGTGCCGCCGTATTCCTCGCCGAGGTGCTCGCGCATGTAGCGGCACTTGAGCCAGGCCTCGACGTCGCGCGAGGCTTCGTCGGCGCGCCGCTCGTTGGCGCTGCAGTGCGCGCCTGCCACTTCCCAGGCCTCGAGCTCGCCACCCGGTACGAGCACCGGCGCGGCAGGCAGGCCGGCCTTGGCGCCCTTGCCGGCCTTCTTGGCCGGCACCGGACGCGTGTTGCCCGCACGCGATGCGAGCATGTAGCGCCGGCCTTCGATGAGCGCCTTGATGACGCGATGCACGAGCAGGTCCGGATAGCGCCGGATCGGACTCGTGAAGTGCGTGTAGGCCTCGTAGGCCAGGCCGAAGTGGCCGCTGTTCGTGCCGGTGTAGATCGCTTGCTGCATCGAGCGCAGCAGCATCGAGTGGATCTGCGCCGCGTCGGGCCGGTCCTTGGTCGCCTGCGCGATGGCCTGGAATTCGGCAGGCTTGGGGTCATCGCCGATCGCCAGCCCGAGCCCGAGCGCCTTCAGGTAGTTCTGCAGCAGCGTCTTCTTCTCCGGCGTCGGTCCTTCGTGGACGCGATAGAGCGCCGGGTGCTTGGCCCGCGCGATGAAGTCGGCCGAGCAGACGTTCGCCGCCAGCATCGATTCCTCGATCAGGCGGTGCGCCTCGGTGCGGGTGCGCGGCACGATCTTCTCGATGCGGCCGTTCTCGTCGCAGACGATCTGCGTCTCGGTCGTCTCGAAGTCGATGGCGCCACGCTTGGCGCGCGCCCTCAGCAAGGCGCGATAGACATCGTGCAGGTCGAGCAGCTGCGGCACCAGCGCTTCGCGACGCGCCGCCTCGGGCCCGCGCGTGTTGGCAAGGATCGCCGCGACCTCGGTGTAGCTGAAGCGCGCCGCCGAGCGGATCACGCCCGGGAAGAACTGATAGGCATGCACCTCGCCGTCGCCGCTGACGAGCATGTCGCAGACCATCGCCAGGCGCTCGACGTCGGGATTCAGCGAACAGAGGCCGTTCGAGATCTTCTCCGGCAGCATCGGGATGACGCGGCGCGGAAAGTAGACCGAGGTCGCGCGCTCGTAAGCGTCGGCGTCGAGCGGCTCGCCCGGCTTGACGTAGTGGCTGACGTCGGCGATGGCGACGACCAGCCGCCAGCCTTTGGCGCGGCCGACCTTGGCCGGCTCGCAGTAGACGGCGTCGTCGAAGTCGCGCGCGTCCTCTCCGTCGATGGTGACGAGCGGCACGTCGGTGATGTCGATGCGGCCCTTCTTGTCGGCGGCACCGACCGTGTCGGGCAGCGCCGCGGCCTGCGCCAGCGTCGCTTCGGAGAAGATATGCGGCACTTCGTACTTGCGTACCGCGATCTCGATCTCCATGCCGGGATCGTCGATCTCGCCCAGCACTTCGGTGACGCGGCCGAGCGGCTGCGAATGCAGCGAGGGCGGCTCGGTCAGCTCGATGGCGACGACCTGGCCGACGCTGGCACCGGCCACCGCGTTGCGCGGCACGATGATGTCCTGGCCGTAGCGCTTGTCTTCGGGCGCGACCAGCCAGATGCCGCTTTCGTGCAGCAGCCGGCCGATGATCGGCGCCTTCTTGCGCTCGAGAATCTCGAGGACGCGGCCCTCGGGCCGGCCCTTCTTGTCGTAGCGGACGATGCGCGCCTTGACGCGGTCGCGATGCAGCACCGAGCGCATTTCCTGCGGCGCGAGAAAGACGTCGGGGAGTGCGCCTTCGCGCACCAGGAAACCGTGGCCGTCGCGGTGGCCGAATACCGTGCCCTCGACTTCGGCCATCAGCTCGGTGCCGACGACGGGAGGGTTCTTGGATGTTGTTGCTTTGATGATAAAGTCCGTGGTTGCCTGAGATGCCCAGGTGGCGGAATTGGTAGACGCACTAGTTTCAGGTACTAGCGGGTAACTCCGTGGGGGTTCGAGTCCCTTCCTGGGCACCAAGATTGAAGAAGACACCTGAGGTGTCCTCGGAATGATTGAAACGAGAGCCCGCTTCGGCGGGCTTTTTGCTGGCCGTGTCGCAAACGTCGTCGCGTCGTCGGGGCATCAGATGACGAACTTCTTCGCCAGTCCGTCGGGGCGGAGGTCGTCGTATTCCTCGAACGGCTGATGGATCCACGGGCTCGTGGGCAGCAGCTCGACGTGATAGTCGGGCGTGTAGGTCGACATGCCCTTGGTCCAGAGCACGGCAGAGCGCAGCTCGCTGATCGAGGGCATGCCGCGCAGCCGGTCGACCACCGCCCGCAGGGTAATGCCCGAATCGGCGAGGTCGTCGACGAGCAGGACGCGGCCGGCCAGCTCGCCCTTGGGCAGCGTGATGTACTTGGCCATGTCGAGGCGGCCCTGGATCGTGCCGGCCTCGGCGCGATACGAGCTGGTCGACATGATCGCCAGCGGCTTGTCGAAGACCCGCGACAGCACGTCGCCCGGCCGCATGCCGCCCCGCGCCAGGCAGAGGATCTGGTCGAAGGCCCAGCCCGACGCATGGATCTTGAGCGCCAGACGCTCGATCAGCATGTGGTATTCGTCCCAGGAAACGTAGAGATGTTTGCCGTCGTCGGTAAGCATGCCGGGTCGGTGTCGGGCGTGTCTGAAGGGCTACGCGGCAAGGCGGCGCGGCGCCGCGGTGCCGGGCTGGTAGGGATGGCGGAGCAGGATCGTGTGCGTGCGGTCCGGCCCGGTCGAGACCATGTCGACCGGCGCGCCGATGAAGGCCTCGACGCGCTGCAGGTAGAGCCTCGCGTTGACCGGCAGAGCACTCCACTCGGTGACACCGAAGGTGCTTTCGGTCCAGCCCGGGAAGGTCTCGTAGATGGGGACGCAGGCGAAAATGTCATCGGCGTCGAGGGGAAGAATGTCGATCCGCTTGCCGCCCAGCTCGTAGCCGACGCAGACCTTGATCTCGGCCAGGCCGTCGAGCACGTCGAGCTTGGTGATGCACAGGCCCGAGATGCCGTTGATGATGATCGAACGCTTGAGCAGCGCCGCGTCGAGCCAGCCGCAGCGGCGCGCCCGGCCGGTGACCGTGCCGCGCTCCTGGCCGACGGTCGAGAGGTGGTGGCCGATCGTGCCGGACTCGTCGATCGGCAGCTCGGAAGGGAACGGACCGCCGCCGACGCGCGTGGTGTAGGCCTTGGTGATGCCGAGAATGTAGTGCAGCTGGTCCGGCCCGACGCCCGAGCCGGCCGAGGCGTTGCCGGCGACGCAGTTGCTCGAGGTGACGAACGGATAGGTGCCGTGGTCGATGTCGAGAAGCGTCCCCTGCGCGCCTTCGAACAGGATGTTGGCGCCGCGCTGATGGAGCTTGTGCAGGGCATAGCCCACGTCGCCGATCATCGGCCGCATCGCCTCGCCGGCAAGCATCGCCATCTCGAAGATCGGCTCGAACTCGAGCGCCTTGGCGCCGAGTTGGCCGACCAGCACGAAGTTGTGCAGCTCGAGCAGCTCACGCAGCTTGGCGGCGAAGCGCTCCGGGTGCTTCAGGTCCTGCACACGCAGGGCGCGCCGCGCCACCTTGTCTTCGTAGGCCGGGCCGATGCCCTTGCCGGTGGTGCCGATCTTGCCGGCGCCGCTGGACTCGCGCTTGCCTTCGCGCGCCTTGTCGAGCTCGACGTGAAAGGGCAGGATCAGCGGACACGATTCGCTTACGAGCAGGCGCGAGCGGACGTCGAGTCCGATCGCTTCAAGCCTGCCGATCTCGCCCAGCAGGTGCGCCGGATCGACGACGACGCCGTTGCCGATGAAGCAGGCGACGCGGTCGCGCATGACGCCCGAGGGGATGAGTTGCAGCGCCGTCTTGACGCCGCGGATGACCAGCGTGTGGCCGGCGTTGTGGCCGCCCTGGAAGCGGACCACCGCCTCGGCATGGTCGGTCAGCCAGTCGACGACCTTGCCTTTGCCTTCGTCGCCCCACTGCGTGCCGACGACAACGACGTTGCGGCCACCGATGCTCGAATTCGCTGCCGCAGTCATGCGCCCGCCCCATCCTGAAGCGACCATTGCCCATGCGCCGCGGCGAGCGATCGGTCGAAGACCAGGCCGGATTCGTCGTCACCCGCGCCGGGGAGTTGGCGCACGACGATCTCGCCGCGCCGGCGCAGCTGGCGCACCGTGCTGCGCAGGCCGGCATCGTTCGACCAGGGCGCACGCACCGCACGCCTCGGCGCCTCCGCCGGCACGAGATCGACCAGCTCCTTGACGTCGAGGCCGAAGCCGACCGCCGGACGGGTCCGGCCGAATATCGCGCCGACCTCGTCGTAGCGGCCGCCGCGGGCGATGGCATCGCTCGCACCGTCGACGTAGACGGCGAAGCGAGCGCCGCTGTAGTAGGCGTAGCCGCTCGAATCGGCGAGATCGAAACCGATGCCGATACTCGGGTGCGCCTGGGCCACGTGCGCCGCGAGCTGCTTCAGCGCGTCGAGCGCCGTCGCGATCGACGCGCGCTGGGGGAGGACGCGGCGCGCCTCGTCGAGTACGGACGCGTCGCCGTAGAGGTGAAGCAGCGCCTCGAGGCCCTGGCGAGTCTCGACCGGGAAGCCGCGTGCCACTACCGCCAGCTCGGCCGCGTCCTTGGTGGCGAGCGCGGCATGGACGGCTTCGAGGCGCGCCGCGTCGACCGGCACGCCCGCGAGCACGGCGCGGACGATGCGCGTGTCGGCGAGGTCGAGTACCGCGCCTTCGAGACCGGCCACCGCAAGGCATTCGAGAGCAAGGTCGAGGATTTCGAGATCGGCCTCGATGTCGGCATGGCCGTAGATCTCGGCACCGAACTGCAGCGGCTCGCGTGTCGCGCCGCTGCCCGAGGCGCGCGTGTGCAGCACCGGGCCGCAGTAGCACAGGCGCGCCACGCCGCTGCGGTTGAGCAGGTGCGCGTCGATGCGCGCGACCTGCGGCGTGCTGTCGGCGCGAATGCCGAGCGTGCGACCGCTCAACTGGTCGACCAGCTTGAAAGTCTGGAGATCGAGGGAATGTCCGGTACCCGAAAGGAGCGATTCGATGTGCTCGAGCATTGGCGGAATGACCAGCTCGAAACCGAAGCTTTCCGCCGCGTCGAGCAGCCCGCGGCGCAGCTGTTCGACCTGGCGGGCCCGGGCGGGCAGGACATCGGCGATGTGCTCCGGCAAGAGCCAAGCAGAGGACATGCGAAAAACGCCGGGGATTAAAAGGGTAATTGTACGGGGGTACGCGCGAGCGTTTCCGTCGCCTACGACCAGAAGACGAAGAGCATCACCAGGCCCGCGAGCATGCTGGTCAGGCCGAGAAAGCGGATCTGCCCATCGCTCATCTGCATCGCCTTCTCGAACACCCGCCGCCAGGAGCCCGGGCTGAGGAACGGAAGCAGGCCTTCGGCGATGAGCATCAGCGCGCAGGCGCTCAGTGCGATGTCCCAGAAGCCGACGTCCGCCAACGCCTACTTCCTGGCCGGTGCGGCAGGCGCCGCGCTGCTGCCGCGCATCGCCTTGAAGAACTCGCTGCTGCTCGGGTCGATCACCATCAGGTCGCCCTTGCTGCGAAAGCTCGACCGGTAGGCTTCGAGGCTGCGATAGAACTGGGCGAACTGCGGATCCTTGCCGAACGATTCGGCGAAGATAGCCGAGGCCTTCGCGTCGCCCTCGCCCTTGACCTTCTGCGCGTCGCGATAGGCCTCGGCGACGATCACCTCGCGCTGCCGGTCGGCGTCGGCGCGGATCTTCTCGCCCTCGGCGCCGCCGGTGGCGCGCAGCTGATTGGCCACCTGTTTGCGCTCCGAGGCCATGCGGCTGTAGATCGACTCGGTGATGTTGGCGACGAAGTCGACGCGCTTGATGCGCACGTCGAGGATTTCGATGCCGAACGACTTGGCGTCGTCGGCCAGGCGCGAGCGCACGTCCTGCATCACCTTGTCGCGGGCGCTCGAAAGCACCTCGCCGACGGTGCGCTTGGTCACCTCTTCGTTGAAGGCGGCATGCACGATCGGCGACAGGCGTGCCTCGAGATTGCGGATGTCGACGCCATTGTTGCGGATGAACTGGCGCGGGTCGGTGACCCGCCACTTGACGAGCCAATCGATGACCAGGCTCTTCTTCTCGGCGGTGAAGATCGGCCGTGTCTCCGGGCTGTCGAGCGTCTGGATGCGGCGGTCGAGGAAGCCGACGTTCTGGAACGGCGGCGGCAGCTTCATCTTCAGACCCGGCTCCTGGATCACTTCCTTGATCTGGCCGAACTCGTAGATGACCGCGACCTGGCGCTGGTCGACGATGAAGAGCGTCGACGAGGCGAGCAGCAGCAGGAGCAGCAAGCCGCCGATGATGAAACCGAGACGATTCATGAAGTGGCTTCGAGAGAGGTTCAGCGGCCTTCGCGGTCGCGACCGCGCTGGCCTTCACGCGAGCGCACGTCGACCGTGCCCGAGCTGGGAGAGGTCGCATCGACCGCCGGCGCTGCCGCCGGCGGGCCAGCGGGCGCCGAGCCCGCGGCCGACTGCTGCAACAGCTTGTCGAGCGGCAGGTTGAGCAGGCTGGCGTTGTTGCGCGCGTCGATCATCACCTTGGTGACGTTGTTGTAGACCTCGCGCATGGTGTCGATGTAGAGCCGGTCGCGCGTGACCTGCGGCGCCTTCTGGTATTCGGCGAGCTGGCTGGCGAAGCGCTCCGAATCGCCGGTGGCCTGGGCGACGACGCGCGACTTGTAGCC
>JANXXS010000196.1 GCA_025350505.1 Burkholderiales bacterium
CGGCTGCCGTCGGCCGCCTCGACGACGACGTGGCGGCCGTGCCCCGAGACGACCCGGCCTTCGAGATCAGCCGACGAAGGCGATGAGGGCATCGGCCTTGGCGGCGCAGATGAAGTCGTTGCGCGAGATGCCGCCGGCCGAGTGCGTCGAGAAGCGGATCGTGCAGCGATCGAACGACACGAGCAGCTCCGGGTGGTGGTCCTCGACGTGGCAGATCCAGGCCAGCGCGTCGACGAAGGCGACCGTCTCGAGCCAGGCCTTGAAGGCGAAGGTCTTCTCGATCGCGCCGGCCGAGAAGCGCCAGCCGCTGAATTGAGCCAAGTGGCGCCGCACCTCGTCTTCGCTCATCGACGCGGCGCGCTGCGTGCATTTCTGTTCGAGAAAGTCGGTCATCGGGAAACCTCCGCGCTGCGCGCTCCGGTATTCGCCTTGGGAGCGGCCCGTCGGCTCATGCCATGCCTCCCTGGGCGTTCAATGGCGCCAGCGCAGCGAGACGTTCGACCGCGGGCGGATGCGAGTAGTAGAAACGGGCGTAGACCGGGTCCGGCGTCAGCGTCGAGGCGTTGTCCTCGTGCAGCTTCAGCAGAGCGGACGCGAGCGCACGGCCGTCGGCATGGCGCGCCGCCCAGGCGTCGGCCTCGTATTCGTGGCGGCGCGACAGTCCGGCGAACAGCGGTGCGATGAACGAGCCGAAAACCGGTGCGACGAACATCAGCAGGATCAGCGCGACCGCGTCGTTCGGCCCGCCGAGCGCCGGGCGGACGCCGAGGCCCGTGTAGAACCAGCTCTGCGAGGCAAGGTAGCCGAACGCCGCGAAGAGCACCAGCGCCGTCAGCAGCATGGCGCCGATGCGGCGCACGATGTGGCCGAGCTTGAAGTGCCCGAGCTCATGGGCGAGCACCGCCTCGACCTCCTCGGGCGCCAGGCGGGCGAGCAAGGTGTCGAAGAAGACGACCCGGCGGGCCGCGCCGAATCCGGTGAGGTAGGCGTTGCCGTGCGCCGAGCGGCGGCTGCCGTCCATCACGAACAGGCCCTTGGCGGCGAAGCCGGCGCGCGTCATGAGGGCGCGCACGCGCGCTTCGAGCGAAGCGTCGGCAAGCGGCTCGAAGCGATTGAAGAGCGGCGCGATCAAGGTCGGCACGACGACCAGCGCGACCAGGTTGAACACCGTCCACGCCGCCCAGGCCCAAAGCCACCAGAGCGGCCCGCTCGCGGCCATGATCCAGAGCACCAGGGCGACAAGCGGCAGGCCGATGACGACGGAGAGGACCAGACCCTTCAGGGCATCGGCGATCCAGAGCTTCCACGTCATGCGGTTGAAGCCGAACTTCGCCTCGATGCCGAAGGTTGCATAGAGGTCGAGCGGAAGGTGGATGAAGGCCTCGATGGCGACGACCGCGCCAACGAGAGCGACCTCGTACGCCAGGCCGCCCCAGCGCGGCGCGACCGCATCGCGAAGCAGGGTGTCGAGCGCATCGAGCCCACCGAACAAGGTCCAGCCGAGCAAGGTGAGCGCGCCCAAGGCCATCTGCCATTGACCGAGGCGGATCTTCGCGAGCGTGTAGGCGGCCGCCTTGCGATGCGCGGCGAGATCCACGGTGGCACGAAATGGCTCGGGCACGCTTTCGCGATGGCGCGCGACGTGACGCACCTGGCGGCTCGCAAGCCAGGCGCGCAGGGCGAGCGAAGCGACCAGCGCGGCGGCGAAAACGAGCGTCCAACTGCCTGGAGACATCCACGAAAGTGTAGGCGTGCCACCGGATCGACGCTTACGATCGGCGAATGACCGACACCGACCTTGCCTACGACGACGCCAACCTGGTCTGGATCGACCTCGAGATGACCGGCCTCTTTCCCGATCGCGATCGCATCATCGAGATCGCCGTCATCGTCACCGATCCGCAATTGACGAAGCAGGTCGAGGGACCCGTCTTCGCCATTCACCAGAGCGATGCGGTGCTCGCCGGCATGGACGCCTGGAATACCGGCACGCACGGCAAGAGCGGGCTCACGGAACGGGTCAAGGCATCGAGCGTCGACGAGGCTGAAGCCGAGCGCGAGGTGATCGCCTTCCTGCAGCGCTACGTCGGCAAGGGCAAGTCGCCGATGTCCGGCAACAGCATCTGCCAGGATCGGCGCTTTCTCGCCGCGACCATGCCGGCGCTCGAGGCCTTCTTCCACTACCGCAACCTCGACGTCAGCACGCTGAAGGAGCTGGCCCGGCGCTGGAAGCCGGAGATCCTGGCCGGCTTCAAGAAGGCGCAGGCACACACCGCGCTTGCCGACATCCAGGAATCGATCGACGAGCTGGCGTACTACCGCGCCCACTTGCTGCAAGCGTGATGGCGTCCACGTTGCGGCGCTACAGCAAAACGAGGTAGAATCGCAGGCTTGCCGCAAACAGCCAATCGTTCGCGGCGATTCGCTCATCCCCTCTGACCGTCTCGGCCTCGAGTTGCCGAATTCTGCGCTGGTCGGCGGCGATGCCGTCGCACCCCTCCGCACCACGGACCGCGACTTTGCACCCGCTACCTGGCAGGTGTCCGAGCGTTGCCGCGCGCAAGCGGCGGCGCCCGCGTTCGACGACAGAGAAGACATCATGACTTTCGAATCCCTGGGCCTCCCGGAAGCCCTGACCCGCGCGCTGGCCGATGCCGGCTACGACGCGCCGACGACCGTGCAATCGGCCGCCATCCCGCCGGCCTTGGCCGGCACCGACCTGATGGTCGCCGCCGCCACCGGAAGCGGCAAGACCGCCTCGTTCATCCTTCCCGCCCTGCAGCGGGTGCTGAGCGCCCGCGCCGACCCGACCAAGCGCCGCGACAAGGGCACGAGCTACGGCCCGCGCATCCTCGTGCTGACGCCGACGCGCGAGCTGGCGATCCAGATCGCCAAGGCTGCCGATACCTACGGCCGCCATGTCGGCGGTCTGCGCGTCGCGACCATCGTCGGCGGCGTGCCTTACGGCGCACAGCTGAAGGCGCTGCGCGGCCCGCTCGACATCCTGATCGCCACGCCGGGCCGTCTGCTCGACCACCTGCAAAGCGGCAAGGCCGAGCTCGGCCACGTCGAGATGTTCGTGCTCGACGAAGCCGACCGCATGCTCGACATGGGCTTCATCGACGACATCCGCACCATCGCCGACCACGTGCCGGCGACGCGCCAGACGGTGATGTACAGCGCCACCTTCCTCGGCAACGTCGGCGGCCTGGCGAGGAGCCTCTTGCGCGACCCGAAGATGGTCGAGGTCGCCTTGCACACCGACACCCATGCCAACATCGAGCAGCGCCTGCACTGGGCCGACAACGCGGCGCACAAGAACGCGCTGCTCGACCACATCCTGACGCAGCGCGAGATGGAGCAGGCGCTCGTCTTCACGAGCACGCAGCGCGACGCAGACTGGCTGGCCGACCGCCTGGCCGACATGGGCCACCATGTCGCCTCGCTGCACGGCGGCCATCCGCAGGGCCGGCGCAACCGGGTCCTGCAGGGTCTGCGCGACCGGCGGCTGAAGATCCTTGTCGCCACCGACGTCGCGGCGCGCGGCATCGATGTGCGCACGATCAGCCACGTCGTCAACTACGGCCTGCCGATGAAGCCGGAAGATTATGTGCACCGCATCGGCCGCACCGGCCGCGCCGGCGTCAACGGCCTGGCGATCACGCTGGCCGAGCGCATGGACGCTGGCATGATCCGCCGCATCCAGCAGTTCACGACGCAGTCGATGCCGGTGACGACGATCGCCGGCCTCGAGCCCAAGGTGCAGGCGCCGAAGATGCACGCGAGCGCCCCGGGCTCGCGTGCGCCCGATCGCGCGCCGCGCCGCAACGATGCGCGTCGTCCGTTCGAGCCTCGCGGCAACGACGCGCCGGCGCGTGCCGCTTCGCGCGGCAACCCGTTCGACCGCGCACTGCCCGTGCGTGACGACCGTCGCGCTCCGGCCCGACCGGGCCCCGCGCCGTTCAAGGCGCGCGGCAAGCCGGCGCCGCGTTCGCGGCCGGGCGGTTTCGCCCGCTGACCAAACGAGCCGCGCCCATCGGGCGCCGCTCGATCGACACGAACGGCGCCTGCGGGCGCCGTTTCTGTTTTGGATGAACCTCAGCGGCGACGCTGTACCGTCACCGTCACGTCCATGCCGACGTAATCGCCGGTTTCACCGAACCAGCTGCCGGAGATCGGCGCCGCCTGCGACGGATCGCGCGCGACGCCGACGCGGATGAGTTGTGTGCCACCGAGCAGGTTGTTGGTCGGATCGAAGGGCACCCAACCCGCGCCCGGCAGATAGGCCTGCAGCCAGGCGTGGGTGTAGCCGGCGCCCACCGTGCCGCCGTCGTCGTCGACGCCGTCGAGGGCCGGGTCGTAGAGGTAGCCGGAGACGAAGCGCGTCGCCACGCCGAGGCGTCGCGCCGCCTCCATCATCAGCAAGGCGAAGTCGCGGCACGAGCCGCTGCCGAGCTCGAGCGTCTCGAGCGGCTGCTGCGTGCCTTCCTCGTCGCGCGCCAGGTAGCGGAATTTCTCGCGGATGTTCTGGTTCATCGCGATCAGCAGGTCGCGCGTGCCGGTCGGCCCGTCGGTGCGGATGAACTGGCGCGCCCAGGACGTGAGCAGGCCGTCCGGGTCGTCGTGGTACGGGCGCAGATAGTGCTCCAAGTCGTACCGCTCCTCGATCGTGTAGGCGAAGGGAAAGAGCTCGGCGCTCGGCGAGAGCGGCAGCTCGAGGTTCATCGAGTGGGCGTGCTCGATCGTGAAGCTGCAGACGATCTGCAGCGTGTCGGCCTTCTCGAGCGGCTGCACCAGCGCCACCGAGTTCGAGAGGGGGTCCTGGATCATGCGCACGTCGGAGTCGGGGCTGACGTCGAGGTCGGTGGCGAGCACGCGCAGGTCGTGGCTGTCGCGCGGCCGGAACATGACCCGGTGCTCGCCGAAGGTCACCGGCTGGCGATAGCGGTAGACCGTCGTGTGGACGATGTCGTAGCGGACCGGCATGGGGCGACGCCTCGGCCGTTCAGGCGCGCAGCAGCTCGACTTCGAAGATCAGCGTCGCGTTCGGCGGAATCACGCCGCCGGCGCCGCGTGCACCGTAGCCGAGCTCGGGCGGGATGACGAGCACGCGCGTGCCGCCCTCGAGCATGCCTTGCACTCCTTCGTCCCAGCCCTTGATGACGCGGCCGGCGCCGAGGTCGAACTCGAACGGGTCGTTGCGGTCCTTGCTCGAATCGAACTTCGCGCCCTTGACGCCGTCTTCGAAGAGCCAGCCGGTGTAGTGCACCGAGACCGGCACGCCGGACTCGGCGCGCTTGCCGGTGCCGGCGACGGTGTCGTCGTACTGCAGGCCGGAAGGAGTGGTTTGCATGGAGGAGGTCTTTCGGAATGGCGAAACCACGAATGATGCCAGCCGGAGAAGACAGCCGTGCCTGCCTCAGGGCAGCGGCCAGCGGCGGTGCCAGTCGGCCACTGCCGACACGAGCCAATCAGCAAGAGATGTGCCGCGCGCCTCGATGCCGAGGACGGCGCCGGCGGCGCCGAGCGCGTCGAGCGGGTCGGCAAGGTCCAGCGGTGCGGCGCCGGTCTGTTTCGACAGCTTGTCGCCGCTCGCGGCCAGCACAAGCGGCGTGTGCAGGTAGCGCGGCGTCGGCAGGCCAAGACGACGCTGCAGCAGGATCTGCCGTGCGGTATTGCCGGCCAGGTCCTCGCCGCGCACGACGTCGGTGATGCCTTGCGCCGCGTCGTCGACGACAACGGCGAGCTGGTAGGCCCACACGCCGTCGGCGCGCTTCAGCACGAAGTCGCCAATCTCTTCGGCGACGTCCTGTCGCATCGCGCCGAGCCGGCGATCGGTCCACGCAATCACGGTGCCAGTGTCGGCGTCGATGCCGCGCGGCGATCGGTCGGTACGCAGCCGCGTCGACCGCGCTGCCTTGCCTTTCAGGCCGTCGCGGCAGGTACCCGGATAGACGCGCTCGTCGTGACGATACCGTTCCCCGTCCGCCGGCGCGGCGGCAAGCTCGAGATCGCGGCGGCTGCAGCCGCACGGGTAGGCGAGGTCGGCGGCAAGCAGGCGCTCGAGGGCCGCTTCATACGGCGAGGTGCGCGTCGATTGGCGGATCGGTGCTTCGTCGGCACGAAGACCGCAGCGATCGAGCTGATCGAGGATCCGCTCCGCCGCGCCGGCGACGTTGCGCGGCGCGTCGAGGTCTTCGATGCGAACCAGCCATCGGCCCCCGTGCGCACGCGCGTCGAGCCACGACGCGAGCGCGGCGACCAGCGAGCCGGCATGCAGCGCGCCGCTGGGCGAGGGCGCGAAGCGGCCGACGTAGGACTTGTCGCCGTCGCTCGTCACTTGATGTGGTCGCCGACGCGGCTGCCGTGCCGCTCGAGCAGCGCCTTGCGCGTCGTCGGGCTCTCGAGCTGCTCGAGCCACCATTTCAGGGCCAGGCCCGGCTGCGCCTTTTTCGCCGCGCCGCGCCGTGCCGCGACCGGTGTGCGCCAGGCATAGCCGAAGCGACCTTCGATGCGGTCGCGCTGCACCCGCTTGACGACGAGGCGGCCGGCGGCGACGTGGTCGCGCACCATCGGCTCGGGGACGAAGCCACAGCCGAGCGAGCGCAGCAAGGCGTCGATCTTCGAACGCATGTCGCTGACGGTCAGTACGTCCTGTCCCGGCAGAAGATTGACCGTCACCCGCGTGAGCCGTTGCGCCGAGTCGGCGACGGCGATGGCGCGGTGATGGATCAGCTCGGCGTCGTCGAGCGGCTCGCTGGCGGCGGCGAGCGGATGGTGCGGTGCCACGACAAGGATGAACGGCACCGGGCCAAGGTCCTTGACGCTGACGCCGCTCGGCAGCTCGCGGTTGCTGATGACGCCGATCGCCAGGTCGGCCTGACCGGTGACGAGCGCCTCCCAGGTGCCGGCCAGCACCTCGGCGCGCAGGCGCAGCCGGGTCGCCGGCGGCGTCGCCGCAGGCGCGGCGGCACGCGATGGCGTCGTCGTTCGCGACAGCGTCGCCGAGCAGGCATAGAACGACTCGCAGAGTTCGAGCATCGTCGCCCGCGAGATGACGTCGTCGACAGCGATGCTCAGCTGCGTCTCCCAGCCGGTGGCGACGCGCTTGACGCGATTGGCGACGGCGTCGATCTCGCCGAGGAGCCGCCGGCCTTCCTCGAGCAACTCCTGGCCGGCGGCGGTCAGCGTCGCCTGGCGCGAGCGGCGATCGAAGAGCAGCACGTCGAGCGCGTCTTCGAGCTGGCGCACGCTGTAGGTGAGCGCCGAAGGCACCTTGCCGAGCTCGCGCGCCGCTGCGGCGAAGCTGCCGCTTCGGGCAATGGCGTCCATCATCGACAGGGCGTCGGGGGTCAGGGCGCTTCGGGAATCGCTCATGGAGAAACCTCGGTGCGTGGCGCCGCGCGACTCGCGTCGGGAAGGGCTCGCCGGCGGCGGCCTGCGGGAACCGACGTTCATCTTATTTGAACGCCACCGTCAAGGCGGTGCCGCTGCGGCGGCGGCTCGAGTCCCTACATTGAACGTATCGAACGACAGGGGACAGTCATGATCATGCTTCGCAAATCGTCGGACCGCGGCTATGCCGACCACGGCTGGCTGAAGAGTTGCCACACCTTCTCGTTCGCCGACTATCACGACCCGGCGCACATGGGCTTCGGCAACCTGCGCGTCATCAACGAGGACCGCATCACGCCAGGCAGCGGCTTCGGCACGCACGGCCATCGCGACATGGAAATCATCAGCTACGTGCTCGAGGGCGAGCTGGCACACAAGGACAGCATGGGCACCGGCCAGGCCAAGGGCGCGCCGAGCGGCGTGATCCGGCCCGGCGATGTGCAGCGCATGAGCGCCGGCCGCGGCGTCCAGCACAGCGAGTTCAATCACGCCGCCGACGCGACGACGCACTTCCTGCAGATCTGGATCCAGCCCAACGTCCAAGGCATACCCGCCGAGTACGAGCAGAAGCACTTTCCGGCCGAGGCCAAGCGCGGCAAGCTGGCGCTGGTCGCCTCTCCCGAGGGGCGCGACGGGTCCTTGCGCATCCACGCCGACGCCTCGATCGCCGCCGGCCTGTTCGACGGCGCCGAGTCGGCCGAGCTGAAGGTGGACCCGAAGCGCAAGGCCTGGGTTCAGGTCATTCGCGGCGAGGTCGATGTCAACGGCCGCCGTCTCGGCACGGGCGACGCGGTCGGACTCGTCGAGGAGCCGACGCTGCGCATCGACCGCGGCGTCGGCGCGGAAGTTCTCGTCTTCGACCTGGCCTGACGCGCCGCCGGTCATCACCCACATCTCATTCCTTTCATCTCACCAGGAGCGTTGCCATGTTTCCCACCACCTTCCAGAATCGCATCGCGCTTGTCGGGCGCATCCTCCTCGGACTCATGTTCGTGATGTCGGGCTTCGGCAAGATCGCCGGCTTCGAGGGCACGGCCGGCTACATCGCCTCGCGCGGCCTGCCGTTGCCGGAGGTTCTCGCCGCACTGACGATCGTCGTCGAGCTCGGCGGCGGCCTGATGCTGCTGCTCGGCCTGTTCTCGCGCTGGGCCGGTCTGGCGCTGGCCGTGTTCTCGGTCCTCGCCGCGTTCCTCTTCCACAACTACTGGAGTGCCGACGCCGCGTCGCACATGGGCCAGTACATCAACTTCTGGAAGAACATCTCGATCACCGGCGGGATGCTGTTGGTCGCGGCCTTCGGCCCCGGGTCGATCAGCATCGAGGGTCGCAGGCAAGTCACCGCCTGAGGAGCCGTCGCAAGGGTCGCGGCGCGGCCCTTGCTAAAGTGAGGCCATGGACGTGGTGCTCCGCGCGTTGGCGCTCTTGCCATGGATCGACTGGGTCGCGCTGGCGCTGTTCTTTCCGGCCTGGGCCGGCTATGCGATCTTTGCGCGGCGCCGCGTCGGCCAGCAGGCGTCGCTGCTGGCCACGACCAATCGCGTGCGGCGCCAGTGGATGCTGCAGACGACCTACCGCGAGGTTCGCGTCATCGACGGCGTCGTTATCCAGAACCTGTCGACCAGCCCGTCGTTCTTCGCCTCGACGACGATCCTCATCATCGGCGGCCTGCTCGCCGTGCTCGGCACCGCCGACAAGGCCAGCGAGCTGGCGCGCGAGCTTCCGTTCGCGGCGCGCACCACGGGCATGGTGTTCGACCTCAAGCTGCTGCTCCTGCTCGCGATCTTCGTCTACGCCTTCTTCCGCTTCAGCTGGTCGATGCGTCAATACACCTTCGGCGCGCTGCTTGTCGCCGCGGCCCCGGACGCGAAGCGATTCATCGAAGAGAACATCTCGCGCGAAGCCTTTGCCGACAAGGCCGGGCGCGTCGTCGGCATGGCCGCGGAGACCTTCAACGACGGCCTGCGCGGCTACTACTTCGCGTTCGCCGTGATCGGCTGGTTCTTTTCGCCGCTGGTCTTCATGGCCGCGACCGCCGGCGTCGTCTTCATCCTCTACCGGCGCGAGTTCACGTCCGACGTGCTGGGCGTGTTGATGTCGTAGCGGCCCGGTTCAAGCGTCGCGCGCCAGACGAAGCCCGCTGAATTGCCATTGCGCGTCGGGTGGGAAGAAGTTGCGGTAGCTGGCGCGCACGTGGCCGGCCGGCGTGGCGCAGGAACCGCCGCGCAGCACGAACTGGTTGCACATGAACTTGCCGTTGTATTCGCCAACCAGGCCTTCGAGCGGGCGATAGCGCGGGTAGCCGAGATAGGCCGACTGGGTCCATTCCCAGACGTCGCCGAACATCTGCACCGGCTCGTCGCCGAGCGGCGCCGTCTGCGGCATGGGGTGGAAGGCGCCGCGGTCGGCGAAGTTGCCGACGATCGGACCGCGCAGGGCGCGCGCCGCGTGCTCCCATTCGAGCTCGGTCGGCAGGCGTGCCCCGGACCAGCGGGCGAACGCGTCGGCCTCGAAGTAGCTGAGATGGCAGACGGGCGTGTTCGGGTCGATCTCGACCGTGCCCTGCAGCGTGTGGCTCATCCAGCGCGAGCCGTCGCGCAGCCAATAGAGCGGCGCGCCGCGCCGCCCGGCCTGGATCCAGTCCCAGCCCATCGACAGCCACAGTTCGGGGCGCGTGTAGCCGTCGTCGTCGACGAAGGCGAGAAAGTCGCCGTAGGTCGCGGGGCGCGATGCGATCTCGAAGGGCGCCGCGAAGGCACGATGGCGCGGCGTCTCGTTGTCGAAGCAGAACGCGCCGTCGAGCGCGGCGTCGTGGCCCATCTCGATCAGGCCGCCTTCATGGCCGAACCAGCGGATCGGCCGGGGCTGCACCTGCGCCATCGGCCAGCGCCGCGCGTAGGCCGCCGACGCCGGATTGCAGGCGAGGGCGTGCTTGATGTCGGTGAGGATCAGCTCCTGGTGCTGCTGCTCGTGCTGCAGGCCGAGCGCGACGAGCGCTTCGAGCTCGGCGTCGCCTTGGCGCGCGTCGATCAGCGCCAGCATGCGCTCGTCGACGTGGCCGCGGTAGCGCTTGACGTCGGCCAGCGTCGGCCGCGTGACGAGGCCGCGCCGCGCCCGCGGGAACTGCTCGCCCACGCCCTGGTAGTAGCTGTTGAAGAGGACGCGAAAGGCCGGATCGAAGGGCTTGAACGCCGGCTCGAAGCGCTCGAGCAGGAAAGTCTCGAAGAACCAGGTGATGTGCGCGAGATGCCACTTGGTCGGGCTGGCATCGGGCATCGACTGCACCTGGCAGTCTTCGGCGGAGAGCGGCGCGGCGAGAGCCAGGCTGGCCTGTCGCACGCTCGCATAGCGCTCGCCCAGGGAGCTTTGGCGGCCGAGCGGGCTCGCCTTCGGAGTCGCGTTCTTCATCGTTTGTTCCTCCGCGGGAAAGAAGCCTACCGGAAGTCGCGTTTCTGCGCCCGGAGCAGGGTTGCCGGCTCTCTAGAATGCCGAACATGCCTTTCGTTCACCTGCGCGTGCACACCGAATATTCGGTCTCCGACGGAACGCTGCGCATCGACGAGGCCGTGGCCGCGGCAACTGGCGACCGCCAGGGCGCGCTCGCCATCACCGACCTGAGCAACCTGTTCGGCGCGGTCAAGTTCTACAGCGCGGCGCGCGACGCCGGGGTCAAGCCGATCATCGGTGCCGAGCTTTGCCTCGAGCCCGAAGGCGGCGAACGGCAGGCCAGCCGGCTGCTCGTCCTGGCGCAGAACCGCGAGGGCTACCTCAACTGCTGCGAGCTCTTGTCGCGCGGCTGGCTGCGCAACGCCGAGCGCGGCCACGCGCTGATCAAGTGGGAGTGGCTGGCCGAGTGCGCTGCCGGCCTGATCGTTCTCTCGGGCGCCGAAAGCGGATCGATCGGACAGGCGCTCACGGCCGGCGACCCGGCGCGCGCGCGTACCCTCGCCGAGCGTGCGCGCGGCGCCTTCGGCAATCGCTTCTACATCGAGGTGCAGCGCAACGGCATGCCCGGCTGCGAGGCGCAGCTGCGCGGCGCGGTCGAGCTCGCCGCCGCCTTGCGCCTGCCGCTGGTGGCGACGCACGGCGTGCAGTTTCTAGGCCCCGACGATCACGAGGCGCACGACGCTCGCGTCTGCGTCGCCGAAGGCGAGATGCTCGCCAATCCGAAGCGCGTCAAGCGCTTCAGTCGCGAGCAGTATTTCAAGTCGCAGGCGCAGATGCAAGCGCTCTTCGCCGACCTGCCGAGCGCGCTCGCCAACACGGTCGAGATCGCCAAGCGCTGCAACCTCGAGCTCGTGCTCGGCAAGCCGCAGCTGCCCGACTTCGCGACACCGCGCGTCGGCGAGGTTGCCGTGCCGATGACCGAGTACTTCAGCATTGCCTCGCACGAGGGGCTCGAGGTCCGGCTCGGCCAACTCTATCCCGACCCGGCCGCGCGCGAGCGCGAGCGCCTGCGCTACGAGACGCGGCTCGACTTCGAGATCGAGACGATCCTGAAGATGGGCTTCCCGGGCTACTTCCTGATCGTTGCCGACTTCATCAACTGGGCGCGCAGCAACGGCTGCCCGGTCGGCCCGGGACGCGGCTCGGGCGCGGGCTCGCTGGTCGCCTACTCGCTCAACATCACCGGCCTCGACCCGCTGCGCTACGGCCTGCTCTTCGAACGCTTCCTCAACCCGGAGCGGGTCTCGATGCCCGACTTCGACATCGACTTTTGCCAGGCCAACCGCGACCGCGTCATCGACTACGTCAAGCACAAGTACGGGCGCGACGCGGTGAGCCAGATCGCCACCTTCGGCACGATGGCGGCGAAGGCGGCGCTGCGCGACGTGGGCCGCGTGCTCGGCATGGGCTACGGCCATGTCGACTCGATCGCCAAGCTGATCCCGGCGCCGCCAGGCAAGCAGGTCACGCTGGCCAAGCTGCCGCTGGCGCCGAACCTGCCCGACCCGGGGCTGATCTACGCCCGCAAGGAAGCGCCCGAACTGAATCAGCGC
>JANXXS010000199.1 GCA_025350505.1 Burkholderiales bacterium
TGCACATGATCAAGAAGGGGCAACTCGACCGTCCCAAAGCCCAAGCTTCGACCGCCGCATCCCAGTTCTACTCGCTGGCCTTTTGATTGTCGGCCGATCACGCGGCGTCGCTCGGCTTCATGCCGCTATTGCGACAGAACCTCGACTTCGGCGTGCGCTGCATCGAGCATGCGACGCTGATCGACGCAGAGACCGCGCGCTTCGTCGCCGGGCGCGGCGCCTTCGTCGTGCCGACCATGGTCATCATCGAGCAGCTCGTCGAGACCGGGCGCCAGCTCGGCTTCCCGCCGCAGAGCCAGGCCAAGGCCGAGGTCGCC
The DNA here is from genome assembly GCA_025350505.1 of Burkholderiales bacterium. Classification (GTDB taxonomy): domain Bacteria; phylum Pseudomonadota; class Gammaproteobacteria; order Burkholderiales; family Burkholderiaceae_C; genus Schlegelella_A. The sequence goes on from JANXXS010000199.1 coordinate 318, forward strand.
TGGAAGTCGGCGATCGCTAGCCTCGACATCCTGCGCAGAGCCGGCGTCAAGCTCTGCTACGGCACCGACCTGCTCGGCAGCCTGTACACGCGCCAGTGCCGCGAGTTCACGCTGCGCGCCCAGGTCTATACGCCGCTCGAGTTGCTCCGCCAGGCGACCTCGATCGCCGCCGAGATGATGATGCAGGCCGGCCAGCTCGGCTGCATCGCCGAGGGCGCGCACGCCGACCTGATCGTCGTCCACGGCGATCCGCTCGCCGACATCGGCCTGGTCGCCGCCGACGGCGCCAGGCTGCGCGTCATCGTGCGCGGCGGCGAGGTCGTCAAGGATGTGCTGACCGGCTAGCCTCCTACAGATCGACAAGCCCGGCCGCGCTATACGATCGCCAATCAGCGTTGCACTCCCTCGTTGCACCGACGAGTGCGATGGCACCGGCAAACTCATCCCTTCAACACACGAAGGTCCTATGCCTGCCCTGGACCAGGATCGCTGGCGTTATCTGGGCCCTCTGCTCGATGAGGCGCTGGGGCTGCCGAGCGACGCACGAGCTGCGTGGCTGGCCCGGCTGGCGGCGGAACAGCCCGATCTGGCCGGTGAAATGAAGGCTCTGCTCGATGATCATGCAGCCAGCGCCGCAGTCCGCTTTCTTACCGGCAGTGCCGCCTCGCCTCTCGCCGATGCCAGCCTTGCCGGCCAAACCATCGGCGCCTACACACTCGACATGCCGATCGGCCAGGGCGGCATGGGCAGCGTGTGGCTGGCCCAGCGCAGCGACGGACGCTTTGCCGGCAAGGTCGCCATCAAGCTCCTCAACGCGTCACTGATCGGAAGCGCCGGCGGCGAACGCTTCAAGCGCGAGGGCAAGATTCTTGCCCATCTCGCCCATCCGAATATTGCCCGTCTCATCGACGCCGGCGTGACGGGTGCGGGCCAGCCCTATCTGGTCCTGGAGTATGTCGAAGGCGAGGCCATCGATCGCTATTGCGACAGCCGCAGCCTGGACGTGGCGGCGCGCGTCGAGCTGTTCCTCCATGTGCTCGCCGCGGTAGCGCATTCACATGCCAATTTGATCGTGCATCGCGACATCAAGCCCCCGAACGTGCTGGTCGCGAAAGACGGCAACGTCAAACTGCTCGACTTCGGCATCGCCAAGCTGCTCGAAGACGGCGCGCTGTCGGCTGACGCGACCGAACTGACGGGCGAAGGCGGCCGCGCGCTCACGCCGGAGTATGCGGCGCCGGAGCAGATGCTCGGCGAACCGATCACCACCGCGACCGATGTGTATGCACTTGGCGTGTTGCTGTACGTGCTCCTCGGCGGCCGGCATCCGGCCGGAGACAATGTCCGGTCGACCGCGGATCTCGTCAAGACCATCGTCGATATCGAGTCGCCGCGGCTTTCCGAGGCGGTCTTGGCGACCAGAACAACGTCGCCACAAGCCCGCAAAGACAACGCCACCAAGCGGGCGACCACACCGGAAAGGCTCGAACGCCTGCTGCAAGGCGACCTCGACAACATCGTTGCCAAGGCGCTGAAGAAGAGCCCGGCCGAACGCTACGCGACAGTGAACGCATTCGGCGACGATCTGCGGCGCTACCTCGGTCATCAACCGGTCAGCGCCCGTCCGGATAACTGGCCCTATCGGGTCGGCAAGTTCGCGCGGCGCAATCGTGCCGCGGTGGCCGCCGGTGCGCTGACCGCGGTGGCCGTCATCGCCGGACTCGCCGGCACCATCACCCAGGCCCGGCGCGCCGCCGAGCAGGCGCAGCGGGCCGAACAGCAGGCCAGACAATCGCAGCACGAGCGTGACCGCGCGCTGCATGAGTTGACCTACGCCGAGGCGAGTGACGAATTTCTCAGCTTCCTGCTCCAGGAAGGGTCGGACAAGCCGTTCACGACGGCCCAGCTGCTGTCCCGCGGGGAAGAGCTGGTCGACAGGCAGTTTGCCGATGACCCGGCGCTGCGTGCGCGCCTGCTGCTCACGCTCGCCAACCTGTACGGCGAAGCCATGGAGCAGGACAAGGCGCAGGCGCTGCTGCTGCGCGCGCAGGCCTCGGCGCGCGCCGTGGTCGACCCGTCGCTTCAGGCGAGCATCGACTGCAGCCTGGCAGAGCGATATGGTGACGGCAACGCCTTCGACCAGGCGCAGCCCCTGTTCGATGCGGCGATAGCTCGCCTCAAGGGAGGACCCGACGGCGACCTCGCCGCATTGGCGTCGTGCCTTACCAGCCGCAGCATGGTGAACGAACTCCGTGGCGACGCCAAGGGGGCGCTGGCCGATGCCCAGGCGGCGCTCTCGAGCCTCGGCACGCCACGTCCCGGCCAACGCGGCCTGGCCGTGTCCGCACGCACCGCGCTGGCCGATGCGCACGGCATGCTGGGGCAGGAGGCGCTTGCCGTTGCCGAGTACCGGCGCGCTGTCGACGAGGTGACAGGCATGGGGCGTGGCCGCACCCTGTTCGCGGTCACGCTGCTCAACGACCTCGGCGTACAGCTGTCGAAGGCCGGTCAATGGCTGCGCGCCGCCGAGGTCTACGAGCGTGGTCTGGCGGTCGCGCGCCAGGTCGAGCGCGCAGGCGCCATGCGACCCTCGCTCGAAACCAACTACGGCAAGCTGTTGGTCGAGCTCGGCCGCACGGACGAGGCGATGCCGTTGTTCGAACGCGCCCTGGCCTCCGCGGTGGAGCGCGGCCACCTTCGTTCGATCGGCTTCGTCTCCCTGCTGTCGGCGCCCGCCTGGTGTGCTGCAGGTGATTTCGACCGCTGCCAGGCGCTGCTCGTCCGCGCACGCGAGCAATTGCAGGCGACGTTGCCTGCCGGGCATGCCACCCTGGGCACCCTCGAGACGGTGGAAGCCCAGCTCGCGCTCGGGCGCCAACAGCCCGCAATGGCACGCGACCATCTCCGGCGCGCCTTGTCGATCTTCGACGCGGCGACCGAGAGGAACCCCAACCGCCTGCGCGCCATCACATTGCTCGCGCTTGCCGATTTGCAATTGGGCGACAGTTCGGCAGCAAGCGAGCATGCGACGCAGGCGGTGGCGCAGGCACGCGCGGCGCTTGCCGGCTTTGCGAACAGCGCCTGGCTCGGCAACGCCTTGCTTGCGCAGGGCACGGTGCAGCAGGCGCGCGGCGACAAGGCCGCGGCCGAGGCGACGCTGCGCGAGGCGCTGGCGCAGCTTCAGGGAGCGCTCGGCGACGGCGCACCGGCAACGCGGGAGGCGAGTACTCGGCTCTCCAGCTTGGTCGAAGCACCCCACGGGGATCGGCGCTGAGCCTAGCGGGCAACCGTGCTGACGACACCGGCCGGCGTGACCTTGCGAATCGCGACCATGCCGCGCTCGGCAACGTAGACGTTGCCAGCCGTATCGATTCCAATGGACGTCGGTGAGAAGAACCGGGCCGCACTGCCCGTGCCATCGACGCTGGCTGGGGGACTTCCAGCCAATCCGGCCAGCGTAGTTACTACACCGGCGGGCGTGACCTTGCGGATCGTCAAGTTGCCGGAATCGCAGACGTAGACGTTACCGGCGGCATCGACGGCGACATCGAACGGGGAGCTGAAGCTGGCCGCACTGCCCGTGCCATCGGCGCTGCCGAAGATGCCGGACAAACCGGCCATCGTGCTGACGACACCGGCCGACGTGATCTTGCGGATCGTATTGTTGCCGCTGTCGGCAACGTAGACATTGCCCGCCGTGTCGACCGTGGGACCCCTCGTGAACGAGAAACGCGCCGCACTGCCTGTGCCATCGGCGCTGCCACCATTACCTGCCAAACCGCTCAGTGTGCTGACGACACCGGCCGGTGTGATCTTGCGGATCGTGAAGTTGTTCGTGTCGGCGACGTAGACAGTCCCCGCGCTATCGACCGCCACACCCTGCGGGCGGTTGAACAGAGCCGCACTGCCGGTGCCGTCGGTGCTGCCGGGGACGCCGGCCGTGCCGGCCAGGGTGGTTACGGCACCTGTGGGCGTGATCTTGCGGATCGTGAAGTTGTTCGAGTCGGCTACGTAGACATTTCCTGCTGCATCGACAGCGACGCCCGTCGGAGCGCTGAACCGGGCCGCGCCGCCGGCGCCATCTGCGCTGCCTGCGCTGCCCGCCAATCCGGCCAGCGTGCTGACGACTCCGGCAGGCGTGATCTTGACGATCGTCTGGTCGAAGTTGTCGGAGATGTAGAGGTTGCCCGCCGCGTCGACCGCAACATCCCAGGGGGATCCGAGGCCGGCGGCCACCACGCCCGCCGTCACCGTCAATACCGCTCCGTTGCTGTTCACTGTGCCCGCGACATTGGTGAACACGGCGCGGAAGCGCTTGCCGCTGTCGGCCAGCACGGTGGCCGGCGTGGTGAAGCTCGGATTGGTCGCGCCGTTGATGTTGGTCCAGGTCACGCCTGCATCGGTGCTTTGCTGCCACTGCGCGGTCGGCGAGGGCACGCCACTGGCCGCGGCAGTGAAGGTCGCGGTGGCCGGCATCAAGACGGCGACGTCGACCGGCTGCAGCGTGATGCTCGGCGGCACTGGCAACGGATTGACCGTGAGCGTGGCGCCGTTGCTGATGGCGTCGGGGTTCACGTCATTGGTGGCTAGGGCGCTGAAGACCGCGCCATTGCAGGCCAGGGGCACGGCCGTCAGCGTCAACGAAGCCGTTACGGCGCCGGCCACCGTGGCGCCCGCGCATGCGCCGCTGGCCTGCACACCGTCGACCAGGTTGACGCCGTTGATGCGCCATTGAATCGTCGGCGCCGGCGTGCCGGTGGCGACGACGGTGAAGGTGACCGCCGCGCCGGCAAGAATCGTCTGCGACAGCGGCTGGGTGGTGAATGCCGGCGCGATCGGCGCCGCAAGCACGGTGAGCAGCGCCGAACTGCTGGTCACGCTGCCGGCGCTGTTGCTCACCACCACGCGGTAGCGCTGCCCGCTCTGCGCAAGAGTAGTGTTGACCACCGCCAGGGTCGACGTGTTCGGGCCGCCGGCCACCGGGTTGAAGGTCACGCCGCCATCGGTGCTCAGCTGCCATTGGTACGACGGCGTGGTGCCCGTGGCGGTGACGTTGAAGGTCGCCGTCGCAGGCGCCGTCACGGTCTGATCCGCCGGCTGCGTGACGATCGCGGGAGCGACGACGACAGGCGTGACGGTGAGGCGCGCGGCACTGCTCGTGATGCTGCCCAGGCTGTTGCTGACCACCACGCGATAGCGCGTGCCACTCTGGGACAGCGTCGTGGCGCCGGTGTTGTAGGTGGTGCCGGTGGCGCCGACAATGTCGGTGAAGGTGATGCCGTCGGGGCTGCCCGCCCATTGGTACGACAAGGGCACGGCGCCGTTGGCGCCGACGCTGAAGGTGGCGGCACTGCCTTCGACAACGCTCTGGTCGGCCGGTTGGGTCAGGACGGTCGGCACGCTTTCAGGGGGCGGCGGAGCGTCGGCACTGCCGCCGCAGGCGGCGAGCACGAAGCTGACGGCGGCCAGTGCGACGCCACGGATCGCGGCGCGAAACGCGGTAGAGCAGACCGGGCGCTCGAGGATGTGGAAGGCCTTCATGAGTCGATCCGTTTCAGAATGAGTACTGCGCCGCGACGCCGAGCATCTGCAAGGGCCCACGGGTCGTGTGCACCTTGAAGCGAGTCACGTCGTAGTCCAGGCTCAGGCGCACCGCTGGCGTGACCGCGAAGCCAAGACCGAGGCCGAAGAGAGGTTGGGGCGTCGTCTTGCTGGCGCTTGCGAACGCGGAATTCGCGTAGTCGAAGCGCGTGCGCATCGCCGCCAACCCGGCACGACCGATGAGGCTCCATGAAGGCGTGAGCTCCCACCGATAGCCCCCCGTAAGGCCGATTCCGCTGACCTTGAAGGTGCCGCCGAATTCCGTGCCGAGCGGCGTCGTGTCGCCGCCCTTGAAGTGGCCGGCATCGAACGCGACGGCCTGCACATCGACAGCCCGGCTGAGTTGATAGGCGGCGGAGACCTTCCAGTAGGCGCTGCCGCGGTCGCAGGGAAACGAGGCGACGCAATCGACGCGACCCCGATCCGGTCCGGCTCCCGCACTCAAGCTGAAGTCGGCAGCGCCAGCCGGGCCGGCGCCGATAAACGCTGCCGCCCCGAGCAGCCCGCGAACACCGCCGCGAAGGGTCAGGGGACGATGGGACTTCTGACGGACTTGTGGCATGGCGACTCCGTGGACAGATCGGTCAGGCGTCGCCGTTTCAGACGGCGCTGGCCTTGTCTCCGATAGAGCGCCATCAGCGTCGAAACCCCGCCACCGTCGGCGAAATTCTTTGGCAAGATCATTTCCAGATCCGCCCTCGGGAGGCGCGCCGGCTCGGCGGCGCACGAAGGAGGTCGTGACGATTGCCGCTGCCGCTGCATTCCTCGGCGGCGTCGTCGTGGTCGTCAACCTACCGGCGCACGCCGGTCACGCGTCTTGAAAGTGCCTCGCTGCCCGGTCACGCGCAAAATGCGTTGCATGGCCTCTGCTCCGAAATCCGTCGGATCCTTCCCCGGGCAGAGTGACGCACTCTTCGACGAGCTCTATCACGAGCTACACCGTCTGGCCCGGCGGGAAGCGGCGCGCTTTGGTCCCGCGCTGGGGTTCAGCCCGACAACCTTGCTCCACGAAGCCTATCTGGACATGTCGCAGCGTGCGGGGCTGAGGTTCGAGGACCGCGCGAAGTTCTTTGCCTATGCTGCGCGCGCCATGCGGACACTGGCGATCGACCGCGCGCGTCAGCGCAGCAGGAAGAAGCGTGGCGGAGGCCTGGACATCACGTCGCTCGATACGCAGACGGCCGAGGATTGCGCCGAGCCGGAAACCCTGTCGGAGCTCGCCGAGGCGCTGGATCAGCTGGCGATTCTCGAGCCCGAGCTTGCGACCGTCGTCGATCTGAAGTTCTTCTGCGGCTTCACGATTCCCGAGATCGCGACTCTTCAGGGCGTCTCCGAGCGCACCGTGCAGCGGCATTGGGAGAAGGCAAGGACGCTGCTGTTCCATATGCTCGGTCCGTGACGAGCAGCGGCCTCGACATGAGGCCCAGCCCCGGGGTGAAGCTCTGCTATCGCACCGAACTGCTCGGCAGCCTCTACCGGCAAACGAATGCCGCGAGTTCATGGCGGGAACGCTAGAGATTGAGCGTGCTCACCGCATTCCCGATCGTGTAGTTCACGCCCGCCGCGGCGCCCGTCTTGGGCACCGGCGTGAAGCCCGGCGGCACCGAGTAGCGGCCATTGGCATCGGCCCCTTGCTGTCCATCGCACTAAAGTTGCCGCCCCGTCTTTTGATGCCCTTCACTCGAACGGATGCGATCCTAGTGGCGACATTGCTGGAATTGTGATGAGAGTGAACCAAACCGTGGGAGGCCGAATCATGCAGCCCGGCGTGCGTGCGGCGAGTTCGCGCATGACATCGTTGCCAAAGCGGCGATCCGCCGCACCGAGAGTTCGCCGTTGAGATCGGCAACTCTGACCTGCGCCAGGCAGTGCGCGCCCTCGTCGGTCCATCGCATCTGCTGCTTCTTCGCCATGCGATGGCTGACCACCTGGTTCACCGCGGACTCGGCAATGCTGCTGCTGA
>JANXXS010000300.1 GCA_025350505.1 Burkholderiales bacterium
CCGGTGCGCCGCTCGCACCGGAGCGCCGCGACGCATCGGCCTGGCGCGCGATGTCGGCGAGCGACGCGCTCTGCGCATCGACACCCTGGGCCGGCAGCGGCACCGTCTCCGACACACCGGATTCGGCAAGCTGCAGCGACGGCGGATCGATGAAGGTGACGAAGCGGCGCGCGACGCGCGAGCCGCAGCCGATCGAGACCTCGATCGTGACGATGGGCTCGTCGATGACGACCGCCGTCGTCACCCGGACGATGCGTTGCGTGGCATCGCGGGTCGCTTCGAGCACCGCGCGCACGTGGCGGGGCGCGACCTTGGCGTCGCCGGCATAAACGTCGGCGAAGACGCAGTCGCGCGAGATCGTCTCGTCGACGTCGAGCATCACGCTCGCCGCGAAGTTCAGGTGCTGGCCGAGCGTGGTCGGCGTGCTGCTCGGACCGAAGCCCAGGGCGCATGCCGGAGGAGAGATCAGGAGGAACGCAACGCCGAGGGCGGATGGAAGAAAAAGTCTCGGCATGCGCGGAAGATTCAGGTCCAAATGACTCTAGCACGCGACCCTCCGCATTCGGGGTCGCGGCCGGCCTCTTGTCAGCGGGGTGCGTGACACAATTCCGAGAATGAAGCGCACGCTTTCGAGCCTTGGTGGATCGCTGCTTGCGAAGGCGTGCGGCGATGCCGTCTGAGCTTGTCACCGAGCGGCGCGGAACGACGCTCGTTCTCACGATCAGCGATCCGCCGACGCGCAACACGCTCTCGGCGCAGGTCATCGCCGCCGGCATCGAAGCACTCGGCGCCGCGGAGTCCAAGGACGACGTGCGCGCCGTGATCCTGCGCGGCGATGGCGCGCATTTCTGCGCCGGCGGCAACCTGCAGGGCCTGCTCGAACGTCGCGTCGAAGGACGCGACGCGCAACGCCGCATGCTCGAGCACCTGCATCACTTCGTCGCCGCCATTCGCGCCTATCCGAAGCCGGTCATCGCCGCCGTCGAAGGCGCCGCCGCGGGCGCCGGTTTCTCGCTTGCGCTGGCCTGCGACATGATCGTCGCCGCGGCCGACGCGCGCTTCGTCATGTCGTACGCCAAGGTCGGCCTTTCGCCCGACGGTGGCGCGACCTGGAGCCTGGTCCGCGCTCTGCCGCGAGCCCTCGCGCAGCAACTGGTCTGGCTCGCCGAGCCGATCTCGCCCGAAGCCTTGCGCGGCCATGGCGTCGTCGCCGCCGTCGTGCCGAGCGGCCATGCCTTCGACGAAGCGGTCGGCCTGGCCGATCGCCTGGCGGCGATGGCGCCGAATGCGCTGGCGAGCGGCAAGGAACTGATCGAGCAGGCGAGCGGCCGGTCGCTCGCCGAGCAGCTGGGCGCCGAGCGCGACCACCTGCTCGACACCCTCTTTCACGACAACGGCGGCGAGGGCCTGCGCGCCTTTCTCGAAAAGCGCGCGCCGCGCTTTTCCTGAAGCGAGCCTTTCGAGTCGCTGTCACGTCAGAGACTGCCCATGCACCCGCCCGTTCTCACAATCGAGGAACAGTCGAACGTCGAAACGGGCTCGTGGTTCTCCAAGCTTTCCCAATCCCTGCGCGAAGCGATCCTGGCCCGTGCCGTGGTGCGTCGCCTCGCCGACGGCGCCATCCTCGGCGCGCGCGGCGCCGAGGCGCAGGAGTGGGTGGGCGTGGCGTTGGGCGCGGTGCGCGTCAGCTCGGTTTCGCTTTCAGGCAAGCAGGTCACGCTCACCTACGTCGAGCCGGGCACCTGGTTCGGCGACATCGCGCTCTTCGACGGCATGCCGCGCACCCACGACGCGCATGCGCACGGCGCGACGACGCTGCTCGTCGTGCGCCGCGCCGACTTCAGGAGCCTGCTGGCACAGCACGTCGAGCTGTACGAGGCGCTGCTGCGCCTCAATTGCCGGCGCCTGCGCCTCATGTTCGACGTGGTCGAGGACCTGAACACGCGGCCGCTCGCGGCGCGCCTGGCCAAGCAGATCCTGCTCCTGGCGCGCAGCTACGGCACCGAGCAGGGGGGCGAGATCCGGGTCGGCCTGCAGCTTGCCCAGGAGGACATCGCGCAGATGCTCGGTGCCTCGCGCCAGCGCGTGAACCAGGAGCTGAAGGGCTTCGAGCGCGACGGCGCAGTGCGCATCGAGCCGACCCGGCTGGTTGTGCTGTCGAAGGACAAGCTGCTCGCCATCGCCACACGCTAGCGTGGCGTTCCGGCCGAGGCAGAAACACGGTCGATCGCGGGGTCGGGTCGCCGCTGATTGCGAGCGCCCCGGCAAGCGCTTCCAATGACCCGATGAGCACCACCGAAGCCAATACCGGCACCAAGCCGGTGGCCGAGCAACACCTGTTCGACGTCGCCGCGCTCGAGCGCTATCTCGATGCCCATCTGCCGGGCTTCGCCGGGCCGCTCGAGGTCGAGCAGTTCAAGGGCGGCCAGTCGAATCCGACCTACAAGCTGGTCTCGCCTTCACGTCCCTACGTGATGCGCACCAAGCCCGGCCCGGCGGCCAAATTGCTGCCGTCGGCGCATGCCATCGAGCGCGAGTTCAAGGTCATGCGCGCGCTGCACGGCACCGACGTGCCGGTGCCCGAGATGCTCGTGCTCTGCGAGGACGAGAGCGTCATCGGCCGCGCTTTCTACCTGATGCAGTTCGTCGAAGGCCGCGTGCTCTGGGACCAATCGCTGCCGGGCTTCGACCCCGCCGCGCGGGCGGCCATCTACGACGAGATGAACCGCGTCATCGCGGCGCTGCACTCGGTCGATGCGAACGCCATCGGCTTGGCGGACTACGGCAAGCCGGGCAACTACTTCGAGCGCCAGATCGGTCGCTGGACGAAGCAGTACCTGGCTTCGATCACCGAGCCGATCGTGGCCATGGAACGTCTCATCGAGTGGCTGCCCCGGAACATTCCGGCGAGTGCGAGGGACGACTCGCGCATCTCGGTCGTGCACGGCGACTATCGGCTCGACAACGTCGTGTTTCATCCGACCGAGCCGCGCATCGTCGCCGTGCTCGACTGGGAGCTCTCGACGCTCGGCCACCCGCTCGCCGACTTCAGCTACCACTGCATGTCGTGGCACATCGTGCCGAGTCCCTCGCATGCCGCGCGTGGCATCAGCGGGCTCGACCTCGCGGCGCTCGGCATCCCGAGCGAGAGGGAATACGTGCGCCGCTATTGCGAGCGCACCGGCTACGCCGACGTCGACGCGGTGATGGCCGACTGGAATTTCTACCTCGCCTACAACCTGTTCCGCATCGCCGGCATCCTGCAAGGTATCGCCAAGCGCGTCGAAGCGGGCACCGCGTCGAGCGCGCAGGCACGCCAGTCGGCCGCAGGCGCGCGGCCGCTCGCCGAGATGGGCTGGCGCATCGCCGAGCGCGGCGCTTCGAATCACTGACCGGCTGCGCCGGCATTTCCTCCGCCCGAACACCCGCCAAGGACACACCATGGACTTCGACTATTCACCGCGCACGAAGGAGTTGCAGGCGCAGCTGCTTCGCTTCATGGACGAGCACGTCTATCCGAACGAGCATCGCTACGAGGACGAGATCGAGGCCAACACCAAGGCCGGCAAGCGCTGGACGCCGACCCAGGTGATCGAGGAGCTGAAGCCGAAGGCACGCGCCCAAGGCCTGTGGAACCTGTTCCTGCCGCCCACCGCCGGCGGCAAGGGCTCGAAGGGCAGCGGCCGCGAGTTCGGACTCTCGAACGGCGACTACGCGCCGCTCGCCGAGATCATGGGGCGGGTGCCGTGGTGCTCGGAGGTGTTCAACTGCTCGGCGCCCGACACCGGCAACATGGAGACGATCGAGCGCTACGGCTCGGCCCCGTTGAAGCAGCAGTGGCTCGAGCCGCTGCTCGACGGCAAGATCCGCAGCGCCTTCGCCATGACCGAGCCGGCGGTCGCCTCGTCGGACGCCACCAACATCGCGGCGCGCATCGAGCGCCAGGGCGACGACTACGTCATCAACGGCCGCAAGTGGTGGACCAGCGGTGCCGGCGATCCGCGCTGCAAGATCTTCGTCTTCATGGGCAAGACCGATCCCGATGCGCCGCGCCATTCGCAGCAGTCGATGGTGCTCGTGCCGGCCGACACCAAAGGCATCACGATCATGCGGTCGCTGTCGGTGTTCGGCTACGACGACGCGCCGCACGGCCACATGGAAGTCGACTTCAAGGACGTGCGCGTGCCGGTCGACAACATCCTGCTCGGCGAAGGCCGCGGCTTCGAGATCGCGCAGGGCCGGCTCGGGCCGGGACGCATCCACCATTGCATGCGCCTGATCGGCCTGGCCGAGCGCGCCCTCGAGCTGATGTGCAAGCGCGCGTCGAGCCGCGTCGCCTTCGGCCGCACCGTTGCCGAGCAGGGCGTGACGCGCGAGCGCATCGCCGAGGCGCGCTGCCCGATCGACATGTCGCGCCTGCTGACGCTGAAGGCGGCGTGGATGATGGACGTCGCCGGCAACAAGGCGGCCAAGGCCGAGATCGCGATGATCAAGGTGGTGGCGCCGAACATGGCCTGCCAGGTCATCGACTGGGCGATGCAGGTGC
>JANXXS010000301.1 GCA_025350505.1 Burkholderiales bacterium
CAAAGCTCGCTCACTTCGCCGATCGTGAAGTAGCGCTTGGCAGGGATCGGCGGGAGGGTTTTCTCCATGAAAATCAATAAGATCAGGAGATAAACCTCGACTTTACTCGAACTCGTCTGCCGGCGGCGTGTCGCCTTGCACAACTCCCTTCAGTTTGTGACTCGCGTGAAATGTCACGACGTGCCGGGCCTTGATCGGGATCGCCTCGCCGGTGCGCGGGTTGCGGCCGGGCCGGGGCGCCTTGCGCCGGATGTTGAAGTTGCCGAAGCCCGACATCTTGACGTCGTCGCCTTCGAGCAGGGTCTTGTGGATGAGGTCGAAGAAGGCCTCGACCATGTCCTTCGACTCGCGCTTGTTGAGTCCCAGGCGCTCGAACAGCAGCTCGGCGAGCTCGGCCTTGGTGAGCGTCGGCGTCACCAGAGTCGGCTGCAGGCTGCGCGGTGCGGGCGGATCTGGGCGGGCCATGGGTCTCTGTCGTGTCTGTCGGCTATTGCGCGCGCAGGCGAACACCGAGGCCAGTCTCGAGTGCCGCGATCACACCCGAAACGACGCCGTCGATGCGCTCGTCGATCAGGGTCTCGGCGTCGTCGCGAAGCTCGAGGCGAAGGGTCACACTGCGCTCGTCTTCGCCGATGCCGGCGACCGGGCTCTTCGGCTCATAGATGTCGAACAGCGTCGCCGCGCGGACAACGCCGGCCGGGCCGGCCTGCACGGCGCCGATGAGCGCCGCGTGCGTGACGTTCCTGTTCGCGACGACGGCGATGTCGCGCCACGCCGGCTGCTGCTTGGGCAAAGGCGCAAAGGCGGGCATCTCGCGTCGCATCAGGGCTTCGGCCTCGATCTCGAACACGACGGCGTTGCTCGGCAGCTCGTATTCCTGGCGCCAGCGTGGATGCAGCTCGCCGACGATGCCGACACGCCGGCCACCGATCTCGATCGCGGCGCTGCGCCCCGGATGAAGCGCCGGGTGCGGCGCCGGCTCGAAACGCACGCGCCCCGAACCGACAAGCGACTCGAGGTCGCCCTTGACGTCGAAGAAGTCGACGCTGCGCTCTGCGCGACCCCATTGCAGCGGCTCGGCCGGGCCGAAGGCGAGCCCACCGAGCATCAGCGGCTGACGCACTTTGGCCACGGCGCCGTCGCCGGCCGCCGCCGCGGCGTCGCGCAGATAGACCTTGCCGAGCTCGAAGACGCGCAGCCGCGAGGCCTTGCGCGCCAGGTTGACGCGCAGTACCTCGACCAGGCTGCCGACGAGGCTCGATCGCATCGCCGAATAGGCCTGCGCGATCGGATTGACGACGCGCACCGGATTCGCATTGCCGGCGAGCTCGCGCTCCCAGCGCTCGTCGACGAAGCTGAAGCTGATCGTCTCCTGCCAGCCGAGGCCGGCGAGCCGGTGGCGCAGCACGGAGGGCGTGCGCCGCGTCTCGCTCGGCACATGCGCGACCAGCGTGCCGCGCGGCGGCGCGGCGTCGAGCTTGTCGTAGCCGATCAAGCGGATGACCTCTTCGATCAGGTCTTCCTCGATTCGCAGGTCGAAGCGCCAGCTCGGTGGCTCGACCTCGATCGTTCCCGGCGTGCTCGTCCACGCCAAATCAAGGCGCGTCATCACGGCCTCGCACTCGGCCTGCGTGACGGGCAGGCCGATGACCTTGGCGGCGCGCGCCACGCGCAGCGTCACGGGATCGGGATGCGGTACGTTGACGATCTGGTCGTCGATCGGACCGCAGCGCGTCTCGGCGCCACCACAGATCTCGACGATGAGCGCGGTGATGCGCTCGATGTGCAGGGCCGTCGTCGCCGGATCGACGCCGCGCTCGAAGCGGTGTCCGGCATCGGTCGTGAACTTGTAGCGACGCGAACGCCCGGCGACCGCCTCGGGCCACCAGAACGCGGCCTCGACATAGACGTTCCTCGTCGCGTCCGACACCGCGGTGCGCGCCCCGCCCATGATGCCGGCAAGCGACTCGACACGGCGGTCGTCGGCGATGACGCCGACCGTGGCGTCGAGTTCGACGGTCGCGCCGTTGAGCAGCTCGAGCGCTTCGCCGGCGCGGCCCCAGCGCACCGTGAGGCCGCCGTCGATGGTGTCGAGATCGAAGATGTGCGTCGGCCGGCCGAGCTCGAACATGACGTAGTTCGAAATGTCGACGAGCGGTGCAACGCTGCGCTGGCCGCAGCGGGCGAGGCGGTCGACCATCCACGCCGGCGTCTTGGTGGTCGTGTCGACGCCGCTGACGATGCGGCCGGAAAAGCGGCCGCACAGGTCGGGCGCCTCGATCGAGACGCGCAGCACGGAGTCGTCTGTGACTGCCGCCTTGGTGATCGTCGGTGCCTTCAACGGTGCGCCGGTGAGCGCCGCGACCTCACGCGCGACGCCGTACACACTCAGGCAATGGCCGAGATTGGGCGTGAGCTTGAGGGTGAAGATCGTGTCATCGAGATGCAGATGAACACGCAGATCTGCACCGACCGGCGCGGCCGGGTCGAGGATGAGAAGGCCGCCGTGATCGTCGGAGAGCTTGAGCTCGCGCGCCGAGCAGAGCATGCCACGGCTTTCGACGCCGCGGATCTTGCCGATCTCGATGCGGAACGGCGCCGCCCCCTCGCCTTCCCTGGCCGGCGGCAGCTCGGCGCCGACGCGCGCGCAGGGCACCTTGATGCCGGCGCGAACGTTGGGCGCACCGCAGACAATCTCGAGCGTCTCGCCGCCGCCGGCGTCGACTTGGCAGACGCGCAGGCGATCGGCGTTCGGATGCGGCGCCACCGAGAGCACCTCGGCGATGACGACGCCGTGGAAGGGGGGCGCCGCCGGACGCAGGTCCTCGACCTCGAGGCCGGCCATGGTCAACCGCTCGGCGAGCTCGGCGGTCGAGATCGGCGGATCGCAGAATTCGCGCAGCCAGGATTCCGGGAATTGCATGGCTCTGTCAGGTCCCGGCGAACTGGCTCAGGAAGCGCAGGTCGCCGTCGAAGAAAAGGCGCAGGTCATCGATGCCGTAGCGCAGCATCGCCAATCGATCGATGCCCGATCCGAAGGCAAAGCCGATGACGCGCTCCGGATCGAAACCCATGTTGCGAACGACCTGCGGATGCACCTGGCCCGAGCCCGAGATCTCGAGCCAGCGGCCGGCGAGCGGGCCGGTCTCGAACATCAGGTCGATCTCGGCGCTCGGTTCGGTGAAGGGAAAGTAGCTTGGACGAAAGCGCAGCTTCAGCTGGTCGGTCTCGAAGAAGGCGCGCATGAAGTCGAGGTAGACCGCCTTCAGGTCGCGAAAGCTCACGTTCTCGCCGAGCCAGAGGCCTTCGACCTGATGGAACATCGGCGAATGCGTGGCGTCGCTGTCGACGCGATAGGTGCGGCCCGGCGCGATCACGCGCACGTCGGGCATCGTCGCCGCGCCGGCGTGGCGCCGCGCATGCGCTTGCGCGTAGCGGATCTGCATCGGCGAGGTGTGCGGGCGCAGGTTGAGCCAGTGCCCCTCGTCGTCCTCGAGGTCGACGTAGAAGGTGTCCTGCATGGAACGCGCCGGATGATTCTCCGGGTTGTTGAGCGCGGTGAAGCTGTACCAGTCGGTCTCGATCTCGGGACCGTCGGCGACCTCGAAGCCCATCGAGGCGAAGATAGCCTCGATCCGTTCGAGCGCCTGACTGATCGGATGCACGCCGCCGGTGCCGCGGTTGCGGCCGGGCAAGGTCACGTCGAGCGACTGCGCCGCGAGCTGCGCCTCGAGCTGGCGGTTGGCGAGATCGGCGCGCCGCTCCACAAGAGCCGCTTCGATCGCCTGCTTCGCGGCATTGATCTCGGCGCCGCGTGCCTTTTTCTCGTCGACCGGCAAAGCACCGAGCGCCTTCAGCTGTTCCGTCACGCTGCCGGCCTTGCCCAGATAGCGCGCCTTCGCGTCCTCGAGCTCGGCACTCGCCGACGCCCGAGCGAAGTCGGCCCTAGCGCTTTCAACCAGCGACGCGAGATCGTTCATCGTTCTCTGCAACGAAACGGCCGCAGAGCGGCGCGACATCCGGGCAGCGGCCAAAGGCCGCCGGCCCGGTCGAGATCACGACAGGTGAGGACGAACCTTCTCGACGATGCTGCCGAAGGCGGCCGGATCGTTGACGGCCATGTCGGCCAGCACCTTGCGATCGATGCCGACACC
>JANXXS010000319.1 GCA_025350505.1 Burkholderiales bacterium
ACGCTGCGCCCGTACTGCCGCGCCGACCAATTGCTCTCGCTCGAGCTGGTCGTCGAAATCGGCTTCAAGTGCGCGATGGCGCTCGGCTACGTCTATCGCCAGGGCCTGATCCACCGCGACGTCAAGCCGGCCAACCTGCTCACCGTGCTCAACAACGGCACCATCACCGACGTCAAGATCACCGACTTCGGCAGCGTGCTGAACCTCGGCTCGGACGTGACGCAGATCCACCGCGTCGGCTCGCTCGCCTACATGTCGCCCGAGCAGCTCGACGGCGGCACGCTCGACTGTCGCGCCGACATCTACTCGCTCGGCGCCGTGCTCTATCACCTGATCGCCGGCCGGCCGCTCTTCGATGCGCAGGTCCAGTCGGCCATGATGCATCAGATCTACAACGTCAAGCCGGCGCCGCTGGCCGGCATCCGCGCCGGCGTCACCGAGGCGCTCGACAACGTCATCCAGAAGGCGCTGGCCAAGAAGCCGGGCGACCGCTACAGCGACTGGGGCGAGTTCGCGCAAGCGCTCTCGGGCCTGGTCACGACCCAGCAGGTGCCGCGCGGCCAGTTCCAGGGCGTGCTCGACTCCGAGCGCTTCACCTTGCTGCGCACGCTCGAGTTCTTCAACAACTTCGGCGACGTCGAGCTCTGGGAAGTCGTGCACCGCGCCAAGTGGCAGCGCTTCCACTTCGGCCATGCGCTCTACCGCAAGGGCGAGGAAGGCAACAGCTTCCATATCATGGCGCAGGGCGAGGTCGAGGTCTTTCGCGACGGCAAGAAGGTGGCGCAACTCGGTGCCGGCACCTCCGTCGGCGAGATGGCCTACCTGGCGCCGAGTGCCGAGCTGAAGAAGCACAGCACCGACGTCATCATCACCGAGCCGGCGACGACGATCTCGTTCACGCCCGAGACGCTGTTGCAGCTGAGCCCGAACTGCCGCCACCTGTTCCACGATTCCTTCATCAAGGTGCTGGTGCGGCGCCTTCATTCGGCGCACGAGCAACTCGCCCACCCGCGGCGTATCCTGTAGCCGCGCGTCGACGCGGCGGCCGTCTCGCCTTGCCGGCGACCGCCCCGGCATGATCCAATCTCGCCCGCCGACCCGCTCGCCGCGAGCGGGCCAAGACTTCTGCACAACCCCAGGGGAGATATGTTCATGAACCGACTGCTCAGCATTTCCGCCGCTTTGGCGCTGGCCTTTTCCGCTTCTGCTTTCGCAAATTCGCACAAGGAAGCGCCGATGCTGACGAACGTGGCCGCCAGCGCGCCGATGACGGCGCAGCAATCGAAGATGAGCGATTGCAGCAAGCAGGCCAAGGGCAAGAAGGGCGACGAGTACAAGGCCGCCGTGAAGACCTGCCTGTCGGCCGGCGGCGCCGCATCGGCGCCGGCCACGCCGATGACGCAGCAGGAAAAGATGAAGAAGTGCAGCGGCGAAGGCAAGGGCAAGAAGGGCGACGAGTACAAGGCCTACATGAAGAGCTGTCTGGCGGCCTGAGCCTGAGGCAGCCGCGCACGGCCCTCGGGCGTGCGCCCGTCGGTTCTCGCCGCCGATGCGATCGGCGTTTCCGCCGATCGCATAAATTAGCGGCATGACTGCGACGCCCGATCCTGGTTCTGCCGCCGCCGTGCAGGCGGTGTTGTTCGATGCCTACGGCACCTTGTTCGACGTCTACAGCATCGGCGCCGCTGCCGAGCGGCTGTTCCCCGGATTCGGCGAGCGGCTCGGCATCCTCTGGCGCGACAAGCAGATCGAGTACACCCGGCTCAGCTCGATGAGCGGGCGCATCCGCAGCTTTCGCGACTGCACGCGGGCGGGCCTGCGCTTCGCCGCAAAGCGGCTGTCGCTGGCGCTCGATGCCGCCGCGGAGGACGAGCTGATGGGCAGCTACGACCGTCTGCAGCCGTTCGCCGAGAACCTCGCCGTCCTGCAGGCGCTGAAGCGGCTCGGCGTTCGTGCCGGCATTCTCAGCAACGGCGATCCCGACATGCTCGAGGCCGTCGTTCGCCACGCCGGCTTCGCCGACCTGCTCGACCCGGTGCTCAGCGTCGAGGGTACGGGCCGCTTCAAAACCGATCCCGCGACCTATGCGCTCGGTACGGCGGCACTTCGACTCGGGGCGAGCGAGGTGTTGTTCGTGTCGAGCAACTGCTGGGACGCGATCGGCGCGACCTGGTTCGGCTACACCACGCTGTGGATCAATCGCTTCGGCCTACCGCTCGACGAACTCGGCGCGGCGCCGACGCGCACCGGCACGAGCCTTGCGGACGTTCTTTCCTTCTTCCCGTTTTCGCCCCGGAGCCCGACGCCATGACGCTCACCCTGCCGCCCGGCGTGGCCATCAACGCACCGATCCTGCCCGGCTTCGAAGCGATCCTCACCGAGCCGGCGCTCGCGCTCGTCGCCAAGCTGCATCGCGCCTTCGAGCCGCGCCGCCAGGAACTGCTCGCGGCCCGCGCCGCCCGCGCCAAGCGGCTCGATGCCGGCGAGCGCCCGGACTTCCTGGCTGAGACCAAAGCGGTCCGCGACGCCGACTGGAAGATCGCCTCGGTGCCGAAGGCGCTGCAGTGCCGCCGCGTCGAGATCACTGGCCCGGTCGACGCGAAGATGGTCATCAACGCCTTCAACTCGGGCGCCGACTCCTACATGACCGACTTCGAGGACAGCAACTCGCCGCTCTGGTCCAACCAGATCCAGGGCCAGATCAACATCGGCCAGGCGATCCGTCGCACGCTCTCGTTCACGCAGGAATCGCCGGCCGGCGTGAAGAGCTACGAGCTCAACGACACCATCGCGACGCTGCAGGTGCGGCCGCGCGGCTGGCATCTCGACGAGAAGCACGTCACCGTCGACGGCCAGCGCGTCCATGGCGGCCTGTTCGACTTCGCGCTGTTCCTGTTCCACAACGCTAGGGAGCTGCTCGGGCGCGGCGCCGGCCCGTACTTCTACCTGCCCAAGCTCGAAAGCCACCTCGAGGCGCGGCTCTGGAACGACGCCTTCGTGATGGCGCAGAACGAACTCGGCCTGCCGCAAGGCACGATCAAGGCGACGGTGCTGATCGAGACCATCCTCGCGGCGTTCGAGATGGAAGAGATCCTCTATGAGCTGCGCGAGCACAGCGCCGGCCTCAACGCCGGCCGCTGGGACTACATCTTCTCGTGCATCAAGAAGTTCAAGCTCGATCGCGAGTTCTGCCTCGCCGACCGCGCCAAGGTGACCATGACGGCACCGTTCATGCGCGCCTACGCGCTGCTGCTGCTGAAGACCTGCCACAAGCGCGGCGCGCCGGCGATCGGCGGCATGAGCGCGCTGATCCCGATCAAGAACGACCCGGTGAAGAACGAGGTGGCGATGGCCGGCATCATTGCCGACAAGCGGCGCGACGCCGAAGACGGCTACGACGGTGGCTGGGTCGCGCACCCGGGGCTGGTCGAGTCGGCGATGAAGGAGTTCGTCACGGTGCTCGGCGATCGGCCGAACCAGTTCGAGAAGCAGAAGCCCGAGGTCGCGGTGACAGCTTTCGACCTGCTCGACTTCAAGCCCGAGACGCCGATCACCGAAGCGGGCCTGCGCATGAACATCAACGTCGGCATCCACTACCTCGGCGCATGGCTCGCCGGCAACGGCTGCGTGCCGATCCACAACCTGATGGAAGACGCGGCCACCGCCGAGATCAGCCGCAGCCAGGTCTGGCAGTGGATCCGCTCTCCCAAGGGCGTGCTCGACGACGGCCGCAAGGTCACTGCCGAGCTGGTGAAGCAGCTCGTCCCGGAAGAGCTGGCGAAGATCAAGGCCGGCGGCTACGCCGGCAAGTTCGACCGCGCCGCCGACATCTTCACGCAGATGAGCACTCAGGAAGCGTTCGAGGAATTCCTGACCCTGCCCTTGTACGAAGAGATCTGACTTCGGCGGGGGCGGCGGCTCAGGCGCGCTTGCCGCGCGGCAGGTCTCTCCGCAACGATCGTGCCTCCAGCACCGAAAGATTCGCAAATGAGCATCCGCCTGCCCGATGCCCTGAAAGCGGAGACGGCGACCTACGCTGCGTTGACCGGCCGCTCGACAAGCCACGTCGCCATGGAGGCGCTGCGCGAATATCTCGATTGGCGCACGCCACAGATCGAAGACCTGCGCAAAGGCATCGGTGCCGCCGACGCCGGCGAGTTCGCCGGCGTCGCGGACGTCGCTGCCGTGTTCGATCGATACGCGAAGGGCCGGGCCGGCAAACCGGGCGCGCCGCGCAAAGCAGCATCACGACGGCAGGGATGAAGCTGCGCTGGACGAGACGGGCCGTCGCCGACCTCGACCGGATCGCCGCACGCATCGCCGCCGACAACCCGCGAGCGCGGCCACAATCGTGGCCAGCTCCGGCCCGTTCATGTCGTCCCCCGACCTCCCGCATTCCCGTGCCGCCCTCGAGGCGCGCTTCGGTCCCTCGTACCGCTGGCGCGTGCTGGCCTCGGTGATGATCGGCACGGTCGCGGCGATCATGGCCTCGACCATCGTCAACGTCGCCGTGCCCGACATGTCGCGCACCTTCGCCCTCGGCCAGGAGCGCGCGCAGTGGCTGGCGGCCGGCTTCATGGGCGCCATGACGCTGTCGATGCTGACCACGCCCTGGCTGCTCGACCGCTACGGCTATCGCCACACCTACATCGGCGCCGTCGCCCTGCTCATGGCCGGCGGCATCGCCGGCGGCTGCAGTCCCTGGTTCGATCTGGTGCTGGCGATGCGCGTCGTCGAAGGCCTGGCGGCGGGCGTGCTGCAGCCGATCCCGGCGATCATCATCCTGCACGCCTTCGCCGCCGGCGAGCGCGGCAAGGCGATGGGCCTGTTCGGCTTCGGCGTCGTGCTCGCGCCGGCGATCGGCCCGAGCGTTGGCGGCGTGCTCGTCGAGTGGTGGGGCTGGCGCTCGATCTTCTTCGTCGTCACGCCGTTCTGCCTGATCGCGATGGCGATGGCCAACCGCTACCTGCCGATCGGTGCGCCGGGCGGGGGCCCGGTGCATCGTGCAGGCGGCCGGCTCGACATCGTCGGCCTCGGCCTCATCGCGGTGGCCGTGCTCGCCTTGCTCAACGGCATGGTGCACCTCACCGCCGAGACGATGTCGTTCGGCCTGGCGCTGATTGCCTGCAGCCTGATCGCCACGGTCGGCTTCGTCATGCACCAGAGGCGTGGCACCCATCCGCTGATGGCGCTCGGCCTGTTCGGGCATCGCTCGTTCGCGATGGGCGGGCTGGTCGCCTTCATCTACGGCATGGCGCTGTTCGGCTCGACCTACCTGGTGCCGGTGTTCATGCAGGAAGCGCTGCATCTTCCACCTTCGCAGGCCGGCGCGGTGCTGCTGCCGGCCGGCATCGTCCTCGCGCTCGTCATTCCGCTCGCCGGGCGCCTGGCTGATCGCGTCGCCGTCAATCGACTCGTCGCGATCGGCCTGCTGCTCTTGTCCTTCTCGTTCTTCGTCATGCTCGGCGTCAGCCTCGGAACGGCGCTCGGCCTCATCACCCTCTGGGCGGTGGTCGGCCGGGTCGGCCTCGGCTTCGTCCTGCCGTCGCTCAACCTGGGCTCGATGCACGGCCTGCCGAACACGATGATCGCGCAGGGTTCGAGCACCATCAATTTCCTGCGCCAGCTCGGCGGCGCGCTCGGCATCGGCCTGGTCGGCAACGTGCTCGAGTGGCGCCTGCGCACGCACCCCGCGCAGGCGATCGTGGCCTACCACGAGACCTTTGTGCTGATCGGCGCGATCACGGCTTGCGCCGTGGTGGCCGCCGTTCTCATGGGCCCGTCCCGGGCGCGGGCCGGCACCAGCCGGCCCGCCGAATGAACCTCGGCCTCGAGCTTCTTCCGGCACGCTGCGAGGTGCTCGTGGTCGGCGCCGGGCCGGCCGGCAGCGCCGCTGCGCAGGTGCTGGCGCGGGCCGGTCGCGACGTCGTGCTGATCGACCAGCAGGCCTTCCCGCGCGACAAGGTCTGCGGCGATGGCCTGATCCCCGATGCCTTGCGCGCGCTCGCCCGGCTCGGCGTCCTCGAGCAAGTGATGGCCGAAGCGCAGGCGTCGACGGCTCTGGCCTGTGTGGCGCCGCGCGGCGGCCGCATCGACGTGCCGGCGGCGCTCGCCGTGCTGCCGAGAAAGCGCCTCGACGAAATCGTCTGCCGCGCCGCGGTCGCCGCCGGGGCGCGCATGTTTGCGCCGCTGCAGTTCGCGGCACCACTGCGCGACGCTGGTGGCCGCTGCATCGGCGCGACCGTGAAGCAGGGCGGCGCGCAGCGCGAGATCCGCGCTGGCTGGGTCGTGCTCGCGACCGGCGCGCAGCCGCAGGCGACGATCGCCGCGGGCCTGTGCGAGCGGCGCGCGCCGAGCGGCATCGCCATGCGCGGCTACATCAGGAGTCCGGCGATGGCGGCGCGCATCACCCGGCTCGAGGTCGTCTGGCACCGGCGACTCGCGCCCGGCTACGGCTGGATCTTTCCCTGCGGCGGCGACCTCTTCAACATCGGCGTCGGCGTCGCCCAGGGCGACCCGCCCGGCGCGTCGCACCTGAACCTGCACACCGCCTTCGCCGCTTTCCAGGACGTCTACGCGCCGGCGCGCCAGCTCGTCGCAGACGGCCAGTGGCTCGGCGACGCCGGCGAAGCGATGAAGGGCGCACCGCTGCGCTGCTCGCTCGAAGGCGCGCGACTCGAGGCGCCCGGTCTCCTCGTCGCCGGCGAGGCTGCCGGCAGCACCTACGCGCTCACCGGCGAGGGCATCGGCAAGGCGATGGAGACCGGCCTGCACGCCGCCGAGGCGATCCTTGCCGCCAACGACGACGCCACGGCGCGCGCCGACTACGCCGCCCGCGTTCGCGCATTGAAGCCGCGCTTCGACATGTACGCGCAGGCCCACGCCGCGCTCAACGCCCATCCCTGGACGCTCGACCTGCTCGTCTGGAGCGCGAAGCGCAGCCCGCGCCGCGTGCATCGCCTGACCGGCGTGCTCGAAGAGACCTACCTGCCCGTCGATGCCGTCACGGCGCGCGGCGTCTTGCGCCGGTTGTTCGACTGGCGCTGAGCGCGCCTGTCATCCTTGGCGAAGCGAAGGAATCTCGCCATGCACGCGCGAGATTCTTCACTGCGCTCAGAATGACAGGGTCTACCTCACGCCGCCGCCGCCATGTGCCAGCTTCTCGGCATGAATGCCAACACGCCGACCGACGTGATGTTCAGCTTCACCGGCTTCGCGACGCGCGCCCAGGAGCACAAGGACGGCTTCGGCATCGCTTTCTTCGAGGGCGCCGGGGTGCGCCTGCTCGTCGACGCACAGAGCGCGCGCGAGTCGCCGATCGCGGCGATGGTGCGCGCCTACCCGATCAAGAGCGAGAACATCGTCGCTCATATCCGAAAGGCGACGCAGGGCCGCGTCGCGCTCGAGAACACCCATCCCTTCGTGCGCGAGCTGTGGGGACGCTACTGGGTCTTCGCGCACAACGGCGACCTGAAGGGCTACGCGCCACGCCTGCACGGCGCCTTTCATCCGGTCGGCGGCACCGACAGCGAGCGCGCCTTCTGCTGGTTGATGCAGGAGCTGGCCAAAGCGCACGCCAGCGTGCCGCCGATCGACGAGCTGACGGCGACGCTGGCCGAGTTGCTGCCGCAGGTGGCCCGGCACGGCGTCTTCAACGCCATGCTGAGCAACGGCCAGGCGCTTTGGGCGCATTGCTCGACCGAGCTGCACCACATCGTGCGCCAGCATCCATTCGCCCGCGCGTCGCTGCAGGACGACGACGTGACGATCGACTTCACCGAGCACACCTCGACGCGCGACCGCGTCGCCGTCATCGTCACCGAGCCGCTGACGAAGGACGAGTCCTGGTCCGCCTTTGCGCCGGGCGAGCTGCGCGTCTTCGTCGACGGCGCGCCGTTCGTGTGCGCCTGAGCGCGCTTCGCACGGCGCCCACGGCGTTTCGCCCCATGAGCGTGGCCGGCGCCCGGCGCCCGGTCGAGAATCGATCGATGAGCATCCGAGACGACGACAACTGGCTGCAGCGCCGCTACTTCGCGTGGGCCGAGCCGCACTACCAGCGCATGCCGCCGCGCACCCGGGCCGAGGTCGAGCGGATCGATCGCTGGCTCTACAGCCGGCGCGGCGCCGCGATCTGGCTCTGCTTCGGCGTGGCGATCGCGGCCAGCGTGATGGGCCTCAGCGCCGCCGGCCTGCCGTGGCTGCTGGCGCTGGCGTTCAGCCTCGGTGCCTGGCTGGCGATTCCGTTCGGGGTGCTCGGCGCCTGGCTGCAGCCGGAGCGCTTTGCCGGCCACAAGGCGGTGCGCATCGGCGTCATCAGTTCGCTCGGCATCTATGCCGGCGCGGCATTGGGTTTTCTCGTCGGCCGCATCGCCAAGTTCGGCGATCTGCACACCCAGACCCTGTGGCCGGCACTTCGCACCGCCTTCGTCGAGGTCGCGCCGCTGCTCGCCCTTGCCGCGATCGCCCTCGCCGTGGCGATGGAGCTGACCGCGTTCGCGCGGCGCCGGTTGCTCCGCGCCGAGCTGGAGCGGACGACGCTCGTCGCCGAACGCGACAGCGCGGCGCGGCAGGCCGCCGAGGCGCGGCTGCGGCTGCTGCAGGGCCAGATCCGGCCGCACTTCATCTTCAACACGCTGGCGTCGCTGCAGCATTGGGTCGACACCGGCGACGCCCGCGCCGGCCCGCTATTGCGCTCGCTGACCGCGCTGCTGCGCACGACCACCGAAGCGATGGAGGCGCCGCTGGCGACGCTCGGCGCCGAGTGCGATGCGGCGCGCCACTACCTCGAGGTCATGCGCGCGCGGCTCGGCCCGCGGCTTGCCTTTCAGGTCGAGGTCGACCCCGGCGGCGCGGGCGTCGAGGTGCCGGCCGGCCTCGTCCTGACGCTGGTCGAGAACGCGGTCGAGCACGGCATCGAGCCGATCCTTGCCGGCGGCCGCGTCGACGTGAGCGTCAGCCGCGAAGGCGGCGCCGTGCTGCTGCGCGTCGACGACGACGGTGTCGGCCTCGGCGATCCCGGCCTCGCCGAGGAAGCGCAGCGGCGCGGCGTCGGCATTGCCAACAGCCGCGAGCGCCTGCGCCACCGCTACGATGGGCGTGCCACGCTCGCCCTCACTGTCGGTCGAACCGGCCGCGGCACCGAAGCCTGCGTGCGCATCGAAGACGCCGCATGACGACCGCCCTGATCGCCGACGACGAGGAAGCGCCGCGACAGCAGCTGCGCGCGGCGCTCGCCGTCGCCTGGCCGGAGCTCGAGATCGTCGCCGAGGCAGGCAACGGCGTCGACGCCTGGGACCTGTTCCTCGCCCACGAGCCCGCGGTCTGCTTCCTCGACGTGCGCATGCCCGGCCTGACCGGCATCGAGGTGGCGCGTCGCATCGACGGCGCCGCGCGCGTCGTCTTCGTCACGGCTTACGGCGACCACGCGCTCGCCGCCTTCGACGCCGGCGCGGTCGACTACCTCGTCAAGCCGGTCGATCCGGAGCGTCTGGCGCGCAGCGTGGCCAAGGCGAAGGCCGGTCTGGCTGCCGTTCCGGCGGCGGACGGCGCGGCGCCGGCGCTGGCCGAGCTGCTCCGACAGCTCGGCACGCAGCTGCGCCCCGAGCCGCCGCTCGAGGTGATCCAGGCCGGGCTCGGCAAGGAGGTTCGGCTGATCCCGGTCGACGAGATCGTCTTCTTCGAGTCGGACTCGCGCTACACGCGCGTCGTGCATCAAGGCGGCGAAGCCTTGATCCGCACGCCGCTCAAGGAGCTGCTTGCCCGGCTCGCCGTCGACCGGTTCTGGCAGGTGCACCGCTCTATCATCGTCAATCAGCGCGCCATCGCCAGCGCGGTCCGCCAGGACGACGGCACCATGGTGGTGACGCTGCGCGGGCGCAGCGAGCGCCTGCCCGTGTCGAGACATTTCCAGAGCCTGTTCCGTGGCCAATGAACGCTTCATGACGCAACCCTTCACGCCGACTCCGCGCTTCGACACTTTCTACAAATACGACGAACTGACCCGACTGCTCTTCGCCTACGCTGAAGCGCATCCGACCCTGGTCGCCGTCGGCTCGATCGGCAAGAGCCACGAGGGACGCGACATCTGGGTCGCGACGGTGACCGACATCGCAACCGGCGCGGCCGAGGACAAGCCGGCGTTCTGGGCCGACGGCAACATCCACGCCGCCGAGCTGACCGCATCGACGGCAGTGCTGTATTTCCTGCACGAGCTGGTCACGAAGTACGGCAGCGACGCCGACATCACCGAGCTGCTCGACAGCCGCGCCGTCTACCTGTGCCCGCGCCTGAATCCCGACGGCGCCGAGCTGGCCCTGGCCGACCGGCCGCGCCATATCCGTTCGTCGACCCGGCCTTATCCCTTCGACGAGGCGCCGGTCGACGGCCTGACGCCCGAGGACATCGACGGCGACGGCCGCGTTCTCTTCATGCGCATCGCCGACCCGCACGGCACCTACAAGAAATGCGCCGCCGATCCGCGCCTGATGGTCGCACGCGAGCCCGGCGAGTTCGGGGGCGACTACTACCGGCTCATGCCCGAGGGCTTCGTGCAGAACTACGACGGCCTCACCGTGAGGGTGAACAAGAACGTCGAGGCGCTCGACCTGAACCGCAACTTCCCGTCGTTCTGGCGCCAGGAGTTCGAGCAGGAAGGTGCGGGCGAGTACCCGACGAGCGAGCCCGAGGTCAAGGCGATGGTCGACTTCATCGTCAAGCACAGGAACATCGGCGCGGCGATCAGCTATCACACGCACAGCGGCGTGATCCTGAGGCCGATGGGCACGCAGAGCGACGACGACATGATTCCCGAGGACCTGTGGTCGATCAAGCGCTTCAGCGATATCGGCACGAAGCTTTCGGGCTACCCGGCGATCAGCATCTGGCACGATTTCAAGTACCACCCCAAGGAAGTGATCGGCGGCACCCAGGACTGGGTCTACGAGCACCTCGGTGCGCTGTTCTGGGTGGTCGAGATCTGGGCGCCGAACAAGGAGGCGGGGATCGCCGACTACAAGTGGGTGGACTGGTACCGCGAGCACCCGGTGGAGGACGACCTCAAACTGATCAAGTGGAGCGACGAGCATTGCGGCGGGCAGGCCCACGTCGAGTGGAAGCCCTTCATGCATCCGCAACTCGGCCAGGTCGAGATCGGCGGTTGGGACAAGATGAACTACTGGCGCAATCCGCCGCCGCAGCTGCGCGAACGCGAGGCGGCGCGCTTTCCGAAGTGGATGACGCAGATCGCGCTCTCGCTGCCCAAGCTGGAGCTGCTGCGCACCGAGGTGCGCGCGCTCGGGCCCGACACCTGGCGCGTCAAGCTGGCGGTGTGCAACAGCGGCTGGCTGCCCGCCTACGTGACCAAGCGGGCGCTGCAGCGCAAGACGGTGCGCGGCGTCATCTTCGAGATCCATTTGCCCGAGGGCGACGCGTCGGTATCGCTGGTCAGCGGCAAGCCGCGAATGGAAGGGCCACAGCTCGAAGGCCACGCGCCCAAGAATTCGCTCAACGCCTTTCTGCCCAGCCGCGAGGTGACTGCCGATCGCGCCGTGGGCGAGTGGGTGGTGCGCGCGCCGCAGGGAACGCGTCTGGCGCTGAGCGCCCGCGCCGACCGGGCCGGCGTGGTTCGCGCCGAGGTGATCCTCGACTAGGTTTGCTCGCGCTAGAAGCGCAGGCGCAAGCCGCCGGCCACGCTGTTGCCCGAGCTGACGTTGAAGCTCTTCTCGTAGAGCGCCGCGACGTACACGTCGGTGTTCTTGGACAGGAAGTAGTCGTAGCCCAGAGAGAAGGTCCGGTCGGTGATGCGCGACGAGGCGGTCTTTGCCTGCGCGCTGCCGAAGGCGATCAGGATCACACTGTTCTGGATCGGCACGGCAGCGCCGATCTGGTAGAGCACGGTCCGCGTGTCGATCGTTGCCTCGGTCTTGACGCGCCCGGCCTGGCCGTATACGCGCACCAGCTTGAAGTCGTAGGTTGCACCGGCCTGGATCACCGTCTGCCGCTCGAAGCCGGCGGGCACGGGCAAGGCGCTGTTCTTGATCTGCTCGGCGACCAGCGTGGCGGCGAACGGGCCGGTGATGTACGACACGCTCAAGCCGGCGTTGCGGCCGTCGGTCGCGACGCCTTCGGGCGTGTTGACGACGAAGTGGACGCGCAACGGATCCTTCGGGTTGTTGGTGTAGGCGAGCGAGTTGTTCCAGCTCCGGTCGCCCAGCACCGCACCGGCGAAATACTGGCGCGTGCTCGGCGAGAAGCCGAACGAATCACCGAAGGGATTGAAGTTGATCGTCGTCAGGTAGAGCGGCGTGACGTTGCGTCCGAGCACGGTCGTGCCGAAGGCGCCGGACAGGCCGACGTTGGCGTCGCGGCCCCAGAACATGTCGCTGTCACTGCGGCCGCTGCCGCCGGTATCGGCGCGAAAATAGGACTCGAGCTTGAACACCGCCCTGAGGCCGCCACCCAGGTCTTCGGCGCCGCGAAAGCCGAGGAAGCTGCGCGACAGGTTGCCGCTGTCGAGCTGCCATTGGGAGCGGTCGGCGCCGAGCAGCCGGCTGTGGCTGCCCGACAGGTCGACGAGCCCGTAGAGCACGACGTTCTGTGCCTGCGCGCCAGCGCTGTCGACGATGGCGGTGACGGCCAGGGCAGCCGCGAAAAGCGATCGGAACATGCGTGACACCTCGGCGGAGCCGGATCGAAAAAGGCGGAGCGGCGACGCCGCGCGGAGCGAGGCGCCGAGCGTATTCTGGCGCACGTGCACAATCGGCGCGCCCTGCACGAGGTGAAGCTTGGAAATCGTTGTCAACGGCGTGGCACGCGCGCTACCGGATGAGCTGGCCGAGCCGCAGATGCCGCTGCTCTGGGCACTGCGCGAGCTGCTCGGTCTGACCGGCACCAAGTTCGGCTGCGGCGTCGCCGCCTGCGGCGCCTGCACCGTGCATGTCGACGGCCGTGCCGTGCGCTCCTGCGTCACACCGCTCGCATCGGTGCAGGGCAAGCGCATCGTCACCATCGAGTCGCTCGGCAGCGCCGCGCAGCCGCACGCCCTGCAACGCGCCTGGGTCCTGCATCAGGTGCCGCAATGCGGCTACTGCCAGAGCGGCATGCTGATGGCCGCAGCCGCCTTGCTCGCGACGAACCGCAAGCCGAGCGATGCCGACATCGATGCCGCGGTTACCAACATCTGCCGCTGTGGCACTTATCCTCGCATCCGGGCCGCGATCCACGCCGCGGCCAAGGCCCTGAACGACCCGGGCAGCGCTGCATGAAACGGCGCACGCTGCTTCTGAGCGGGCTCGGCGCGGCGGGTGCGCTGGTCGTCGGCTGGGGCGTGCTGCCGCCGCGCAGCCGCCAGGGCGGCGTCGACACCTTGCCCACGGTCGACGGCGAGGTCGGCCTCAACGGCTGGATCAAGATCGGCGCCGACGGCAGCGTGCTGCTGGCCATGAACCGCAGCGAGATGGGCCAGGGCGTGCACACCGCGCTCGCCATGCTGGTCGCCGAGGAGCTCGACGTCGCGCTGGCGCAGGTGCGCCTGATCCCGGCCGGCCAGGACCGGCTCTACGGCAACGTGGCGATGTTCGTGTCGGCCCTGCCGTTCCATCCGACCGAAACCGAGCCCGGCCGCGAGAGCAGCCTTGCGCGCAGCGGCCAGTGGGTCGTCGCCAAGGTGGCGCGCGAGCTCGGCATCAACGCCACCGGCGGCTCGTCGAGCGTGGTCGACGCCTGGGACGTGCTGCGCCTGGCCGCGGCCACCGCACGCGCCCAGCTGCTCGGCGCCGCCTCGCTGACCTGGAAGCAGCCGGCCGGCGAGCTGAGCGTGAAGAACGGCGTCGTCAGCCATCCTTCGGGGGCGACCGCCCACTACGGCCAGCTCGCGCAGATGGCCGCAGCGACGCCGTCCGGCACGGTGCGCGTGAAGTCGCCGGCCGAGTGGAAGCTGATCGGCACGCCGGCGCCACGCATCGATCTCGTCGCCAAGACCGACGGCTCGGCCGTGTTCGGCATCGACGTGCGGCCGCCCGGCCTGCTCTACGCGTCGGTCCGGCATTGCCCGATGATCGGTGGCAGCGTCGGCACCCTCGACGTCGCCGCCGCGGCCAGGATTTCCGGCGTCGAGCGCGTCGTTCGCCTTGGCGCCTATGCCGGCTCGACCTTCGCGGTCGCGGTCGTCGGCCGTACGTGGTGGCATGCGCGGCGCGGTGCCGACGCGCTCGACGTGAGCTGGCAGCAGCGACCGGCCGGCGGCCTCGACAGTCGCGCCATCCTCGACGCGCTCGAGAAGAGCGCGCGCGAGGCGGCGGCGAACGGCGGCGGCTTCGCCTTCTACACGCGCGGCAAGGTCGATGCGGCGCAGAGCTCGTTACGCGTCGTCGAGCAGGTCTATCGCGCGCCCTACCTCGCGCACGCGACCATGGAGCCGATCAATTGCACGGCCCGGGTCGAGGGCGGCAAGGTCGAGGTCTGGGCGCCGACCCAGGTGCCGGGACTGGCGCGGGCCATCGCCGCCGACGTCGCCGGCGTGCCGCTCGACGACGTCACGGTCCACGTCACCTACCTCGGCGGCGGCTTCGGCCGTCGCCTCGACGTCGACTTCGTCGGCCAGGCGGTGCGCATCGCGATCGAATGCGGCGGCCGGCCGGTGCAGCTGGTGTGGCCGCGCGAAGAGGACTTCACGCACGACTTCTATCGACCGGCTGGCGCTGCCGTGCTGCGCGCGACCCTCGGTGACGACGGGTTGCCGTCGTCGCTGCAGATCACGAGCGCCGGCGACGCGATCACGCCGCGCTGGATGGAGCGCGGTATCCCGCTGCTCGCAGGCCCGGTCGACACGCCCGACAAGACGGCGAGCGAAGGCCTGTTCGACCAGCTCTACGGGATCCCGAACCAGCGCATCGCCCACGTCGCGACACGCAGCGGCGTGCCGGTCGGCTATTGGCGCTCGGTCGGCCACTCGCACAACGCCTTCTTCAGCGAGTGCTTCATCGACGAGCTGGCGCACGAGGCCAAGCAGGACCCGGTTGCCTACCGGCTGGCACTGCTCAAGGGCGCGCCGCGTCACCACGCGGTGCTGCTGCTCGCGGCGCAACGCGCCGGCTGGCCAGGCTACGGCCCGGCGGCGCCGCTCGCGCCCGGCCGGGCTCGCGGCGTCGCTCTGCACGAAAGCTTTGGCAGCATCGTCGCCGAAGTGGTCGAGGCGTCGATCGAAGGCGGCGTGCCGCGCGTGCATCGGGTAGTCTGCGCCGCTGATGTCGGCACTGTCGTCAATCCCGGCATCGTCGCGCAGCAGCTGGAAAGCGCCGTCATCTTCGCGCTGAGCGCGGCGCTCTACGGCCGCATCGACATCGAAGGCGGCGTCGTCAAGCAGACCAACTTTCCGACCTACCCGGTGGTCCGTCTCGCCGACTCACCAGTCATCGAATCCCACCTCGCCGCAAGCACGCGCTCGCCAGGCGGCGTTGGCGAAATCGGCACGCCGCCGCTGGCTCCGGCATTGGCCAACGCCATTTTCGTGTTGACCGGGAAGAGATTGCGAGAGCTGCCGCTGATTGCGTAAAAGCGAGCGCGGGTTGCCGCGCGCTCAGGCGCAGGGCGACCGGTCGTGCGCGCACCCGCGGCGGTCGGCCCCGCGGGCCGACCGGCTTGCGCTACTCGCGCTCGGGGCGTGCCGCAGAACTCATTTCGTTCGCTACGCTCGCTGCGTTCAAACAGGCCGCGGCAAGTCAGATTGACGGTCCGCGCTGCGCGCGCCGCCCCGAACGCTGCGCTGCTCAGCGCGAAGCCTCAAACCGAATCGACCGTCTCCGTCCCCGGCGCCTTGCGCACATGCCGCGCCAAAGTGCGGCGCAGCTTCGGCGCGTCGATCGGCTTGGTCAGGAAGTCGTTCATGCCGGCGGCGAGCGCCAGCTCGCGTTCGGAGACGAGGGCGGCGGCGGTGAGGGCGATGATCGGCAGGGCGCTCGGCCCCCAGGCCTTGCGCAGCTCGATCGCCGCCTCGTGGCCGCTCATCACGGGCATCTGCACGTCCATGAGGACGAGGTCGAAAGGCCGGCCGCGGCGCGCCGCCTCGTGCACGGCCTCGATCGCCATCCGGCCGTCGCGCGCCTCGGCGACGTCGACGCCCCACTGCGCCAGCGTCGCCGACGCGATCATCATGTTGACCGGGTTGTCCTCGACGAGAAGGATGCGCACATCGTGCAGCTGCTCGCATTCGCTCGCCTCGCTGGCCAGCGAATCGCCGGGCAGCACGGCAGGGACCAGCGGCAGGTCGGCCCAGAAGGTGCTGCCTTGGCCCGGCTGGCTTTCGACGCCGACTTCGCCGCCCATCAGCTGCGCCAGCTGGCGGCAGATCGACAGGCCCAGGCCGGTGCCGCCGACCCTTCGCGTCGTCGACGCGTCGCCTTGAGAGAACGGCTGGAAGAGCAGCGCCTGCAGTTGCGCGTCGACGCCGCTGCCGGTGTCGACGACGGCAAGCCGCACGCCGCCGCTTGCGCCTGGCTCGGCG
>JANXXS010000338.1 GCA_025350505.1 Burkholderiales bacterium
CTTCAGGATGCTGATGCGCATGATCCCCGACGAGGAACGCAAGGCCTTCGTCGAGCTGACGCACAACGCGATCGAGCGCAGCACCGTGCTCGCCACCGACATCCACGCCCGCCTGGCCGACGGCCGGCAGCGCATCGTCCATCTCGAGGCCGAGCCCGAGTTCAACGAGCATGGCAACCTCATCGGCTACACCGGCATCGTCCAGGACGTGACCGACCGGCGCCTCGCCGAAGACCGCATCCGCCACCTCGCCAACTTCGACACGCTGACCGGCCTGCCGAACCGGCGCCAGCTGATCTGGCGCGCCGAGCGCGCCCTCGAGCACGGCCGTCGACTCAATCACCAGGTGGCGCTGCTGCTCATCGACCTGGACCGCTTCAAGGTCATCAACGACACGCTCGGCCACGGCGCCGGCGACGAGTTGCTGGTCGAGGTGGCGCGGCGCCTGCGCTCCTGCGTGCGCCACTCGGATCAGGTGCTCGAAAGCTCGCTCGAGACCGTCGGCGTGCGCTCGCACCGCACCCTCGAGGCGGTCGGCCGGCTCGGCGGCGACGAGTTCGTCGCCCTGCTGCCGGAAGTGACCGACGAGCGCGACGCCGAGCGCGTCGCCGAGCGCATCCTCGAGGCGATGCGCCTGCCGATCATCATCGGCATGCAGGAGTGCTTCGTCACCGCCAGCGTCGGCATCGCCCTCTTTCCGCGCGACGGTACCAGCGTCGCCGACCTGCTGCGCAATTCCGACGTGGCGATGTATTCGGTCAAGTCGGCCGGGCGCAATTCGTCGTCGGTCTACCGGCCGGGCCTGTCGGGCCAGGGCCGCGAGAAGCTCGAGCTCGAGAGCGCCCTGCACAAGGCGATCGAGCGCGACGAGTTGGTCCTCTACTACCAGCCGAAGATCGACGTGCGCGGCGCCCGCATGGTCGGCGCCGAGGCGCTGATGCGCTGGCGCCGCCAGGGCGTGCTGGTGCCACCGGGCGATTTCATCCCGCTCGCCGAAGAGACCGGCCTGATCATCCCGATCTCCGAATGGGCGATCCGCGAGGCGGCGCGCCAGGCGCGCATCTGGCAGGACAACTTCGGTTTTGCCGACTCGATCGCGGTCAATCTGCCGAGCCGGATGTTCGAGCGCACCGACCTGGTCGAGTACATCCACAACGCCGTCACCACTTACGGCGTGCCGCACCACGCCATCGAGCTCGAGATCACCGAGACGGGCCTGATGAAGGATCTGCAGAACGTCATCCCGGCGCTGCATCGCCTGAACGAGATCGGCGTCGAGATCTCGATCGACGACTTCGGCACCGGCTACTCGTCGCTCGCCTATCTGACGACGCTGCCGATCAGCGAGCTCAAGATCGACCGCAGCTTCGTGCGCGATCTCGGCATGACGCCGCAGAGCTCGGCCGTCGTCACCGCCATCATCGCGCTGGCGCGCTCGCTCGGCCTGCGCGTCATCGCCGAGGGCGTCGAGAACCTGCGCCAGATGGAAGTGCTGCACCGCCTCGGCTGCGGAATCATGCAGGGCTTTCTGTTCAGCAAGCCGCAACCGCCCGAAGACATCGAGGACTGGCTGCAGCAGACCGTGCTGCCGAGGAAGGCGCCCTGGATCGGCAAGGCCGGCAGCGCCGATGCGCCTGAGCCACCGCTGTCGCCGCGGACCCGCGTCGCCCGCATCAAGCCTGTTGCCTGAAACCTGGAGACCGACGTGGAAGCGACGCGACCTGCCCCCCTCGCCCGAGCCGGCGGCGACCTGCCGGCCGCGCAGATCGCCAAGGCCGCGTTCCGCCGCCTGGCCGTCGAGCGACTCGAGCCGACGCCCGAGAACTACGAGCGCGCCTGGCGCCACGAGTCCGGCGACATGGCATCGCCCGGCGATGCACTGGCGACGCTGATCGACCGGATCGTGCGTGGCGTCGAACGGGGCGGTCGCAACTGGACCATGGCGCGCCGCAAGGAAGGCATCCAGCGCGTGCTCGCAGGCAGCCGCAGCGACCCGCGACGCCTGCAGCAACGGCTGGCGCAGCTGGTCAACAGCTGGGACAGCGACACCGCGGCCACCGAAGTCGACGTCGCCGGCGTGCCGGTGGACGAGGCGCATCCCGCCAGCGACGCTGCGGTCGCCGAGTCCGTCACTCCGGTCCTGGCACCGGCCGTGAACGACGCCGAAGCGCCGCCGTCTGTCGAGAGCGCGGCCGCCGCGCTGGCCTGGAAGCGGGTCGCCCACGCCATGAGCAGCGCCCTGCAGCAGGCGATGCCCAGCAACGACGACGCCAACCGCGAGCTGGGCGAGGAGCTCTCGCGCCTGGTCGGCCGCCTCGGTGCCGAGGGTCCGCAGGCGCCGCTCGTCGACGAGGCCCAGGCCGTCTGCCTGCGCGCCGAGCGGGTGCTGCAGCATCGCCACCATCTGTTCGACCAGCTCGGCAAGCTCTGCCACGAGCTGACCGCCAGCCTGACCGAGCTGGCCGAGAACGACAGCTGGGTCAAGGGCCAGTGCGACGCGATGCGTGCGAAGATCGAAGAAGGCCTGACGGCGCGCGGCGTGCGCGCGGTGAGCGACATGCTGCACCACGCGCGAACCCGCCATGCCGAGGTCAAGGGCCAGCGCGAGCAGGCGCGCGACGCGCTGAAGGGTCTGATCCACCAGATGCTCGCCGAGCTGAACGAGCTGGGCTCGAAGACCGGCGACTTCAGCCAGAGCGTCGGCCGCTACGCCGAGGTGATCGAGGAAGCCGATTCGCTCGAGAGCCTGACCGGCGTGGTCCGCGAGATGGTCAACGAAAGCCGTGCCGTGCAGACGCTGGTGCAGCAGACGCAGGAGCGCCTGCAGGAAGAGCACAGCAAGGCGACCGGCCTTTCCGAGCGCGTCGTCAAGCTAGAAGACGAGATGCGCCGCCTCTCGGACGAGGTCTCGACCGACCAGCTGACGCAGATCGCCAACCGGCGCGGCCTGATGCAGGCCTTCGAGATCGAGCGGGCCAAGCTCCAGCGCAACGGCGGCCATCTCGCGATCGGCCTGCTCGACATCGACAACTTCAAGCGCCTCAACGACGAGCTTGGCCACAGCGCCGGCGACGAGGCGCTGAAGTCGCTGGCCAGCATCGTCAGCAAGACGCTGCGACCCACCGATCGCATCGCCCGCTATGGCGGTGAGGAGTTCGTCGTGCTCTTGCCGGAAACGCCGGTCGACGACGGCGAGCAGATCCTGACGCGCCTGCAGCGCTCGCTCACCGGGGGCCTTTTCATGCACAAGGAAAAGCAGGTCTTCGTGACCTTTTCGGCCGGCGTGACCGGCTACCGCATGGAAGAGCGCATCGAGGAATCGCTCGAGCGCGCCGACCAGGCGCTCTACGAAGCCAAGCGCACCGG
>JANXXS010000357.1 GCA_025350505.1 Burkholderiales bacterium
CGGCTATCTCGCGTCGCTGAAGAACTACTTCGACAAAGGTGGCGCCAAGGCGAAGGGCGAGCCGCGCTCCTTCGACGAATTCATGGCCGACCCGGCGGTCGAGCAGATTCACTTCATCGGCAAGGACATCACGTATTTCCATACGCTGTTCTGGCCGGCGATGCTGCATTTCAGCGGCCGCAAGGCGCCGGACAAGGTCTTCGTGCACGGCTTCATCACCCTCGGCGGCGGCGAGAAGATGAGCAAGAGCCGCGGCACGGGCCTGTCGCCGCTGCGCTACCTCGAAGTCGGGATGAATCCGGAGTGGCTGCGTTACTACATCGCGGCGAAGCTGAATTCGCATGTCGAGGACATCGAATTCAATCCGGAGGACTTCGTCGCCCGCGTCAATTCCGATCTCGTTGGCAAGTACGTGAACATCGCGAGCCGGGCGGTGGGGTTCCTACAAAAGCACTTCGACGGACAGATTGGCCTGCTTGCGCTCGGACAGACCTATCGAAATCAACAGGCGGCCGGCCCCTACCACGACACCATCGTCGAAAGTCTGCGGCGTTCTGCCGAGGCGATCGCTCGTTGCTATGAGGGTCGTGAATTCGGGTTGGCAATTCGATTGATCATGAAACAGGCTGACTTGGTCAACGAGTTCTGGGATCAAGCCAAACCATGGCTCTTGGCAAAGAATTTCGCCGCGCCACTGCAGGCCGGAGACAACGAATATCTACACCGCGTTTGCTCGGCAGTCATTGAGTGCTTCAGGTTGCTAACGCTCTACTTGAAGCCCGTACTGCCCGCGCTTGCCCACGATGCAGAGCGGTTTCTGAATGTCGCGCCGCTGACCTTCGTCAACGTCGACGATGTGTTGCCAGCCGGTCATCGCATCGCCGCTTACGCACATCTGATGCAGCGCGTCGACTCCAAGCAGCTCGACGCGCTGTTCGAGCCGTCGCGATTCGCTGACAGTGAGACTGCGGCCGCAATCGCCCTGCCTCTTCCCGGCGGCGAAGCGATCGCCCCGACGATCACCATCGACGACTTCGCCAAGCTCGACCTGCGCATCGCGAAGATCGTCGCCTGCGAGAAGGTCGAAGGATCGACTAAGCTGCTCCATCTCACCCTCGACGTGGGCGAGACCGCGCACCGCACCGTCTTCAGCGGCATCCAGTCGGCTTACTCGCCCGAGCAGCTGGTCGGCAAGCTCACCGTCTTGGTGGCCAACCTGGCGCCACGCAAGATGAAGTTCGGCCTCAGCGAAGGCATGGTGCTCGCCGCTTCGCACAGCGACGAGAAATCGCATCCGGGCCTCTTCATCCTCGAGCCGCACGCCGGCGCGGTACCCGGCTTGCGCATTCGCTGATCAGGGTCGCATGACCACCGACCCCGTCGTCCGCGAGTATCCCGACGACACCTGGGCCGACAGCGGGCCCACGCGCGGTGTAGAAGCGGTCGTCGAAAGCGGCCATGTTCTTGCGTTCCCGCATCTACCGTTCGCCATTGCCGAGGCCGAGCGCCGCTTTCTCGACGCGCGCTGGGCCGACGGCAAGGCGAAGAACGTGTCGCTGCGCTGGCCGCGCGGCGACTTGCGCGGCGCCGCCGGCGCGCCGGCCGACCTCGAAGCGTTGAAGCGCATGATCGTGCGCTATGCCGAGCAAAGCGAAGCGTTCGCGCTGCGCCTCTTTCCGCACTACCGCGGCAAGCTGCGCCGCGGCAACACGTCGTTTCGCCCG
This sequence comes from Burkholderiales bacterium, assembly GCA_025350505.1. Taxonomy (GTDB): domain Bacteria; phylum Pseudomonadota; class Gammaproteobacteria; order Burkholderiales; family Burkholderiaceae_C; genus Schlegelella_A. The sequence goes on from JANXXS010000357.1 coordinate 1,725, forward strand.
ATCGGCGTTCTGGGCCGGCCGCGCAGTTGGCGCCAGGACGACACGCGATTGCACGTCGATGCCTTTCCGTCGAACCCGATGCGCGGCACGCGGCTCCTGCGCGTCTTCTGCAACGTCAACCCGAGCGGCGAGCCGCGCCGCTGGCGCGTCGGCGAGCCCTTCGAAGCACACGCGCGGCGCTATCTGGGCGCCATCGGCAAGCCCTGGCCCGGCTCGGCCTGGCTGCTGACGACACTCGGCATCACCAAGCGCCGCCGCACCGGCTACGACCACCTGATGCTGCAGTTGCACGACCTCGCCAAGGCCGACCTCGCGTTCCAGCGCAGCTCGCCGCAGCAGGCGGTCGACTTCGCACCCGGCACGACCTGGGTCTGCTACAGCGACCAGGTGCTGCACGCGGCAATGGGCGGCCAGCACATGATGGAGCAGACCTTCTACCTCGACGCGCCCGACCTGGCCCATCCCGAGACCGCGCCGCTCGCCATCCTCGAGCGGCTGACCGGCCGCCCGTTGCTGGTGTGAGCCTGCCAGGCCTCGGCCCGCTGCGCGACCGGCTGCACCACTTCCGGCCGCGCCTGCTCGACTCGCTGGCGCGCTACGACAAGCAGCGCTTTGCCGCCGACTGCGGCGCCGGCATCACGGTCGGCATCGTCGCCCTGCCCCTGGCGATGGCCTTCGCGATCGCCAGCGGCGTCAAGCCCGAGCAGGGCATCTTCACGGCGATCATCGCCGGCTTCATCATCTCGGCGCTCGGTGGCTCGAACGTGCAGATCGGCGGCCCGGCCGGCGCATTCATCGTCATCGTTTACGGCATCGTGCAGCGCTACGGCGTCGCCAACCTGCTCATCGCGACGGTGCTCGCTGGCGTCATCTTGCTGGCGCTCGGCTGGCTCAAGCTCGGCGCGCTGGTGCGCTACATCCCGGTCTCGATCGTCATCGGCTTCACCAACGGCATCGCGGTCCTGATCGCCGTCTCGCAAATCAAGGATCTGCTCGGCCTGCGGGTCGGCAAGGTTCCGGCTGACTTCTTCTCCCAGGTGATGGCACTGGTGAACCACGCGCGCGAGTTCAATCCGTACGCGGTCGGCCTGGGGTTGGCCTGCTTCATCGGCCTTCTGTTCTGGGCGAAGATGGCGGCGTTTCCGGCCCTCTCGATGCAGTCGGGGATGCCTTGGCACGCCCGTGCCGGCCTGACTTCGGAGCGGGCGCGCCGTGCCATCAAGATCGCCACCCGCGTGCCCGGTCCGATCGTCGCCCTGGTCACGCTGTCGGCGTTGGCGGCGCTGCTGCACTGGCCGGTGGAGACCATCGGCACGCGCTTCGGCGGCATTCCGCAAGCCCTGCCGGCCTTCGTCTGGCCCGACTTCGACTGGGCCAACGTGCAGCGCCTGTTCGTGCCGACGGTGACGATCGCCCTGCTCGGCGCGGTCGAGTCGCTGCTTTGCGCGCGCGTCGCCGACGGCATGTCGACGCAGAAGCGCCACGACCCGAACCAGGAGCTGATGGCGCAAGGCATCGCCAACATCGTCACGCCGTTTTTCGGCGGCATCCCGGCCACCGGCACGATTGCCCGCACCGTCACCAACCTGCGTGCCGGCGCGAGCAGTCCGGTCGCCGGCGTCGTACACGCCGTGACGCTGCTCGTCATCGTCCTGGCCGCGGCGCCGCTTGCCGCCAGCGTGCCGCTCGCAGTGCTGGCCGGCGTGCTCCTGTTCGTGGCCTGGAACATGGGCGAATGGCGCGAGTTCACGCGCATCGGCGCGTTCTCGCTCGAATACCGCGCCAAGCTGATCGGCACTTTCCTGCTTACCGTGATGGTCGATCTGACGGTGGCCATGGAGGTCGGGCTGGCGATCGCTTGCATCGTCTTCGTCTACCGCATGGGCGCGCTGTTCCGCGTCGAGCCCGATGCGGCGCCGGCCGGTGCCGGCGACGGCCTGGTCGTCTATCGCCTCTACGGGCCGCTCTTCTTCGCCGCCGTCGCCAAGCTCGAGGCCCTGCCCGACGCGCTGGCGCCCGGCACGCGCACGCTGGTTCTCGACGCACGCCAGCTCGTGTCGATCGATGCCTCGGGCGTCACGGCGTTCGAGAACGTGCACCGGGCGCTGCATCGGGCGAATGTGCGACTCGTCGTCAGCGGCCTCAACGAGCAGCCGCTGGCGGCGATGCGGCAATCGGGACTCGTGACCATGCTCGGCGTCGACAACCTCTTCGTCGACCGCGAGTCGGCGCTGGCGGCGCTCGCCGTCGGGCGAGACGACGCGGCGCAAAGAGGTCCTGCGACAAGAGCGTGAGCTATCCTTATCGCGGAGGAAGAATTCGCCCGTGGGATACCTCGACGATTTGAAGCGACAGGCCGACGAGGCGTGCGCCAGGCAGACCGTGGACAGCGCCGCCCTGGAGCGCAATTCGCTCGTCGCCGACTCGGCCTGCCAGTCCGCGGCGCGCTACCTGGTCTCGCTGGCGCACCAGCTGAACGTGCTGCAGCCGGTCTCCAAAGCGGTCTTCCGCTTCGACGCCCGCAACGTCTTCCGCGACCTCAAGCTCAGCCACTTTCGCGCCGACTCGCGGATGCGCCGGCATCGTGGTGTCGAGGTCTTCGACCACGTCGCCCTCGCCTTCGACCTGCGTACCGGCAAGCGCATCACCGTGTCCAAGGAC
>JANXXS010000388.1 GCA_025350505.1 Burkholderiales bacterium
AGTCGAGGCCGTGACGCCGATAGGCGTCGGCCCAGGCCCAGTCGAACACGTACTCGCCGTAGGAGTGGTCCTTGAGATAGAGCGGGCAGGCGGCGCAGAGCCTGCCGCCTTCTTCGAGGAGCAGGAAGTGCGGCGCCCAGCCGGTCTCGGCGACCGCGCTCGCCGACGCGTGCAGCGCGCGCAGGTACTCGATCGACACGAACGGGGTGGTGCTGGACTGCGCCTCGACCAGCGCATTCCAGGCGACGGCATCGATCTCGGCGGGGTCGCGGCAGACGCGGAGGGTGGCCTCGCCCGCTGCGGTAGCGCTTGTCGCGTTGGCGTCGGGCTCGGGGCGAGACTTTTTCAAGCGGCGCATGTTAGGTGCAACGCTGAAACGGCGCACGAGCGGGCTCGGCTTCGCCCCGCCGCGCTCGGGAATGTGACTTGCCTCTAAACTCGACCACTGTCACGCGCGCCAGGAGCCGGCCATGAAACAGATCACTGCCATCGTCAAGCCGTTCAAGCTCGAGGAAGTGCGCGAGGCGCTCGCCGAGATCGGCGTCTCCGGCCTCACCGTCACCGAGGTCAAGGGCTTCGGCCGGCAGAAGGGTCACACCGAGCTCTACCGCGGCGCCGAATACGTGGTCGACTTCCTGCCCAAGGTGAAGGTCGAGGTGGTCGTCAAGGATGCCGATGCCGAGCGCTGCATCGAGGCCATCATCAAGGCCGCCAAGACCGGCAAGATCGGCGACGGCAAGATCTTCGTCACCTCGATCGAGAGCGTCGTTCGCATCCGCACCGGCGAGGTCAACGAGGACGCGGTCTGACCGGTCCGGGGACCTCGACCAGTCGCGTGCCGCACGCGACGTCGTGCCAGAACTGGCGGCCCGGTGCGGCCAGCGCCAGCAGGGCGTAGACGACGATGCCGAGGGCCGCGGCGCCCAGTGTCGGCCAGGGCGGCAGGCGCAGCCCCCAGGCGATCAAGGTCGCCGGCGCAAACCAGCCGATGCAGCAGGCGATGTAGCGAGCCAGCGCGCGTAGCTGCGTGAGGCGGCCGCCCGTCGCGTCGACGACGCGGATGCGCCACGTCTGCATCGCCAGCGTCTGGCCGCGCGCAGACCAGAAGCCGACGAAGTAGACGCCATACACCACGAGCGCGAACGCGCGGACGGCCGTCTCGCCCTGCAGCGGATGATGCTGGCCTGTCTGGGCGAAGAACAGGGTGCCGACGACCGCCGGAATCAGCGCGACGCCGAACAGCAGCATCGACTCGTAGACGAAGCAGGTCATGCGGCGCAGCAGCGAAGGCGCAGGCAGTGGCGCCACGCCCTGCGGCGCCATCACGCCGCTGCCTGGCGTCATTTCGACGCGGTCGGCCCGGCCGGAGGAGGCGGAACCACCGGCGCCGGCGCCGCAACCCGTGCCGGCGTGGCGACGACGGGCTGGATCGGCGGCGTCGACGCGACGGTCGCGGCTTGCGGGCCGCGGCGCGGCAGCAGCGTCGATCGATTGACGAATTCGGGCGTGGCCGCGATCTTCGGCATGCCTGACTGCTGGTGCGGCGGCGGCGTCACGGGGCGGGTGATGAGGTGTGTGGTCGCGCCCGGTGCCGCCTGAACCACGGTTGGCGAGACCGGCCGCGGCGGCTGCGCCAGCGCCGGGTTGGGGACGACGTTGGCCTTGGCCTGCGTCGCGTCGCGTACCGGCGCGCTGGCTTTGCTGCCGGGCGCGGGGATGGGCACGGGCCGGGCAGCTGCCGCCGACGAGGCGGCGCGCGCAGCGAACTGCTGTTTCGTGTCGGCGGGCAGGTTCTGATACTCCTGCCAGCGCGCCGACCGGGCCGGCGCCGGAACCTGCCGCGCCTCCTGGTAGCGCAGCCGCACCTCGCCGCGCTCGGCCGGCGTGAGGCGAGCCCACTCGGTCATGCGCTCGGTGATGCGGGTGCGCTCAGGCGCGGGCAGGGTGGGATATCGGTCGGCGATGACGAGCCATTTTTGCTTGCGCTGCGCATCGATGCCCGGCCATTCCTTTTCGAGCGGCCCGAGCGCCTGGCGTTGCGCCGGCGTCAAGGCCTGCCAACGAACGCCGGATTCGGCGCGTGGCGCCGAGCCGGCGAGCGGCGGGCGCGGAAGCGGTGCAGAACCCTGCGCCAGCGCCGTGACGCCTGCGGCCAGCGCTGCCGCGGCGATGGCGAGGGAAACGGCGCGTCGATGCGGCCCAGGCTTCATGGCCGGCCGCCTCATTGATTGGGTGGAGCTTTCAGGTATTCGACGAAGCCGGCGTCGCGGTAGGCATTGATCGGCAGGTCGTCGCCGAGCAGGGCGGCATCGACTTCGGCGGCGACCGAGATCTGCGAGCGCGTCTGCCAGTCCTGGATCAGGACCAGACCGGCGACCAGTGCTACCACGGGCAGTGCCGAGGCGACCCGCAGCCACCACGGCGATCGACTGAAGCCGAGCACCGCCGCACCCTGCGAGGTCATGCCGACGCCTTGCACTTCGCCGCCGGCGCGCGCCAGGCGCCCGGCTTCGATCGCCCTCTCCCGCGCGAAACGCAGCCGTTCGCCGATTTCGGGCGCGACGTTTTCGGCGCGCTCGCTCAGCCGGGCGGCGATATTTCGCGCAAAGCGCGCTTCCGTCGCCTCCCGTGCGGCGAGGCCGTAAGAATCCATGTGCGTGATCATGTTCCGATTCCCTTCGCCCTGAGGGCCTTGGCCAAGGCGTGTACCGCCCGCGAGCAGTGCGTCTTGACGCTCCCCTCCGAGCAGCCCATCGAAGCTGCTGTCTCGGCGACGTCGAGTTCCTCCCAGTAACGCAGCAGAAAAGCCTCCCGTTGACGTCCCGGTAGTTGAGCGACCTCGGCCTCGATAAGTTGCAAGATCTGCGCCCGGGAGACGGAATCGGCGGCGCTCTCGTGCTCGAGCGAACTGCCGAGGGCTTCGAGCGTCTCCAGGATGTCGAAGTCGCCCTCGTTGCCGGCGCTCTCGAAATCGGAGAAGTTGCGGACGACGGCGTTTTTGACCTTCTGGCGCCGGAACCAGTCCATCGTCGCGTTCGAGACGATGCGCTGGAACAGCAGCGGCAGCTCCGCGGCGGGCCGGTCGACGTACTTCTCCGAGAGGCGGATCATCGCGTCCTGCACGATGTCGAGCGCCGCGTCTTCGTCCCGGACGGCGTACACGGCGCGCTTCCAGGCACGCTTCTCGACGCTTTTCAGAAAGTCGGAAAGTTCTTTGTCGGTGGCCAAGGAAGGCGGCCTTGAGGGCTGCAGCTCGAAGCGGCGGCGATTATCTCATCGTGCCTCATGCCGGGCCGGCCGAATCGAACAGGGCATCCGGCGATGCGATAATTCGCGGTTGCACGACAGATTTGATCGCCGGCGCGGCCCGACCGCGTAGCCGCACCGGGCGATCGATACAAGGCACCACACCCGCCTCACAAGGGCGAGGGAAGGTGCACCGATGGTTTTTCGTCAGAGAAATTCACAGAGGTCGATCGAATCATGGACACATCAGCGCCCAATCTGGAGCGCGCCCCGGCGGCCGTTCCCCGCGCCGCCCACGCCGCCGAGCCGAACGGCTCCGAAATCCTGGTCCGCTGCCTGCAGGCGGAAAACGTCAAGTTCCTCTGGGGCTACCCCGGCGGCGCCGTTCTCTACATCTACGACGCGCTGTACAAGCAGCAGACGATCGAGCATGTGCTGGTGCGCCACGAGCAGGCGGCGGTCCATGCCGCCGACGGCTACGCACGAGCGACCGGCGAAGTCGGCGTGGCCCTTGTCACTTCGGGGCCGGGCGTCACCAATGCGGTGACCGGCATCGCCACGGCGTACATGGACTCGATCCCGATGGTGATCGTCACCGGCCAGGTGCCGACGCCGGCGATCGGCCTCGACGCCTTCCAGGAATGCGACACCGTCGGCATCACGCGGCCGATCGTCAAGCACAACTTCCTCGTCAAGGACGTGCGCGACCTGGCCATGACGATGAAAAAGGCCTTCCACATTGCCCGCACCGGCCGGCCCGGGCCGGTGGTCGTCGACGTGCCGAAAGACGTGTCGATGGCCACCGCCTCGTATCACTATCCGGCAACGGTCGAGATGCGCTCGTACAACCCGGTGAAGAAGGGCCACGGCGGGCAGATCAGGAAAGCCGCGCAGCTTCTGCTCGGCGCGAAACGGCCCTACATCTACACCGGCGGCGGCGTCGTTCTCGGCAATGCCTCGGCCGAGCTGCGCGCACTCGTCGACCTGCTCGGCTTCCCGTGCACCAACACGCTGATGGGCCTGGGCGCCTACCCGGCGAGCGACCCGAAGTTCCTCGGCATGCTCGGCATGCACGGCACCTACGAAGCGAACATGACGATGCAGAACTGCGACGTCCTGCTCGCCGTCGGCGCGCGCTTCGACGATCGCGTCATCGGCAACCCGAAGCACTTTGCTTCGGTCGAGCGCAAGATCATCCACATCGACATCGACCCGTCGTCGATCTCGAAGCGGGTGCGCGTCGACATCCCGATCGTCGGCGACGTCAAGGACGTACTGCAGGAGCTGACGGCGCAGATCCGCGAGTCGGCGTCCAAGCCCGACGTCAAGGCGCTTTCGCCATGGTGGTCGCAGATCAACGAATGGCGCAAGCGCGACTGCCTGGCCTATTCGAGAGGCGCGGGCGACGTCATCAAGCCACAGCACGTGGTCGAGACGCTCTGGGAGCTGACCAAGGATCGCGAAACCTACATCACCTCGGACGTCGGCCAGCACCAGATGTGGGCCGCCCAGTACTACCGCTTCGACGAGCCGCGGCGCTGGATCAACTCGGGCGGTCTCGGCACGATGGGCGTCGGCCTGCCGTACGCGATGGGCATCAAGCTCGCCAAGCCGGAGGCAGAGGTATTCTGCATCACCGGCGAAGGCTCGATCCAGATGTGCATCCAGGAGCTCTCGACCTGCCTGCAATACAAGACGCCGGTCAAGATCGTCTCGCTCAACAACCGCTACCTCGGCATGGTGCGGCAGTGGCAGCAGATCGACTACGAGGGCCGCTATTCGCACAGCTACATGGACGCGCTGCCCGACTTCGTGAAGCTGGCCGAGGCCTACGGCCACGTCGGCATGCGCATCGACAAGCCGAGCGAGGTCGAGCCGGCGCTGCGCGAGGCGCTCCGCCTGAAGGACCGCACCGTCTTCATCGACGTGCAGACCGACCAGACCGAGAACGTCTGGCCGATGGTCAAGGCCGGCAAGGGCATCACCGAGATGCTGCTCGGATCGGAGGACCTGTGAAGCACATCATCGCGGTCCTCCTCGAGAACGAGCCCGGCGCGCTGTCGCGGGTCGTGGGCCTCTTCTCGGCGCGCGGTTACAACATCGAGACGCTCACCGTCGCCCCGACCGAGGACCCCTCGCTCTCGCGCATGACCATCGTCACCACCGGCTCCGACGAGGTGATCGAGCAGATCACCAAGCACCTGAACCGCCTGATCGAGGTGGTGAAGGTGGTCGACCTGACCGAGGGCGCCTACACCGAGCGCGAGCTGATGCTGATCAAGGTGCGCGCGGTCGGCAAGGAGCGCGACGAGATGAAGCGCATGGCCGAGATCTTTCGCGGCCGCATCATCGACGTCACCGAAAAGAGCTACACCGTCGAGCTGACCGGCGCCGCCGCCAAGCTCGACGCGTTTCTCGAGGCGATCGACAAGAACGTCATCCTCGAGACCGTGCGCACCGGCTCGAGCGGCATCGGCCGCGGCGAGCGCATTCTTCGCGTTTGAGGCGCGATCCGATCCCGGCTTTCACATCCATCGAACAGGAAAATTTGCAGTCATGAAGGTCTACTACGACAAAGACGCGGATCTGAGCCTCGTCAAGGGCAAGAACGTCACCATCATCGGCTACGGCTCGCAAGGCCACGCCCACGCCCAAAACCTTTCCGACAGCGGCGTGCGCGTCACGGTCGGGCTGCGCAAGGGCGGCGCGTCGTGGGCCAAGGCCGAGGCGGCCAAGCTCGAGGTCGCCGAGGTGGGCGAAGCCGTGAAGGTAGCCGACATCGTCATGATGCTGCTCCCCGACGAGCAGATCGCCGCCGTCTACAAGAACGACGTCGAGCCGAACATCAAGCAGGGCGCATCGCTCGCCTTCGCGCACGGCTTCAACGTCCACTACGGCCAGGTCGTGCCGCGTGCCGATCTCGACGTCTGGATGGTCGCGCCCAAGGCGCCTGGCCACACGGTGCGCTCGACCTACGCCCAGGGCGGCGGCGTGCCGCACCTGATCGCGGTGCATGCCGACAAGTCGGGCAAGGCGCGCGACCTGGCGCTCAGCTACGCGGCCGCCAACGGCGGCGGCAAGGCCGGCGTGATCGAGACCAATTTCCGCGAAGAGACCGAGACCGACCTGTTCGGCGAGCAGGCGGTGCTTTGCGGCGGCACCGTCGAGCTGATCAAGGCGGGCTTCGAGACGCTGGTCGAGGCCGGCTACGCGCCGGAGATGGCCTACTTCGAGTGCCTGCACGAGCTCAAGCTCATCGTCGACCTGATCTACGAGGGCGGCATCGCCAACATGAACTACTCGATCTCGAACAACGCCGAGTACGGCGAGTACGTGTCGGGGCCCAAGATCATCACCGACGAGACGCGGGCGGCGATGAAGAAGATGCTGAAGGACATCCAGACCGGCGAATACGCGAAGAGCTTCATCATCGAGAACCGCGCCGGCGCGCCGACGCTGATGAGCAAGCGCCGCCTGATGGCGGAGTCGCAGATCGAGGTCGTGGGCGAGAAGCTCCGGGCCATGATGCCGTGGATCAAGAAGAACCGGCTGGTCGACCAGTCGCGCAACTGATGCGGCCGCGAGTTCCGACTTCCGCGCGCCTCTCGTGAGCACCGAGCCCGCCGTCGTCGTCGACCCGGCCGAGCCGCCGCTGCGGCCACGGAGGAAGGGCGTCTACATCCTGCCCAACCTGTTCACGCTGGGCGCGCTGTTCGGCGGCTTCTACGCCGTGGTGATGGCCATGAACGGGCGCTTCGAGCAGTCGGCCTACGGCGTGTTCGCGGCGATGGTGCTCGACAGCCTGGACGGCCGCGTCGCGCGCATGACGCGCACGCAGAGCGTCTTCGGCGAGCACATGGATTCGCTCTCCGACATGGTCTCGTTCGGCGCTGCGCCGGCGCTGATTGCCTACGAGTGGGCGCTGCGCGGGCTCGGCAAGCCGGGCTGGATCGCCGCCTTTGTCTACTGCTCGTGCACGGCGCTCAGGCTGGCCCGCTTCAACACCAACATCGGCGTCGTCGACAAGCGTTTCTTCCAGGGCCTGCCGAGCCCGGCGGCGGCGGCCGTCGTCATGGGCTTCATCTGGGTCATGGACAACCAGGGCTTCACCGGCATCGAGGAGGGCGCCTGGCTCGGCTGGACAACGTTCGGCTTCACGCTCTATGCCGGGTTGACGATGGTCACCAACGTACCGTTCTACAGCTTCAAGGACCTGAGTCCGAAGCGCTCGGTGCCCTTCATCGTCATCGTCCTGATCGCCCTCGGCATCGCCGTCATCAACCTGCATCCGCCGATCGTCCTGTTCGGCCTGTTCCTGGTCTATGGGCTGTCGGGCTACGCGGTCTATGTCTGGAAAAAGCTCAAGGGCAAACCGGTGAGCGTGATTGCAACATCGACCGACGAACCCGACGAACAGGGGCTGCACCGTTGAAGAGCCGTGCTATATTGAAATCGTGACGTACCGAATTCTTTCCGCGCTGCTTCTTCTTCTTGGACCAACAAGGGCTCGCTGAACGCACTCGTTTTAACGTCTCGTCCAACGGCCCGCCAGCAAACTGAGCGGGCCGTTTTGTTTTTACCGAGGGAATTGCCGTGACCGACCGCCTCTTCATCTTCGACACCACGCTGCGCGACGGCGAGCAATCGCCCGGCGCCTCGATGACCAAGGACGAAAAGCTGCGCATCGCCCGGCAGCTCGAGCGGCTCAAGGTCGACGTCATCGAGGCCGGGTTCGCGGCGTCGTCGAACGGCGACTTCGAGGCGGTCAAGGCGATCGCCCATGCGATCAAGGGCTCGACCGTCTGCTCGCTGGCGCGCGCCAACGACCGCGACATCACGCGGGCCGCCGAGGCGCTCAAGGGTGGCGAATCGACGCGCATCCATATCTTCCTCGCCACCAGCGACCTGCACATGGAGAAGAAGCTCCGCATGACGCGCGAGCAGGTCTTCGAGCAGGCCAGGCTCTCGGTGCGCTTCGCACGCAACCTCACCGGCGACGTCGAGTTCTCTCCCGAGGACGGTTACCGCTCCGACCCGGAGTTCCTGTACCGCGTGCTCGAGGCTGTCATCGCCGAGGGCGCGACCACGATCAACATCCCCGACACGGTCGGCTACGCCGTGCCCGAGCTGTACGGCGAGTTCCTGCTCGACCTGCGCAAGAAGATCCCGAATGCCGACAAGGCCGTCTGGTCGGTGCATTGCCACAACGACCTCGGCATGGCCGTCGCCAACTCGCTCGCCGGCGTGCAGATCGGCGGCGCGCGCCAGGTCGAATGCACGATCAACGGCCTTGGCGAGCGCGCGGGCAACTGCTCGCTCGAAGAGATCGTCATGGCCGTGAAGACGCGCAAGGACTATTTCAAGCTCGACATCGGCGTCGACGCAACGCAGATCGTTCCGGCGTCGCGCCTGGTCGCGCAGACGACCGGCTTCGTCGTGCAGCCGAACAAGGCAGTGGTCGGCGCCAACGCCTTCGCGCACGCCTCGGGCATCCACCAGGACGGCGTGCTCAAGGCACGCGACACCTACGAGATCATGCGTGCCGAAGACGTCGGCTGGGCAACGAACCGGATCGTCCTGGGCAAGCTCTCGGGTCGCAACGCCTTCAAGCAACGCCTCAAGGAACTCGGCATCGAGATGGAGGCCGAGGCCGACATCAACACCGCCTTTGTCCGCTTCAAGGAGCTCGCCGATCGCAAGAGCGACATCTTCGACGAGGACATCCTGGCGCTCGTGATGGACGAAGCCGTCACCGCCGAGCACGAGCACTACCGCTTCATCTCGCTGTCGCAGCACTCCGAGACCGGGGAGCGGCCGCAGGCCAGCGTCGCCTTCGCTGCCGGCGAGGTACAGCACCACGCGTCGAGCGACGGCAACGGGCCGGTCGACGCGAGCCTGAAGGCGATCGAGTCGAAGGTCGCGAGTGGCGCGGAAATGCTGCTCTATTCGGTCAATGCCATCACCAGCGGCTCGACAGAATCGCAGGGCGAGGTGACGGTTCGGCTGCAACACGGCGGCCGGGTCGTCAACGGCGTCGGTGCTGATCCGGACATCATCGTTGCGTCGGCGAAAGCCTATCTCGCGGCGTTGAACAAGCTGCACAGCAAGACCGAACGGGTCGCAGCGCAGGGCTGAAACGGGCCCGCATAGGCGAGGAGACGGCCGATTCCGTGTCTGTAGTCGCACTTTAGAAACAACGCGCAAGTTTTTGATCTTGCGCGTTTTTATTGCCTCCCGTAGACTCATGCCGCTGCCTGTTACAAGGATCACCGTGACTTCGATTGCCAAGCTCGCTGCAACGGCCCTCTGCATCTGCCTTGGCACCGCTGTCGCCGCCGCCCCTTCGAAGTCCTCGCCCGCCGACCGCGGGGCGGCGAAAAAGCAGGCCACGTCGAAGGCGGCCCTGACCCGGATCGCCGCTCACGCCCGCGTTCGCCAACCGCTCGTCGTCGCTGGCGCTGCGCGTCACGGCGGCTTGCGCCGCGTCTCGCTGGTTCGCGTCGAGCCGGCCCATCCTTCGTTCGGCCAGATGATCGGCCTGCACGATGCCGCCGATTCGCTCGAACTGAAGTCCGGCGTCGCCCTGGTCCTCGATCAGGATACCGACGAGGTGCTGTTCAGCAAGAACTCGCAAGCGGTCCTGCCGATCGCCTCGCTCACCAAGCTGATGACCGCCGTCGTCGTCACCGAGGCGAACCTGCGCCTCGACGAGCCGATCACCATCACCGACGAAGACATCGACACCGAGAAGGGCAGCCGCTCGCGCCTGAAGGTCGGCACGACGCTGCCGCGCGAAGACCTGCTGCACCTGGCGCTGATGTCGTCGGAGAACCGTGCGGCGCACGCACTGGGCCGCACCTATCCGGGTGGCCTTGGCATCTTCGTCGAGGCGATGAACGCGAAGGCGCGTGCGCTCGGCATGAACGACACCCACTACGTCGAGCCGACCGGGTTGTCGAGCCGCAACCAGTCGAGCGCCCGCGACCTGGCGACGTTGGTCAAGGCGGCGCACGAGCACCAGATCATTCGCGAGCTGTCGACCTCGCATGAATATGCGGTCGAGGTCGGCAATCGCGCCGTCCAGTTCCGCAACACCAACGGACTGGTCAAGAGTCCTGAGTGGGACATCGGCCTGCAGAAGACCGGCTACATCTCCGAAGCCGGCCGTTGCATGGTCATGCAGGCGACCATGGCCGGGCGCCAGCTGATCATGGTGTTCCTCGACTCGGCGGGCAAGTACTCGCGAATCGGCGATGCCGAGCGGGTTCGCCGCTGGGTCACCGAATCGGCACGCTCGGTGCCTGGCCTCAGCGGCATCAAGCCCAAGGTCTGACCACCCGGTGCCTGGCCGCGGCAGCTAGCCGCGGTGCCCGAGGGCCGACGAGATCTGCGCCGCCGTGGCGCGCAGCCGGTCCAGCCAACTCTCTTCCAGTCGATCGGCCGGAGCCGAGATCGACAGGCCGGCGACGAGCTTGCCCTGGTCGTCGAGGATGCCGGCGGCCATGCAGCGAACGCCGAGTTCCAGCTCTTCGTCGTCGCGCGCCGTGCCGTACTGGGTCACCCGCGAAAGCTCGCGCTCCAGCGACGCGAGATCGGTGATGCTGTTGCGCGTATGCCCGGCCAGGCCGGTCCGCGCCGCGTAGGCGCGCACGCGTTGCGCGTCGTCCTGGGCCAGGAAGAGCTTGCCCACCGACGTGAGATGAAGCGGCGCCCGGCCGCCGATCGCGCGCACGACCTGCATCCCGGACCGCTCGCTGTAAGTGCGTTCGACGTAGACGATCTCGTCGCCTTGCCGCATCGAGAGGTTGACCGGCTGATGCGTGAGCTTGTGCAGCTCGCGCATCGGCGCCAGCGCCGCGTCGCGCACGTCGAGCCGCGCCTTGACGAGGTTGCCGAGCTCGAGCAGACGCATGCCGAGCCGGTAGCTGCCCGGCTCCGGCCGATCGACGTAGCGGCCGATCGTCAGGTCGTTGAGGATGCGATGCGCGGTCGACGGATGCAGTCCGCTCTGCTCGCTGATGAGCTTGAGCGTCACCGGCTCCTGGTGCGAGGCGAGCAGATCGAGCAGCGAGAAGGCGCGCTCCAGCACCTGGATGGTGATGGCACGGTCCTCGATCTTGCGCATGGGGCGATTCTCGCCGAGCGTCAGGAAAGCGCGGCGTGGGCCGCGGCGACGCCGCTTCGCACCGCGCCTTCGAGCGTCGCCGGGTAGGGCCCGGCGATGTAGTCGCCGGCCGCGACAAGTCCTGGCGCGATGCGCATCGGCGGCCGGTCGAGCGATGGCGTGCAGCGGAACGTGGCGCGCTTTTCGACGATCGTGCGCAGTGCGGCCAGCGGTGCGCGCAACGCCGCCGCGAGGTCGGCCCGCGCCTGCGCGAGCGTCGCTTCTTCGGTGGCAGCCAGGCCGCGCTCGACCCATGCCGCCGCGCCGCTGACGACGAAGGCGAGAAGTCCCGGCGAGCCGCCGAGCTGGCCGCGGTCGAAGACGAATTGCGCCGGGCGGTCCGCGTCGGAATGAAGCACCAGCATCGGCTCGGGAAGGCGCGTTCCGGGGCTGCTCGCGTAGACCGTGACGATCGGCTCGTAGAGGAGCGCCGCCGCGCGTGCCGCCCATGCCGCGTCGTGGGGCGCGTTCAGGCGCGCCGCTTCGTGGGCGCTGGCGGCCAGGAGCACGGCGTCGAAGGGCAGGCCGTCGACGCGCCACGTCGCACCCACGGCCTCGAGACGCTCGACGCGATGGGCGAGGCGAACCGTGGCGCCCTTGGACTCGAGCCAGGCGACTGCCGGCCGGGGCAGCAGGGCGCCGAGCCCGACCTTCGGCAGCAGCAGGTCAGCCGCGCCCGGACCCGCGGCGAGCGCATCGCGCAGCACGCGCAGAAACACCGTTCCGCTCGCCGACTCGGCCGGCGTGTTCAGCGCGGCGACGCAGAGCGGCTCGATGAACTGCTGTCGCACCGATGCAGGCAGGCCGGCGACGAGATCGGCGACGGTCGCGGACGGTGCGCACACGAAGCCGCGCCGCTTCCAGAGGAAGGCCGTGGCCAGCAGCGCCACGCGATCGCGCCACGACCAGCCGCGCCGCCTGAGTACGGCGCACGCGAACGCCGGCATCGGCGCGCCGTCGGGCAGGCGGAGGCCCAGACCCTGCGCATCGACGAGGCGAAGCGGCAGGCGAAGAAAGCCGTCCGCCTCGGCCACACCGATCCGGGCGAGCACGCGCAGGGTTTCGCTGTAGGCGCCGATGCAGATGTGCTGACCGTTGTCGAGTCCGATGTCGACGCCGGCGACGTCGCGGGCCCGGCCGCCGACGAGCGGCGACATCTCGAACAACGTGACCTCGGCGCCTGCCGCAACGCACTCGACGGCGCCGGACAGGCCGGCCCAGCCGGCGCCGATAACGGCGACGCGCCGTTTCACTAGCGGCCGCGCCAGTTGGTTCGCATCGCGATCCAGAGCTTTCTGATCGGCGTCAGCGAGATGCGCTGGTGCAGCACCTGGAAGCTGTCGGCCTCGATCTCGCGCAGCAGGGCGCGATAGATGTTGGCCATCATGAGGCCGGGTTTTTGCATCTTGCGGTCGGCCGGATCGAGCAGCGTCAGCGCCTCGTCGTAGCAGCGATTCGCGCGCTCGGCCTGGAAGGCCATCAGCGCCGTGAAGCGCTCGCTGTAGCGACGCTCGATCAACTCGTTTGCTTTCACGTCGAAGCGCTTCAGCTCGTCCATCGGCAGGTAGATCCTGCCGCGCCGCGCGTCGTCGCCGACGTCTCGGATGATGTTGGTGAGTTGCATCGCCAGGCCGAGCCGATGCGCGTAGGCCAGCGTCGATTCGCCGCTGCGCCCGAAGATGTTCGCCGCCACCTCGCCGACGACGCCGGCGACCAGATCGCAATAGCGCGCCAGTCCGGCGAAGTCGAGGTGACGGGATTGATCGAGGTCCATCTGGCAGCCTTCGATGACGGCCAGCAGGTGCCTCGCCTCGATGCCGTAGGCGCTTGTCGTCGGCATCAGGGCGCGCATCACCGGATGGCTCGGCTGGCCCGCATAGCTGGATGCGATCTCGCTTTGCCACCAGGCCAGCTTGGCCGCCGCGACGCCGCGGTCCGACACTTCGTCGACGACGTCGTCGACCTCGCGGCAGAAGGCGTAGAAGGCGGTGATCGCGGCGCGGCGCGGCGGCGGCAGGAAGAGAAAGGCGTAGTAGAAGCTCGAGCCGCTCGCCGCCGCCTTCTCCTGGACGTACTGTTCAGGCGTCATCGGGTCGTTCACACGCCGCGCGGCATCAGGCTGCGAGCCGGGCCGCATCGGCGCCGGCGGCACGCATGCGCAGGGCGCGCCAGGCGACCTTTGGCGCGTCGCGCCAGCCGAGCTTCGGGCGCGTCGTCAGGGTCGCGCCGCGCAGAGCTTCGATCCGCTCGAGCACGCGCAGTCCGCCCTGCACGACCAGACGCAGCTCCCAGCCGGCGCGGCCAGGAACGCTGTGCACGAGCGGCGCGCCGAAGCGCATCAGCCCACGCGCCCAGGCGACGAGCTCGATCACGAGCGCGTGCGTGGCATCACTGTCCTCGTTCGCGAGCAGGGCCGCGGGCGCGACACCATGACGCCGGCAATCGGCCTCGGGAACGTAGAGACGACCGTGTCGCGCGTCGCGGCCGAGGTCCTGCCAGAAGTTGGCCAGCTGCAGCGCGGTACAAATGGCATCGGAGCGGAGCAGGGCATCGGCGTCGGCGATGCCGTAGAGATGAAGGAGGAGCCGGCCGACCGGATTGGCGGATCGACGGCAGTAGTCGAGCAGTAACGCGCGGTCGGCATAGCGCACCGTCGTCACGTCTTGCGTGAACGCGTCGAGCAGGTCGTCGAGCAGGCCGACCGGCAGGCGATGTCGTTCGATGGCTGCGGCGAGTGGAACGAAAACCTGGCGCCAGCGCGGCGAGGCTGGCGCGCCCGTTGCCGCGGCCGTGAGATCGCGCCGGTAGTCGGTCAGGTCGGCCAAACGCGCCTCGGGCGGGGCATCGCCTTCGTCGGCGATGTCGTCGGCGGTTCGCGCGAACCCGTAGATCGCTTCGACGGCCGGTCGCAGCGCGGCCGGGCACAGCAGCGAGGCGACCGGAAAGTTCTCGTAGTGATCGATGGGCACGACGGCGATTCTCCATGCCCGCTGCATCGGCCCGTGATTTGCCCGCCGAATGGTGCGTCATGGCGGTCGTTTGACGCTTCGGCGAGCCGACCGTATATTACTGACCGGTCAGTCAGTTAAGCCGTGGAGCTCGCAGAAATGAACCGCGTCATCCCCTGTTCCGCGTTGCTCGCCTCGTTGCTCTTGCTTCTGCTCGGTGCCTGCTCGAAGGCGCCTCCGCCACCCGAGCCTTTGCGCGCCGTGAAGACCATGGTCGTCGCTTCGGCCTCGGCCGGAGGCACCTACGAATACGCCGGCGAGATCCGCGCCCGCGTCGAGTCGCGGCTGGGCTTTCGCGTCGGCGGCAAGATGACCGAGCGGCCGGTCAATGTCGGCGATGCGGTCAAGGCCGGCCAGCTGCTGGCGCGCCTCGACCCGCGCGACCTGCGTCTCGGCGAGGACGTGGCGCGCGCGGCAGTCGCGAGCGCCGCCGTCAACCTGCAGCAGGCCGTCGCCGACTTCAAGCGCTATCGCGACCTCAAGGACCAGGGCTTCATCAGCGGCGCCGAGCTCGAGCGGCGCGAGACCACGCTGAAGGTCGCGCAGGCGCAGCTCGAGCAGGCGCGCGCGCAATCGGGCGTGCAGGGAAATCAGGCTGGCTACGCCGCGCTCACCGCCGATGCCAGCGGCGTCGTCACCGGCGTCGACGTCGAGCCGGGCATGGTCGTCGCTGCGGGCGCATCGGTCGTACGGCTGGCGCATGACGGGCCGCGCGACGTCGTCTTCTCGGTGCCGGAGGACAAGGTCGGCCTGATCCAGTCGATCGCGGCGCGGCAGGGCATGGTGAAGGTGCGCCTCTGGAGCAGTGGCGCCGCCACCGTGCCGGCGAAGATTCGCGAGATCTCCGCCGCCGCCGACCCGGCGACGCGGACCTTCCTCGTCAAGGCCGACCTGGGCGAGGCCGACGCCCCGCGCCTCGGCCAGACCGCGACCGTGGCGGTCGACACGCCGCGCATTTCCGGCATCGCCCGGGTGCCCCTGTCGGCGCTGAAGGAAGACCATGGCAAGAGCACGGTCTGGATCGTCGACGCGGCGTCGATGACGACGGTCTCGCGCCTGGTCACGATCGGCGCCGCCGAGGGCAACGACGCCGTCGTCCTGACCGGGCTGATTCCGGGCGATCGCGTCGTCACCGCCGGCGTGCACGTGCTGAGCCCGGGGCAGAAGGTCAGGTTCTACAACGATCCCGAAGCGCCGCTGGCGGCCGTGAGCGGCGCCCCTTCGGCGTCCGGCGCATTGCCGGTCACCGCCTCGGCGAGCCCGCGATGAGCGGCGAAACCGGCGCGCTTGCGCCGGTCGTCGCGGCACCGGCCGCCGACCGGCGCTTCAACATCTCGCGCTGGGCTCTCGAGCACAGCGCGCTGACGCGCTACCTGCTCGTCATCTTCCTCGTCCTCGGTGCCGCCGCCTATTTCCAGCTCGGCCAGGACGAAGACCCGCCGTTCACCTTTCGCGCCATGGCGATCCGCGTCTTCTGGCCGGGCGCGACGGCGCAGCAGGTCGCCGAGCAGGTCACCGACAAGCTCGAGAAGACGCTCCAGGAAGTGCCATATTCGGATCGCATCCGCAGCTACTCGAAGCCGGGCGAGGCGCTGATCCTGTTCCAGGTGCGCGACTCGTCGCCGCCGAAGGAGATGCCGCAGATCTGGTACACCGTGCGCAAGAAGCTCGGCGACATCCGCGGCACCTTGCCGCCGGGTGTGAACGGCCCGTATTTCAACGACGAGTTCGGCGATGTCTACGGCTCGATCTATGCGATCTCGGCTGACGGCTTCAGCTACGCCGAGTTGAAGGACCATGCCGACCAGGTGCGGCAGCGCCTGCTGAAAGTCAAGGACGTGAGCAAGGTCGCCATCTTCGGCGCCCAGGACGAGAAGGTCTTCGTCGAGATCTCGCAGCAGCGCCTGGCCCAGCTCGGCCTCGACTTCAACCAGGTGCTCGGTCAGCTCGGCCAGCAGAACGCGATCGAGTCGGGCGGCACGATCAATGCGCCGACCGATTCGATCCAGGTCCGCGTCGCCGGCCAGTTCAATTCGCTCGACGACCTGCGCCGCTTTCCGATCCGCGCCAACGGCCAGGCCTTCAAGCTCGGCGACATCGCCGAGATCAAGCGCGCCACCATCGATCCGCCGCAGGTGAAGGTGCGCGACCACGGCAAGGAGGTGATCGCGCTGGGCATCTCGATGGCGCGCGGCGGCGACATCATCGAGCTCGGCAAGGCGCTGGAGAAGACCTCGGCCGAGATACGCGCCGAGCTGCCGGCCGGCCTGGAGTTGCACCAGTTCCAGAACCAGGCCAAGGTCGTCTCGGGTTCGGTCAACGAGTTCGTCGGCACGCTGATCGAGGCGATTGTCATCGTCCTGGCGGTGAGCTTCGTCGCGCTCGGCCTGCACTTCAAGCCGCTGCGCCTCGACTGGCGGCCGGGCCTTGTCGTCGCCATCACGATTCCGCTCGTGCTCGCGATCACTTTCGTGGTGATGTACTACGCTGGCGTCGGCCTGCACAAGATCTCGCTCGGCTCACTGATCATCGCGTTGGGCCTGCTCGTCGACGACGCCATCATCGCCGTCGAGATGATGGTGCGAAAGCTCGAAGAAGGCTTCGACAAGGCGCGTGCCGCGACCTTCGCCTACGAGGCGACGGCGATGCCGATGCTGACCGGCACGCTGATCACGGCGGTCGGCTTCCTGCCGATCGGCCTGGCCCAGTCGACCGTCGGCGAATACACCTTCGCGATCTTCGCCGTCACGGCGGCGGCGCTCGTCATCTCGTGGCTGGTCTCGGTCTACTTCGTTCCCTACCTCGGCACGATCCTGCTCAAGGAGCGCAAGCACGCCGCGAGCGAGCAGCCGCACGAACTCTTCGACACGCCGTTCTACGGCCGCTTTCGCGGCGTCGTCGCCTGGTGCGTGCGGCATCGCTGGACGACGATCGGCGCGACGGTGGCGACACTGGTCCTCGGCGTTGCCGGCATGGGCGTCGTGCAGCAGCAGTTCTTTCCCGATTCGAGCCGGCTCGAGATCCTGGTCGACCTCTGGTACCCGGAAGGCACCTCGTACGCGGCCAACGAAGAGGTGACGAAGCGTGTCGAGAAGCGAGTGCTCGGCCTCGACGGGGTGAGCGACGTCACGACCTGGGTCGGCAGCGGCGCCGAGCGCTTCGTGCTCGTGCTTGACCAGGTCTTTCCGCAGAGCAACGCCAGCCAGATGATCGTCATGCCGCGCGACATGAAGGCGCGCGAGCGCCTGCGCATCGCACTCCCCGATCTCCTCGCCGCCGAGTTTCCGGAGGCGCGGGCCCGCGCCAAGCTGTTGCCGAACGGGCCGCCGGTGGCGTATCCGGTGCAGTTCCGCGTCGTCGGGCCGGAGCCGTCGCACGTGCGCGCCTATGCCGACGAAGTGAAGGCGATCATGCGCACGAATCCGAACATGCGCGGCGTCAACGACAACTGGAACGAGTCGGTGAAGTCGCTGCACCTCGACATCGACCAGGACAAGGCGCGTGCCCTCGGCGTCACCAGTCAAGGCATCGCCCAGGCGGCGCACACCATCAATGGCGGCAGCAACGTCGGCCAGTTCCGCGACGGCGACAAGCTGATCGATATCGTGCTGCGCCAGCCGCAGAACGAGCGCAGCGCGATCTCGGACATGGCCAACGGCTACGTGCCGACGGGCAGCGGCAAGAGCGTGCCGCTCGAGCAGATCGCCACGGCACGCTTCGCCTGGGAGCCGGGCGTGCTCTGGCGCGAAGGCCGCGACTACGCCGCGACGGTGCAGGGCGACATCGTCGAGGGAATGCAGGGCGCGACGGTGACGGCGCAGCTCGATCCGCTGTTCGCGCCGATCCGCGCCCGCATGCTGCCCGGCTACCGCATCGACATCGCCGGTGCCGTCGAGGAAAGCAGCCGCGGCCAGGGCTCGATCGCAGCCGGCGCGCCGCTCATGCTCTTCATCATGTTCACGTTGCTCATGCTACAGCTGCACAGCTTCAGCCGCTCGGTGCTGGTCTTCCTCACCGCGCCGCTCGGCATCGCCGGCGTCGCTGCGGCCTTGCTGCTGCTGAACCGGCCGTTCGGCTTCGTCGCGCTGCTCGGCGTCATCGCCCTGATGGGCATGATCATGCGCAACTCGGTGATCCTGATCGACCAGATCGAGCAGGACCGCACGCGTGGCGTGGCGGCTGGCAGGGCCATCGTCGAGGCGGCGGTTCGGCGTGCCCGGCCGATCATGCTGACCGCGGCCGCCGCGGTGCTGGCGATGATCCCGCTCTCACGCAGCGTGTTCTGGGGGCCGATGGCGGTCGCGATCATGGGGGGGCTGATCGTCGCGACGGCGCTGACGCTGTTTTCGCTCCCGGCGATGTATGCCGCTTGGTTCCGCATCAGGCCTGAGCCCGTAAACTAGCGGGCTTTTCCCCGCGCGGGTGGCGAAATTGGTAGACGCACCAGGTTTAGGTCCTGACGCCTTCACCGGCGTGCGGGTTCGAGTCCCGCCCCGCGCACCAGCAACTCTTTGAAGTCGAACATCATGGCCGTTCAAGTTGAAACGCTCGACAAGCTCGAGCGTCGGATCACCCTGTCGCTGCCGGCAGCGACGATCGCCTCCGAAGTCGAGTCGCGCCTGCGCCGCTTGTCGCGCACGGTCAAGGCTGATGGCTTTCGTCCCGGCAAGGTGCCGATGAGCGTCGTCTCGCAGCGCTACGGGTACTCGGTGCACAGCGAAGTGCTGAACGACAAGGTCGGGCAGGTCTTCTCCGAGGCCGTCAACGAAGCGAAGCTGCGCGTCGCCGGCCCGCCGCGCATCACCGAGAAGGAAGGCGCGCCCGAAGGCGAGGTCGCCTTCGACGCGACCTTCGAGGTCTACCCCGAGGTGAAGATCGGCGACCTGGCCGCCGCCGAGGTCGAGCGCATCTCGACCGAGGTCGGTGACGAGGCGGTCGACAAGACGCTCGACATCCTGAGGAAGCAACGCCGCACCTTCCAGCAGCGCCCGGCGGTCGAGCCGGCAACCGTCGGCGATCGCGTGACGATCGACTTCGCGGGCACCGTCGACGGCGTTCCGTTCGAAGGCGGCAAGGCCGAAGGCTTCCAGTTCGTCATCGGCGAGGGCCAGATGCTCGAGCAGTTCGATGCCGCCGTGCGCGGCATGAAGTCGGGCGACTCCAAGACCTTTCCGCTCCAGTTCCCGGCCGACTACCAGGGCAAGGACGTCGCCGGCAAGGAAGCGGATTTCACGGTGACGCTGAAGAAGATCGAGGCGCAACACCTGCCGCCGGTCGACGAGGCCTTCGCCAAGGCGCTCGGCATCGGCGGCGGCACGGTCGAGGCCTTGCGCGCCGACGTGCGCAAGAACCTCGAGCGCGAGGTCAGGTTTCGCATCCAGGCGCGCAACAAGTCGAGCGTGATGGATGCGCTGGTCAAGGCCGCCGAGCTCGAAGTGCCGAAGGCGCTGGTCGCCGGAGAAGTGGAGCGGATGATTCAGGACATGCGCGCCGACCTGAAGAAGCGCGGCATGAAAGACGCCGACACGGCGGCGATTCCGCCCGAGATGTTCCAGGCCCAGGCCGAACGGCGGGTGCGGCTCGGTCTGGTCGTCGGCGAGCTGGTGCGCAGCCAGAACCTGCAAGCCAAGCCGGATCAGCTGCAGGCGCACATCGAGGAGCTCTCGCAAAGCTACGAGAAGCCGGCAGAGGTGATGCGCTGGTACCTGAGCGACCGCCAGCGCATGGCCGAGGTCGAAGCCGTCGTAGTCGAGAACAACGTCGCCAACCATGTGCTCGAGCGCGCCAAGGTCACGTCGAAGACGGTGCCCTTCGACGAGCTGATGGCCGGCTGAGCGAACCCGCGTACGACGCCTCGCCGAATGGCCAGGGGCGGCGGCTCGCTCCGCCTCCTTGCCGTCTCATAATCGACCCCGAGTTTGGGGTTCCTGGAAAGCAACGAGGCATTTGATGAGCGCGCTTGAAACCACCGGGTTGGGCATGGTCCCGATCGTCATCGAAACGTCGGGGCGCGGCGAGCGCGCCTACGACATCTACAGCCGCCTGCTCCGCGAGCGGATCATCTTCATGGTCGGGCCTGTGACCGATCAGACGGCCAACCTCGTCGTCGCGCAGATGCTCTTTCTCGAAAGCGAGAACCCCGACAAGGACATCCACCTCTACATCAACTCGCCCGGCGGCTCGGTGAGCGCGGGCCTGTCGATCTTCGACACGATGCAGTTCGTCAAGCCCGACGTCTCGACGATGTGCCTGGGCATCGCCGCGAGCATGGGCTCCTTCCTGCTCATGGCCGGCGCCAAGGGCAAGCGCCTGGCACTGCCGAACTCGCGCGTCATGATCCACCAGCCTTCGGGCGGCGCGCAAGGCCAGGCCACCGACATCGAGATCCACGCGCGCGAGATCCTGAAGACGCGCGAACAGCTGAACAAGATCTACGCCGAGCGCACCGGCCAGCCGATCGAGAAGATCCGCGCCGACATGGAGCGTGATTTCTTCATGGATCCCGAGGAATCGAAGGCCTACGGCCTGATCGACAAGGTGCTGGCCGAGCGCGGCTCGCCCTCCAACGACAAGTAGCCGGCGGGCCACGGCCCGGGCGTGGGCCGCCAACAACGCCATGAACGGGGCCTTTCTCGCAGAGACGGCCCCGATTTCTTTTCCACTATCATTGGTCTCGCTGCCATCTCGCCGCCGCACTCACGACATCCATGGCCGAGAAAAAAGGTTCATCCAGCGAAAAGGTTCTTTACTGCTCGTTCTGCGGCAAGAGCCAGCACGAGGTGAAGAAGCTCATCGCCGGGCCTTCGGTTTTCATCTGCGACGAGTGCATCGAGCTTTGCAACGACATCATCCGTGACGAGGTTACGGTCGATGCCGCCGATCCCAAATCGGCCAAGTCGGACCTGCCGATTCCGAGCGAGATCAAGTCCAGCCTCGACCAGTACGTGATCGGCCAGGATGTCGCCAAGCGCACGCTCGCGGTGGCCGTCTACAACCACTACAAGCGGCTCAAGCACATGAGCCGCACTAAAGACGAGATCGAGCTCTCGAAGAGCAACATCCTCCTGATCGGCCCGACCGGCTCGGGCAAGACCTTGCTGGCGCAGACGCTGGCGCGGCTGCTCAACGTGCCCTTCGTCATCGCCGACGCGACGACGCTGACCGAAGCCGGCTACGTCGGCGAGGACGTCGAGAACATCATTCAGAAGCTGCTGCAGAACTGCGGCTACGACGTCGAGAAGGCGCAGCGCGGCATCGTCTACATCGACGAGATCGACAAGATCTCGCGCAAGGCCGACAACCCGAGCATCACCCGCGACGTCTCGGGCGAGGGCGTGCAGCAGGCGCTGCTCAAGCTGGTCGAAGGCACGATGGCCAGCGTGCCGCCGCAAGGCGGGCGCAAGCACCCGAACCAGGACTTCCTGCAGATCGATACGACCAACATCCTCTTCATCTGCGGCGGCGCCTTCGACGGGCTCGAAAAAGTGATCCAGAACCGCAGCGAGAAATCGGGCATCGGCTTCGGTGCGACGGTGCACACCAAGTCGGAAAAGCGGGTCTCCGAGATCTTTCGCGAGGTCGAGCCCGAGGACCTGATCAAGTTCGGCCTGATTCCCGAGCTGGTCGGCCGCCTTCCGGTCGTCGCGACGCTCGGCGAGCTGACCGAAGACGCGCTGGTGCGCATCCTCACCGAGCCGAAGAACGCGCTCGTCAAGCAATACCAGAAGCTTTTCGCCATGGACGGCGTCGAGCTCGAGATCCGGCCCTCGGCCCTGGTGGCGATCGCAAAGAAGGCGCTGGCGCGCAAGATCGGCGCCCGGGGGCTCCGCTCGATCATGGAACAGTCGCTGATCGACACCATGTTCGAGCTGCCCACGCTCGACGGCGTGGCCAAGGTGGTGCTCGACGAGCACACCATCCAGGACGAAGCCAAGCCGCTTCTCGTCTACCGAGAACCGGCCAAGTTCAGCGCCTGATGCGCAGATTGCCCGACTCCCCGATCGGGCAGGATTCGTCACCGCCCCGGGCCTCCTCTCGGCCATCCCCTTTTAATCGAACCCTCGGGCCCCACATCGGCACGAGAAAGAGAGGTTTCTGACATGTCCGGTCACCCTGTACTCCCCGCCGAGAAGATCACGCTGCCGTTGCTGCCGCTGCGCGACGTCGTCGTCTTCCC
>JANXXS010000436.1 GCA_025350505.1 Burkholderiales bacterium
TGCCCGCAGGTTGTCGACGAAGCGCGGATGGGCGCGCCGGATCGGCAGCGCGTTGAGGATGGTCGAGCGGCCGTCGATGCTGGCGGCGATCATGAAGAGGGCGATCGCGACGCGGATGATGTAGGGGCTCTCGACCGTGGCAGGTGCGAGCGGCCTGCCGCCGTGGACGACCAGCCGGTGTGGATCGCACAGCGTCGCGTCGGCGCCGAACTTGCCCAGCTCGGCGCTCCAGCCGAGCGCGCCCTCGTAGACCTTGTTCCAGAACAGCACCGAGCCATCGGCGCGCGCGCCCAGGGCGACGAAGACGGGCAGCAGGTCGGCCGGCACATAAGGCCAGGGCGCTGCCTCGATCTTCTGCATGAGATGTGCGGTGAGCGGCGGGCGAATCTTGAGGCGCGGGCCGCTCAGCTCGGCGCGGCTGAAGCCGTCGCTGCCGTGCGCCAGCTCGACGCCGAACTTGGCAAAGGTGCGGTCGAGCAGCGGAAACTGCGCCGACGCGCCGTTGCGCACCGCGACGTCGCCGCCGGTAATCGCGCTCAACGCGAGGAAGGTCGCAACCTCGTGAAAGTCGTCGGCGAAGGTGTATTCGGCGCCGCCCAGCGCGTCGATGCCTTCGACCTGGAGCAGCGAGCTGCCGCTGCCGGTGATGCGCGCGCCCATCAGGCCGAGAAACGCGCAGAACTCCTGCACATGCGGCTCGCAGGCGGCATTGACGAGGCGCGAGCGACCTTCGGCGGTGGCGGCGCAGAGCACGAAGTTCTCGGTCGTCGTCACCGACGCATAGTCGAGCCAGTGATCGCTGGCGGCAAAGCGCCGCGGCATGCGCATCGCCGTCGCGCCACGCTCGAGCTGGACTTCGGCACCGAAGGCGAGAAAGACGTCGATGTGCGGATCGATCTCGCGCGCACCGAGGGTGCAGCCGGTAACGTCGTCATCCAGTCGGGCGCGGCCGAAGCGATGCAGCAAGGCCGGCACGAGCATGATCGACGAGCGCATGCCGCTCGGCAGCTGCACACCGTGGTCGCGCAGCTGGCCGCCGTGCTGCAGCCGCAACGTGCCGCTCGCGAAGTCCATGTCGACTGCCGAGCCGAGCTCGCGAAAGAAGGCGAGGAGCTTCCTCACATCGGTGATATCGGGCACCCGGTGCAGCACGACCGGCTCGTCGGTCAGCAGCGTGGCGCAGAGGACCGGCAGGACCGCGTTCTTGTTGGCCGAAGGCACGAGCGTGCCTTGCAGGGGACGACCGCCGTGGACGATCAGGTGGCTCATGGCGCGGGACCGGAAGTGGGCGACCCGGCCAGTCTCGAAGCCGAGGGTGAACCCGGAATGAAGCATGTGAAGCGAGCGTGAAACCGGTCGCGCCCCCGATGGCGGCCGCGAACTCATGCGTTATCGTGAAGGGCGACAAACCAGGAATCGGAGACACGCATGGTTCGCCTCGCCCTATTTCTCGCCGGCTTGCTGGCCAGCCTCGCCGGTCCCGCGCGGGCCGCCGACTATCCGACCCGGCCGGTGAAGTTCGTCGTGCCCTACACGCCGGCCGGCACCACCGACGTGCTGGCACGCATCGTCGCCCAGTGGCTGAGCGAGCACATGGGCCAGAGCTTCATCGTCGAGAACAAGCCAGGGGCGGGCAACAACCTCGGCGTCGACTTCGTCGTCAACTCGCCGCCCGACGGCTACACGATGCTGCTCGTCAATCCCGCGAACGGCATCAACGCCACGCTCTACAAGAACCTGACCTTCAACTTCATCCGCGACATCGCGCCGGTGGCCGGCCTGGTGCGCACGCCGAACGTGATGGAGGTGACGCCGAAGCTGCCGGTGAAGACGGTGGCCGAGTTCATTGCCTACTGCAAGGCCAACCCGGGCAAGATCAACATGGCCTCGTCGGGCAGCGGCACCTCGGTGCACCTCTCGGGCGAGCTGTTCAAGTCGATGACCGGCTGCGACATGCTGCACGTGCCGTACAAGGGCGCCGGTCCGGCGCTCACCGACCTGATGGGCGGCCAGGTCGACGTCATCTTCGACAACCTGCCGTCGTCGGTGGG
>JANXXS010000027.1 GCA_025350505.1 Burkholderiales bacterium
ACAAAAGAAGCGCACCCTCGGCCGAAACGTCTTTCGGCCGGGCTCTCACAGTTTCTGGGCAACGTCCGCGGCGATCTTCCTGGCGAAGTCGTCGACGGACATCACACCGAGGTCGTGGTTGCCCCGGGCGCGCACGGCAACAGTCCCGTTTGCCTTTTCCTTGTCGCCAACGACGAGGATGTACGGGACCTTTTGCAACGAATGCTCTCGTATTTTATAGGTGATTTTCTCGTTCCGCAAATCGGACTCGACTCTAAGTCCTTGTTTTTGCAATGATTTGGTTACTTCCCGGGCGTAGTCGGCGGAGCTTTCGGCGATATTGAGGACGCTCGCCTGCACTGGCGCCAGCCAGGCCGGCAGCGCCCCGGCGTGGTGTTCCAGCAGGATGCCGATGAAGCGCTCGAAGCTGCCGACGATGGCCCGGTGCAGCATCACCGGGAAGGCGCGGCCGCTGGTATCGGTGACGTAGTCGCCGCCCAGCCGCTCGGCCGTGTTGTAGTCGACCTGCATCGTGCCGAGCTGCCATTGCCGGCCGAGCGCGTCCTTCAGCGTGTACTCGATCTTCGGTCCGTAGAAGGCACCGTCGCCCGGTGACACGACGAACTCGCAGCCGGAGCGGCGCAGCGCCTCCATAAGGGCGAACTCGGCCTTGTCCCAGAAATCGTCGCTGCCGACCCGGTTCTCGGGCCGCGTCGCCACCTTGTAGATGATGTCCGTGAAGCCGAAGTCCTCGTAGACGGCCTTCAGTTGCTCGGTGTAGGCAACGCATTCGTCGAGGATCTGGTTCTCGGTGCAGAAGACATGGCCGTCGTCCTGCGTGAAGCCGCGCACGCGCATGATCCCGTGCATCGAGCCGCTCGGCTCGTTGCGGTGGCACTGGCCGAACTCGCCGTAGCGGATCGGCAGGTCGCGGTAGCTTCGCAAGTGCGACTTGAAGATCAGCACATGGCCCGGGCAGTTCATCGGTTTCAGCGCGTACTCGTGCTTCTCCGACTCCGTGGTGAACATGTTCTCCCGATAGTTCTGCCAATGCCCCGTCTTCTCCCACAGGCTCTTGTCGAGCAGCTGCGGCCCCTTGACCTCCTGGTAGCCGGTGGCGCGGTAGACGCCGCGCATGTACTGCTCGATCACCTGCCAGACCGCCCAGCCCTTCGGATGCCAGAACACGACGCCCGGCGCCACCTCGTCGATGTGGAACAGATCGAGCTCGCGGCCGAGCTTTCGGTGGTCGCGCTTCTCGGCTTCCTCGAGCATGTGCAGGTACTGCTGCAGCTCGTCCTTGGTCGCCCAGGCCGTGCCGTAGATGCGCTGCAGCATCTCGTTCCTGTGGTCGCCGCGCCAGTAGGCGCCGGCCACCTTCATCAGCTTGAAGTGGCGGAGCTTGCCCGTGCTCGGCACGTGTGGGCCGCGGCACAGGTCCTCGAACTTGCCTTCGCGGTAGAGCGAGACGTCCTCGTTCGACGGAATGCCGGCGATGATTTCGGCCTTGTAGGCCTCGCCCATGGCGTTGAAATGCGCCACCGCCTCGTCGCGCGGCAGTACGCGCCGCGTCACCGGCTCGTCCTTCTTCGCAAGCTCGGTCATCTTCTGCTCGATCGCGACCAGGTCCTCGGGCGTGAACGGGCGTTTGTAGGCAAAGTCGTAGAAGAAGCCGTTCTCGATCACCGGCCCGATCGTCACCTGCGCGTCGGGAAACAGCTCCTTGACCGCATAGGCGAGCAGGTGCGCCGTCGAGTGACGAATGACCTCGAGGCCATCGGCGTCCTTGTCGGTGACGATGGCGAGCTTCTCGTCGTGGCCGATGACGAAGCTGGTGTCGACCACCTTGCTCGTCGCGCCGCTGCCGATGCGTCCGGCGAGCGCCGCCTTGGCAAGGCCAGGGCCGATCGAAGCCGCGACCTCGGCCACCGTCACCGGGCCGGAAAACTCGCGAAGCGATCCGTCGGGAAGCTGAATCGAAACCATCGATGACTCCAGAAAACAAAAAGCGCGGCCGGGGCCGCGCTGGGATGGACGAGAAAGAAAGCGGAATGCGATGTCGGGACGCGCGGCGGCCTACACCCAGCGGAGGGCGCGGGTAGTTCGCGGTGTCATAACCGCGATGCCTTTCTCGCTCTTGTCGTGGTCCATGGAGTGATTGTAATTCAGGGCCCTAGAAGGGCAGGATCTTGACGTTGGCCGTGCGCTCGATGAACCAGAGCCCGGCGATGATCAGTGCCACGAGCGAGCCGCCGCGGATGACGAGCGTCCGGTACCTCGACCAGCCGCGCAGATTGAACAACACAGCCGTGGCAACGATGACGATCATCAGCTGACCGAGCTCGAGCCCGACGTTGAACTGCAGCAGCGCCCAGGCGAAGTCTGCCGTCGGCAGGTTCAGCTCGGCCAGCACGCTGGCGAAGCCGAAGCCGTGGATGAGGCCGAAGAAGAAGGTGACGACGATCCGGCGCACCGGAAAGATCGGCCAGATGTTGTCGAGCGCGGCGAGCACGATGGTCACCGCGATCGCCGGCTCGATGAACGACGACGGCAAGGACACCAGCTTCAGCGCCGCCAGCGTCAGCGTGATCGAGTGCGCGACGGTGAACGCCGAGACGATGCCGACGACCGGCAGAATCGCCTGCGACAGTCGCTCGACCGGCCGCCAGCCCTCTGCCGTGCGACGCATCACGGCGGGCAGCAGCAGGCAGAGCAGGAACAGCACGTGGTCGTAGCCGCCGAGGATGTGGCGGATGCCTTCGCCGAGAAATTCCCACCGCGACGGCGCCGCGGCAACCTCACCGGCCCCCGTTCCATTCGCCGCTGATGCCGCGGCGGAAGCGACCGTTGCCGCATGCGAGGGATCGAGCACCGACAAGGAAAGCGGCTGCCCCGGCCGCTGGATCTTGGCGATGCCGCGGTGCGTCGGATCGACTTCGGCAAACAGGGTGTAGGCGATCTTCGGCTGCGGCGGCAGCGTGCATGCCGAGGTGAGGTGCAGGACCGCATAGGTGCCGTCGTTGCGGCGCTCGAGCCCGCGCTCGACCGGGCTTAGCTCGCAGCCTTCGATCGCCAGATGCGCCATCGCGTACGACTCGATGCGCGGCCAGGCCGCCCTCACCTCGCCCCAGGTCAGCTTGCCGTCGCCGTCGGTGTCGAGGTCGATCGCGATGTCGAGGTCGCGCAGCGCGATGTCCCAGCGCACGGCGAGCTTGCCGGGCGCGGCGTCGATCTGCAGGTAGGAGTCGCTCGACTTGTGCGCGAAGGCAGTCGACGCGAGCGCAGCGAGGCCGACCGCGACGAGCGCGCGACGAGCGCATCGTCCAATCCGCACCATCGCGTCAGAGCAACGCATCGATGCGCTTGTCGTGCAGGCCCTGCGACGCCTTCAGTCGCTTCGCCTCATCGATCGCCTTCGCGTCGCCGCTCGCCTTGGCGGCCTGCGCGAGGACGAGCAGGTCGAGCGCCTCGCGCTGTTGCTCGACGTCGCCGCGCGCCAGCTCAAGCGCACGTTGCGGCGCAGCGTCGACGAAGAGCGCGAACATCGCCTGCTCGCGGCCATGGAATTTCTTCGCCTCCGGACGCTGGTTGGCGAGGTTGATGCGGTCGCGCATCTCGGCGACGTCGCGCTCGGCGCCGGGCGACTTGGCACGCACGCCGGCGATTGCCAGGCGCAGCACGACCGCGTCGGTGCGCGTCTCGTTCTTCAACACCTCGAGCGCCTCGGCGGGTCGCCCCTGCGCGATCAGGAAGTCGGCGTAAGCGATCTCGGCGTAGCTGTCGGGGCCGAGCTTGAGCACGCCGCGATAGGCAGCGTCCGCAGCGGCGGCGCGGCCGTCGCGCTCCTCGAGCTCGGCGAGCGAGGTCAAGAGCCAGCCCTGCGTTGCCGGCGGTACTCCCGGCGCGGCGAGCAGGCCTTGGAAGTTCTTGCGCGCATTGCCGACATCGCCGCGCAAGGCGGCGTTCTCGGCCAGGCAGGCCGATGCATGCAACTGGGCACCTGCCGTGGCGACGCGCCGGCAGGCGCCGTCGGACTCGGCGTAGTGTCCCTGCACGCGCAGCACCGTGGCCAGCGTCAGCCATGCCTGCGCCCGACGCTCGCTGCCCGGTCGGGCCAGCAGCTGATGCAGGCTCGCCACCGAGGCATCGAACTCGTGCAGGTATTGCTGCAGGGTGGCGCGCATCAAGAGCACCTCGCCGGGTGCAGTCGCCGCGTCCGGCCAGGGGCGCAGCGCGGCCAGCGCGAGTCCGGCAAAGCGCGGGTCGCCGCCATCGCGCGCACGTTCCAGGTAGCGCAGCGCCACTCGAACCGCCAGCGCCGCGTCGTCCGGCCGCGCCGCCAGCTCCTTGCGCAGGCGCCGGTCCTCGTCGCGGTTGCCCGCCGCGGCGGGCAGCACCTCGATCACCTCGTCGTCGCGGGCCGGCGTCACGGGCTCGGCCCGCGCCGTCAGCACGCAAAGAAAAAGACCGGCCGCCAAGGCGCCGGTCCAGAGGGGTTTGGTCCGCATCGCGGTGACGATCGTAAGGGAGGCGCGAAGGACGCGCCTCCCTTCGCCGATCAATCGACCTTCTGCGGCTCGCTGGTCTCGTCGGTCGGTCCGGTGACCATGCTGGTATCGACGGGCTCGAGCATGTCGGCCGCGGACACGACGAGCTCCTTGAGGTAGGCGATGAAGCCGTCGATCGACGCGCTCGCGCTGGCGGGCACCGAGCTCGTTGCCGGCGGCGCCTGGTAGTCGCTGCCGCCGCAGGCAGCGACGATCGCGGCGACCGTCAATGCGGCAAGGGTTGCTTTGGTTCTCATGCGCCGTCTCCTTCAGCGGGCGCCGGGAATCGGCGTGCCGACGTACGGGAAGCCGGGCAGCAACGGACCATTGGCCTTGACCTTCGGGCCGGCCTGGTCGACGCCGTCATGCAGTCCGAACACGGCTGCGCCGAGCGGCACCGCCATCGGGTTGCAGGCCGCGCCGAACTTGTAGGTGTCGCCCGCGCCGTTGGCGACGCACAAGCCGCCCATCACCGCGATCAGCGAGATGTCGACCACGTCGTCGTTCGGGCGACGTCCGTTCGGATAGCCGGCGAGGTCGCCACCGGGGCCGGCAAGCAGGCCGCCCAGCAGGCCGAGCCGGTTCTGCATCGCTTCAGGCGTCGGCGCGATCGCCGTGTTGAGACGCAGCATCTCGGCGGCCACGCCGGTCGCCGGCGAGGCCGAGAACGCCTTCGGCTGCGTCACGCCGGCAATGCCGGTGAGGAAGGTCGTGACCAGGTCGTTGCGCGGGAAGTTCGTCGGCGCGATGTTCGGCGTGGCGAGCGCGATCTCGACCAGGGCGGGCAGGGTGGGGTTCGTCACGTAGGTGGCGAACTGGCCGTCGTCCTTCGGCTTGGAATTGTTGAACTTGTCCTTGTCGGGCAGGCCGATGATGACTTCGTTGATGAGCGGGCTGCCCAGGCGCGAGACCTGCGTCCAGGCACCGCCGACGATGGCCGAGGTCTGGTAGCCGCTCTTCGGCGCGTTGCTGAGCAGCGAGCCCTGGCGCAGGCTGGCCGTAGTCCAGCCGCCGATCACCGGGTCGGTGCCGGCGGTCAGGCAGGCGGTGGGCACCTCGAGCGCCAGCGACGTGACGTTGGCGTCCATGAGGTCGTCGGTGCCGGCGTCCTTTTGCGAGTTGTCGAGCAGGAACGCGGCCTCGGCCGGCGTGAAGTCGGCGGCGCCGGGAACGTTCAGCAGGTCGAAGATGACGCCGAGGTTGACCGCGAACGGATCCTTGCGCTGGCCGACGAAGACCTTGCCGGTTCCGGTGCAGCCGGGAATGTTGACGGTATAGATGTGCTGCGCCGCATAGGCCGCGTAGTTGGGGATCGTCTTGGTGCCGATGTTGTCGGATGGTTTGGCGAAGGTGGCGCTGCCGCCGCTGGCGTTCGTCACCGAAGCCTTGGCGCCCGTGCGGCGATCGCCGCGCACGATGTCGAGCGTGAAGGATTCGTTGACGTTGAGGGCGGCCGCGTTGGGCGCGCTCACCTGGCCCGATTGCGTCAGCGGAATCGCCACGCTCTTGCCGCCGATCATCAGGGCAGTGCTCTTCAGCGTGTTGTTGAAGCGGAACTGGAAGGTGATGTCTTCCTTGCCGTCGCCGTTGTTGTCGACGTGGATCTCGTAGAGTGCGTTCGGGTCGAGCTTGAAGTAGTTCGGGCCGCCGTAGGCATCCTGCAGCGGCAGGTAGTTGGCGATCAGCGTGACATAGCCGGTACGGCCGGGCTCGTAGCTGTTGAACATGTAGAAGTCGGTGCCGTCGACCTTCGGCGTCGCCGTGATCGCCGGCGCCTCGCGGTGGCTCGAGGCCTGCGCCGGAAGCGTCGTCAGGCCACAGAGTGCGCCGACCGCTGCCACGATCGGCAACAGGCGGGTGCGATGCGGATGATTGAATGTCATGGTTGTCCTCGCTCCTGATGAATGAAATCGGGAAGCCCCGGCTATCGGTGCTTCCTGCCGACTTTTCGCCTCAAGCGATCCGTCTGATGCTCGTGTACGCCGCATCGGCTGAAACGGATGCGCGGATGCCGAGTCGAGATCGGGTACGCCGCTTGCCGTCGCGCGGCTGCCCTCGGGCGCGGCCGCGGCCGACACGCCGGCGCCGGATGTCGTAAGGTGGCGCACGAGGGCGCGACCAAGCGCCATCCGCCGCCACTGAAAGAGCCACCATGAGCCGATTCGCCTTCGCCCGCCGCACGCCTGCCCTCGCCTTCGCCATCGCCGGCCTGGCCGCCTTCGCGCAGACGCCGTCGCGCGCCGCCGACGCCTGCATGGCGAAGAGCGCACGGGGCATCGCGCCGGTGGTCGAGCTCTACACCTCGGAAGGCTGCAACTCCTGCCCGCCGGCCGACCAGTGGTTATCGAAGCTGAAGAGCGATCCGAACGTCGTCGCGCTCGCCTTCCATGTCGACTACTGGGATCGTCTCGGCTGGAAGGACCGCTTCGCCAGCGCCGCCTTCACCGAGCGCCAGGCGACTCAGCAGGCGAGCAACGGCGCGCGCTTCAGCTACACGCCGCAGGTCGTCGTCGACGGCCAGGACCGCAAGGACTGGTGGTCGCTGCCGACGCCGATCGCCGCCCGGCCGGCGGCGCCGGTCGAGGTCGTACTGTCGCGCGACGGCGACCGGGTCACGGCGACCGTCGCCGCTTCGGCGCGCTCACCGAAGCGGCTGGCCGCGTATTGGGCGGTGACCGAGCAAGGCCACGTCACCGCCGTCAAGGCCGGCGAGAACGAGGGCGTGACCTTGCATCACGACTTCGTGGTGCGCGACTACAAGACGGTGCCGGCCTGGGCCGCCAGCGCCGACTCGGCGCAGACGATCGTCTTTCAGCCCGCGACGCCGAGCGACGCCGCGCATCCGCGCCAGGTCAATCTGGTCGTCCTCGATGCCGAGACCGGTCGCCCGGTGCAGGCCGTCAAGATCGGTTGCTGAGCGGTCTTCAGTCGCTGGCGCGCAGCGCCGCTCGCAACTCGACGCCGATTTCGGGCCTGGCGGCGAAGGGATCGGTCGGGTTGCGTGCCTGCACGATGTCCTCGAGCCGGGTCTGCACGCTGACCAATGCCTGCGGATGGCTGTAGATGTAGAAGCGATCGGCTTCGATTGCATCGAACACGAACCGCGCGACGTCGGCGGCACTGATCTTGCCGCTGCCGACGGCCCGCTCGCTCATGGCCTTGCCGATCAGCTGACTGCGCGTCGGCTTGTCGGCGCCACGCAGCGCGTCGGGCCGGTTGCGCTGGCTGTCGACAATGCCGGTCGGCACGAAGTACGGGCACAGCACCGAAGCGCCGACCTGGTCGGTGACCAGATGCAGGTCGTGATACAGCGTCTCGCTGAGCGACACCACGGCGTGCTTGCTGACGTTGTAGACGCCCATGTTCGGCGGATTGAGCAGGCCCGCCATCGAGGCCGTGTTGACGATGTGCCCTTCGTAGCCTTTGTCGCCCGAAGCCGCCTCGAGCATCATCGGCGTGAAGACGCGAACGCCGTGCGCGACGCCCATGACGTTGACGCCGATCACCCACTCCCAGTCGGCGACGCTGTTCTCCCAGATCAGCCCGCCGGCGCCGACGCCGGCGTTGTTGAAGACGAAGTGCGGCGCACCGAAGCGTGCGGCGACGGCGCGACCGAGCGCCTCGACCTCGCTCGCCTTGCTGACGTCGAGGCGATGCGGCAGCACCTTGGCGCCGATCGACTCGATTTCGGCGGCGGCGTGTTCGAGCGCATCGGCCTGCACGTCGGCCATGACGACGTTCATGCCGCGCCGGGCGGCGATGCGCGCGGTCTCGAGGCCGAAACCCGAAGCGGCGCCGGTGATGACGGCCGTGCGGCCGGTGAAATTCTTCATGGGACTCTCTCTGTGACGATCGTGGCCGGGGCAGACGCGTGCCGGCCCGTCAGACCAGCTTGACGAGCTGCTTGCCGAAGTTCTTTCCCTTCAACAAGCCGAGAAAGGCTTCGGGCGCCGACTCGATGCCCTGGGCCACCGTCTCGCGGTACTTGAGCTTGCCGGTGGCGACCAGCGTGCCCAGCTCCTTCAGCGCCTCGGGCCAGACCTCCATGTGCTCGCTGACGATGAAGCCCTCGAGCGTGAGCCGCGACTGCAGCAGGAGTTGCGGCTGCGCCAGTGGAATCGGTTGTCCGTCGTAGCCACTGATCATGCCGCACAGGGCGATCCGGCCGAAGGCGTTCATGCGGGAAAGGGTCACGTCGAGCACGGCGCCGCCGACGTTCTCGAAGCAACCATCGACGCCATCGGGCGTCGCTTCCTTCAGGGCCTGGTAGAGCGACTTCGGATCTCGGTGCGCCTTGTAGTCGACGCAGGCGTCGAAGCCGAGCTCGCCTGTGACGTAGGCGCACTTGTCGGCGCCGCCGGCGATGCCGACGGCGCGACAACCGCGCGTCTTCGCGAGCTGTCCGACGACGCTGCCGACCGCTCCGCTCGCCGCGCTGACGACGATCGTCTGCCCGGCCTTCGGCTGGCAGATCTTCATCAGGCCGTACCAGGCGGTGACGCCCGGCATGCCGACCGCGCCGAGGTAGGCCGAAAGCGGAATGTGCGCGGTGTCGACCTTGCGCATCGTGCCCGGCGTCGCCGCGTCGACCATCGTGAACTGCTGCCAGCCGCCGAAGCCGACGACCGTGTCGCCGGGCTTGTATCCCGGATGCTTGGAGGCGACGACCACGCCGGCCGTGCCGCCTTGCATCACCTCGCCCAGCGGCTGCGGCTTGGCGTAGCTCTTGGCGTCGTTCATGCGCCCGCGCATGTAGGGATCGAGGCTGAGGAAATGGTTGCGGACGAGCACCTGTCCGTCCTGCGGCTCGCCGACGGTCGCATCGACGAGCTTGAAGTTGTCGGCGAGCGCCTCGCCGTCGGGGCGCGAGACGAGGTGGATCTGCTTGTTGATGGTGCTCATATCGTCAATCCTTCTTTCAATCCGATGCGCCGATGCGCTGAATCCGCTTGCCGCCGGCCGGCAAGCCTTTGAGGTACTTGAAGGTGCCGGTCGCGTGCGCGACGATCTGGCCGCCGGCGTCGACGATCGAGGCCTCGCAGAAAGCCAGCGATGCGGTGCGATGCAGGCGCCTGCCGACCGCGACCATGCGGCCGAGACCGGGCCGCATGAAGCTGGTCTTCATCTCGATGGTGACCACGCCCGACTGCTCGATCGCGCCGTCTTCGCCGGGGCTGCGCGCGGCGTGCGCCATCGTCACATCGAGCAGCGTCATCGTCACACCGCCGTGCGCCACGCTCCACGAGTTGCAGAGCTCGTCGCGCAGCTCGACGGCGATCTCGGCCTCCCCGTGGTCGAAGCGGATGAGCTCGAAGCCGAGCATGTCCACGAAGGGAATCGTGATCAGGAACTTCATCGACGCCCTACGCGGCGATGATCGCCGAGACGCCGCCGTCGATCGGCAGGATCTGGCCGGTGATGTGCTTGCCGGCCTGCGACGCGAACAGCAGCGTCGCGCCCTTCAGGTCGTCGTCGTCGCCGATGCGCAGCAGCGGCGCGTGGCCGGCCAGGCTCGCCGCGCCGACGCGCTCGATCGTGCCCCTGGTCATCTTGCTCGGGAACATGCCCGGCGCCAGGGCGTTGACGTTGATGTTGTACTTGCCCCATTCGCCGGCCAGGGTGCGGGTGAAGTTGACGACCGCCGCCTTGCTCGTGTTGTAGGCGACCATCGACATGTCGGCGCTGTTGCCGGCCAGGCCGGCGATCGAGGCGACGTTGATGATCTTGCCGCTCTTCCTCGGGATCATGCTGTGCTTGCCGACCGCCTGGCACATCAGGAAGATCGAGCGGATGTTCAGGTTCATCACCTTGTCCCAGGCCTCGAGCGGGTGATCCTCGGCCGGCGCGCCCCAGGTCGCGCCGGCGTTGTTGACGAGGATGTCGACCTGGCCGAGCCGGGCGATCGCATCCTCCGTGACGCGGGCGATCTCGCTCGGCTGGCTGGCGTCGGCGGCGATCCAGATCGCCTCGATGCCCTGGCTCTTCAGCTGCGCCGCCGATTCCTCAAGGTCGCTCGCCTTGCGCGAGGTAAGCATCACGCGGGCGCCGGCCTCGCCGAGTGCCTCGGCGATCTGCAGGCCGAGGCCGCGCGAGCCGCCGGTGACGAGCGCGGTTTTGCCGGAAAGGTCGAACAGCTGGCGAACGTGGGTGCTCATGGATTCCTGTCTCCTTGAATGAAGGTCGCGGCCAAGCCCCCGCTCAGGCCTCGGGCGTGTCGACGATGCGGGAGCGCCACCAAACCAGCAGCGCGCCGACAACTGCGGCGGCCAGGCCGGT
Organism: Burkholderiales bacterium; assembly: GCA_025350505.1. Classification (GTDB taxonomy): domain Bacteria; phylum Pseudomonadota; class Gammaproteobacteria; order Burkholderiales; family Burkholderiaceae_C; genus Schlegelella_A. Next base: position 10,803 of record JANXXS010000027.1, read on the forward strand.
CGCGATGAAGCCCCAGCCGTAGCCGCGACCGCCGCGCGACAAGGCGATGCCGATGCCGCACACGAGCAGGCCGCCGTAGATCAGCACCCAGATCAGCGCCTCGAGGCGCGACGTCGACAGTTTCAAAACGAGGCCTCGTTCATCGTTCGGCAGGTGTCATCGCGGCTCGACACGACACCGAGCCAGGCGTTGATCTTCGGCAACTCGTAGCGGAAGAAATAGCGGCAGGCAGCGAGTCGACCGCGCTGCACGGCGTCGGCCGGCGCGGCGGCGACACGCACCGCGACGTCGAGCCAGATCCAGGCGATCACGACATGGCCGAAGGCCTGCAGATAGGGCGTCGCATTGGCGAGCGCTTCGTCGGGCGAGCCGGTCGACCAGGCCGAGCGGGTAGCCGCGGCGAGATGCTCGGATGCGACGGCCAGCGACTCCGCGTGGCTTACCAGCGCTTCGACGGCCATGCCGCGTGCGACGGTCTCGGCCATCGTGGCGCGCACGAGGTCGAGGCCGGCGCCACTGTCCATCACGACCTTGCGGCCGAGCAGATCGAGTGCCTGGATGCCGTGGGTGCCCTCGTGGATCATGTTGAGGCGGTTGTCGCGCCAGTACTGCTCGACCGGGAAGTCGCGCGTGTAGCCGTAGCCGCCCAGCACCTGGATCGCCAGGCTGTTGGCTTCCAGGCACCACTCGCTCGGCCAGCTCTTCGCGATCGGCGTCAGCACTTCGAGCAGAAGGTGCGCACGTGACCGGCCGACCACCGGGCCGCTCCCAAGGTCGGCCGCGCCCCCTCGGGGGGCAGCGACCGAAGGGAGCGCGGGGGCACCATTGGCTTCGTCGTCGCCGGTGTGCAGCTCATCGACCAGCCGCGCGCAATAGAGCTCGAGCGCGAGCGCGCCTTCGCAGTAGCTCTTCTGCGCCAGCAGCATGCGCTTGACGTCGGCGTGCTCGATGATCGGCACCTGGGGCCTGCTCGTGTCCTTGCCGCCGACGCCTATCGGCCGGCCCTGCGGCCGAGTCTTTGCATACTCGAGCGAAGCCTCGTAGCCGGCGTAGCCGAGCATCGTCGCGCCAAGGCCGACGGCGATGCGCGCCTCGTTCATCATGTGGAACATGCAGCGCAGGCCTTCGCCGGGGCGACCGACGAGATAGCCGATGGCGCCGGCACCGGCGCCGTCCCATCCCGCGCCCGACGCGCCGCGCACCGGGAACTTGCCCTCGCCGAAGTTGAGCAGCGTGTTCGGAATGCCGCGATAGCCGAGCTTGTGATTGAGTCCGGCCAGCGACACGTCGTTGCGCTCGCCGGTGAGCTGCCCCGCCTCGTCGACCAGCTTCTTCGGCACGATGAAGAGCGAGATGCCGCGCGTGCCGGCCACGAGCTTGCCGTCTTCGCCCGGAATCTTGGCGAGCACGAGATGGACGATGTTCTCGGCCAGTTCGTTCTCGCCGTTCGAGATCCACATCTTGTTGCCGCGGAGGCGATAGCGCGGGCCGAGCGGGTCGCTCGCGAAGTCGGCGCCGTCGGGCACGGCGCGCGTCGCGACGTCGGAAAGACTAGACCCGGCCTGCGGCTCCGAGAGGCACATCGTGCCGGTGAAGCGCCCCGCGAACTCGTTCTTCGCGAACACCTCGCGCTGCATCGACGTGCCGTGCGCCATCAGCAGGTTGGCGTTGCCGCTGGTCAGCATGCCGCCGCCGCCGATGCCGATGCCGGCCTTCGAGAAAAAGCTGTTCGCCGCCATCTCGACGACGCAGGGCAGCTGCATGCCGCCGAGATCGTAGTCCTGCGCGGCGGCGAGCATGCCCGACGCGAAGTAGGCCTCGGCCGCTTCGTGGCTGGCCTTCGGCAGATGCACCTTCTCGCCGTCGAACCAGGGCTCCTCGGTATCGGAGAGGCGGTTGAAAGGCGCGAATTTATCGCGGGCGATGCGCTCGCAGGTGTCGAGCACGGAGTCGAAGGTCTCGCGCGAGTGGTCGGCGAAGCGCATGCGCGAGCGCAGCGACTCGACGGCCAGCCAGTCGTGAAGAAGGAAGTCGACCGTCTGGCGGTAGCTCATGACCGATTCGAGGCGCGCGTTTCGATGACCGCGCTCGGGTCGACTCGACGCGACGGATCTTCGCTTCGAATCCTGTCATAGGCCGAACCGCGTTCGCCTGCGTCTTCAGCGATGCGGGCGCCCAGAATCAGCGCCCGAAAGGAATCCATCCAGGCCAGAACCTGTTCTGGCGTCCAGTCGGCACCAGGAGGCTGAGCTGAAGCTTCGAGGCTCATGTGGGCGACCTGGAGCCGCGCAGACGTTCGAGCTGCTCGACATCGAGGGCGTCGATGCTTCGCCCGGTACCTGACTTCAAGGCGATGAGATGTTCGATGCTGGCGACGGGGATATCGATCGAACCCATCGACCGGACGCTCGCTTTCGACCGAAGGTCCGGATAGGAAACACCGGGGCGCACGAGCACGTCGACCACGAGCCCCGCCGGCGCGGCTTCACGCAAGGAGAACGCCAGCATGTTCCTCTCGCGATGCCAGAGGTCCATCTGCGCTGCGTCGGCCAAGGACTCGATCGGCACGGGAAGCGACGGAGCAAGGCCCATCGCGCGGGCCGCGGCGATGAATCGGTCGAGATTCGCTTCGTCCATCGCCAGCACCACGTCGACATCCAGTGTGCCCCGAACGACGCCCTGCAGCGATACGGCCAGTCCGCCGACCAGGACATAGTCGACCTGTGCGGCAGACATGGCCTTGAAGAACTCGTCGAACTTCATGGGGGACCAGACACGCCCGACGACAAGGTGTTCGATTTCGGCCGCAGGCCGAAAGACCCGAGCGCGGCGGCGGCGATCGGCGCGCCCCACTCCTGCACGAAGTGGCCGCCTTCGGCGACCTCGAGGGGCGCCGGGCAGCCGCGAATCATCTTCTGCAGCGAACGCATCGGCGCTTCACCGAGCACCGGATCCTTCATACCGATGGCCATGAAGCTTTGCCCCGACCATTGCTTGCGCCAGAACGACGCGGCGCTGCGGCTGATCGCCGCGCCCGGTGCATCGTCGCCGTCGGGCACGAGATTCGGAAAGGCGCGCAGCGCCGCCTTGTAGCGGGGCTCCGGAAAAGGCGCGTCGTACGCGGCGATCTCGGCGGCGCTCAGATCGGGCTTGCCGCGCTGGATGAGCTTGCCGACCGGCAGATCGGCGTGGCTGTTCGAATACGCGCGCCATTGCCTGAAGCCTTCGGTCACCTGGCCGGTGCCGAGCCCGGTGTTCATGACCAGCAAGCGCGTGTAGCGCTCGGGCATCTGCTGCGGCAAGGTCAGCCCGAGCAGGCCGCCCCAGTCCTGGCAGACGAGCATGACGTTCTGCAGGTCGAGCCGCTCGACGAAGGCGAGCAGCATGTCGCGGTGCCGCTCGAAGCTGTGCCACGCGGCATCGACCGGCTTGTCCGAGCGGCCGAAGCCGATCAGGTCGGGCGCGATCACGCGCAGGCCGGCGCCGGTGAAGACCGGGATCATGTGCCGGTAGAGATAGCTCCACGACGGATTGCCGTGCAGGCAGAGCGCCGTTGCCGGCGCGTCGGCGCCGCCTTCGTCGAGATAGTGCACGCGCGGCGTGTCGGCGCCGGTCAGGCCCTCGAGGTAGTGGGCCGCGAACGGAAAGTCCGGCAGCGCCGCGAAGCGCTCGTCGGGCGTGCGCAGGATCTCCATGTCGGTGGCTGGCGGCAGACGCCCGCGAATGTTCAGAGGACCTCGAACACTCCCGCCGCGCCCATGCCGCCGCCGATGCACATCGTCACGACGACCTTCTTCGCGCCACGACGCTTGCCTTCGATCAAGGCATGGCCCGTGAGACGCTGGCCGCTCACGCCGTACGGATGGCCGACGGCGATGGCGCCGCCGTTGACGTTGAGCCGGTCCATCGGGATGCCGAGCGTGTCGGCGCTGTACAGCACCTGCACCGCGAAGGCTTCGTTGAGCTCCCAGAGGTCGATGTCGGCGACCGTGAGGCCGAGGCGCTTCAGCACCTTGGGCACGGCGAAGACCGGGCCGATGCCCATCTCGTCGGGCTCGCAGCCGGCGACGGCGAAGCCGAGAAAGCGGCCGAGCGGCTTCAGGCCGCGCTGCTCGGCGAGCTTCTCGTTCATGACGACGACGGCGCCCGCGCCGTCGCTGAACTGGCTCGCGTTGCCGGCCGAGATGACACCGCCGGGCATCGCCGGCTTGATGTCCTTGATGCCTTCGTAAGTCGTGCCGGGGCGGATGCCTTCATCGGCGCTGCTCGTCACTTCCTTCGTGCGCAAGCCCATCACCGCATCGGCAACGCCGGCGAGCACCGTGATCGGCGCGATCTCGTCCTTGAATTTGCCGGCTTCGAGGGCGGCGGTGGCCTTCTGCTGGCTGGCGGCGCCGTAGCGGTCCATCCGCTCGCGGTCGATCTTGTAGCGCTTGGCGACCTGCTCGGCCGTCTGCAGCATGTTCCAGTAGATCGTCGGCTTGTGCTCGACCAGCCACGAGTCGGCGATCATGTGCCGGTTGGCCTCGTTCTGCACGCAGGAGATCGACTCGACGCCGCCGGCGACGACGATGTCGTTCTCGCCGGCGATGATGCGTTGCGCGGCCATAGCGATCGTCTGCAGCCCGCTCGAGCAGAAGCGGTTCACCGTCATGCCGCTGGTCGTGATCGGCAGCCCGGCGCGCAAGGCGGCCTGGCGCGCGATGTTGCTGCCGGTGGCACCCTCGGGTGTGGCGCAACCCATGATCACGTCGTCGACCTCGGCCGGATCGATGCCGGCCCGCTCGACGGCGTGCTTGACCGCGTGGCCGGCGAGGGTCGCCCCATGGGTCATGTTGAAGGCGCCTTTCCAGCTCTTGGCGAGCGGGGTGCGGGCGGTCGAGACGATGACGGCGCTGGTCATGATTGATCTCCGGTATTTCACCCTATCCCGCTCGCGGGAAAGGGTTGGGGTGAGGGTCCTAGCTGAACGACTTGCCTTCAGCCGCGAGCTTCGCCAGCAAAGGTGCCGGCTTCCAGAAGGCGGCGTCGTCGAGGGGGTTGGCGGCGAAGCGCTTCATCGCCTGCACGACGTTGAAGAGCCCTTGCGTGTCGGCGTAGTTCATCGGCCCGCCGCGATGCATCGGGAAGCCATAGCCGGTGATGTAGACCATGTCGATGTCACTGGCGCGCTGGGCGATGCCTTCATCGACGATCTTGGCGCCTTCGTTGACAAGCGCGTAGACCAGGCGATGCACGATCTCCTCATCGGCAATCTTGCGCGCCGTGATGCCCAGGTCGGCGCGGTGCTTCTCGATCATGTCGGTGACGACCTTGCTCGGGATCGCGTCGCGCTTGCCGGGCACGTAGTCGTACCAGCCGGCGCCGGTCTTCTGGCCGAAGCGGCCGAGCTCGCAAAGCAGGTCGGCGGTCTTCGAATAGCGGATGTCGGGCTTTTCGACGTAGCGGCGCTTGCGGATATACCAGCCGACGTCGTTGCCGGCCAGGTCACCCATGCGGAACGGCCCCATCGCCATGCCGAACTTCTCCATCGCCTTGTCGACCTGCTCGGGCGTCGCGCCCTCCTCGAGCAGGAAGCCGGCCTGGCGCGAGTACTGCTCGATCATGCGGTTGCCGATGAAGCCGTCGGTCACGCCGGAGACGACGCAGGTCTTCTTGATCTTCTTGCCGAGCGCCATCACCGTCGCCAGAACGTCCTTCGCGGTCTTCTTGCCGCGCACGACCTCGAGCAGCTTCATGACGTTGGCCGGGCTGAAG
>JANXXS010000046.1 GCA_025350505.1 Burkholderiales bacterium
CAGATACGTGCTCGCCAGCCAGGCGACCGCCACCGACAGCGACTATGCGGCGATCGAGTCGGTGGTCGGCCACGAGTACTTCCACAACTGGACCGGCAACCGCATCACCTGCCGCGACTGGTTCCAGCTGAGCCTGAAGGAAGGCCTGACGGTCTTCCGCGACCAGGAGTTCAGCATGGACATGATGGCCAGCGCCTCGGCGCGCGCCACCAAGCGGATCCAGGACGTGCGGTCGCTGCGCCAGGTGCAGTTCCCGGAAGACGCCGGCCCGATGGCGCACCCGGTGCGGCCCGACAGCTACGTCGAGATCAACAACTTCTACACGCCCACGGTCTACGAAAAAGGCGCCGAGGTCGTGCGCATGATGCAGACGCTGGTCGGCCGCGCCGGCTTCGCGCGCGGCATCACGCTCTACTTCGCGCGCCACGACGGCCAGGCCGTGACCTGCGACGACTTCGCCCAGGCGATCGCCGACGCCAACCCCGAAAGCGAGCTCGCGAAGCGCCTGACGCCGTTCAAGCGCTGGTACGCGCAGCCCGGCACGCCGCGGCTGACCGCGCGCGGCCGCTACGACGCGCCGTCGCGCACCTACACGCTCGGCCTCGAGCAGGCGCCGGCGGCCGTCGCCGGGCCGGCGGCGCAGGAGCCCTTCGTGATCCCGCTCGAGCTCGGCCTCGTTGCACGCGACGGCCGCGCCATGGCGCTTCGCCTCGAGGACGAGCCGGCATCGTCGACGGCGACCAGCCGCGTCCTCGTGCTCGACGAAGCACGCGCCTTCTTCACCTTCGTCGACGTCGACGAGGCGCCCGTGCTCTCGCTGCTGCGCGGCTTCTCGGCGCCGGTGCAGCTCGTCGACGGGCTCGGCGATGCCGAGTTGATGGTGCTGCTGCGCCACGACGGCGACGCCTTCAACCGCTGGGACGCCGGTCAACGCCTGGCGATGAGCCGTCTCCTTGCCGCGGTCACCGGCGACGTCGATGCGAAGCTCGACGCCGGCTTCGTCGAGTCGATGCGCGAGGTCCTGCGCCAACCCGATCTCGACGCGGCCTTCAAGGAGCTGGTCCTGACGCTGCCGAGCGAGGCCTACATTGCCGAGCAGCTCGCCACGGTCGACCCGCAGCGCATCCACGCCGCGCGCGAGTCGATGAAGCGGCAGCTCGCCTCGGCGCTGTTCACCGACTGGCAATGGGCATTCGACGCACACCGGATCACCGGCGACTATTCGCCCGACCCGCTCTCCTCGGGTCGTCGCGCGCTGACCAACCTGGCCCTGACGATGCTCTGCATCGCGGCGCGGCAAAGCGGCGACGCGGTCTGGCCGGGGCGCGCCTGGCAGCGCTTCAAGGACGCCTCGAACATGACCGATCGGCAAGGCGCGCTGATGGCCGTCGTCGCTTCGGGCTCGGTGCTCGCCGACGCGGCGTTCGAGCGCATGCATGCGATGTTCGGCAACGACCCGCTGGTGCTCGACAAGTGGTTCTCGCTGCAGGCCACGGCGCAGGAGCAGCCCGACGGCCGGGTCTTCGAGCGCGTCAAGCGGCTGCTCGAGCATCCCGACTTCTCGATCGCCAACCCGAACCGGGCATGCAGCGTGATCGGCGCCTTCTGCCTCGGCAACCCAGGCGGCTTTCACCGCGCCGACGGCGCCGGCTACGCGTTCTGGGCCGACCGCGTGCTCAAGATCGACGCCCTCAACCCGCAGCTCGCCTCGAGCATCGCCCGCGCGCTCGACCGCTGGACCCAGCTTGCCGAGCCGTACCGCAGCGCGGCACGGGCGGCGATCGCGCGCGTCGCCGCGCAGCCCAAGCTCTCGATCGACACGCACGAGATCGTGTCGCGGGCGCTCGCCGGCGCTTGAGATGGCCACGCGCAAGGCAGCGGCGAAGAAGAACGCGTTCTACGCGCAGTCGGGCGGCGTCACCGCCGTCATCAACGCCTCGGCCTGCGGCGTCATCGAGACGGCGCGCGCGCATCGCGACCGCATCGGCACCGTCTACGCCGGCCGCAACGGCATCATCGGCGCGCTCACCGAAGAGCTGATCGACACGAACAAGGAATCGGCCGCCGCGATCCGGGCGCTGCGCGCGACGCCTTCGGGCGCCTTCGGCTCGTGCCGCTACAAGCTGAAGTCGCTCGATGCGAACCGGCGCGAGTACGAACGGTTGATCGAGGTCTTCAAGGCGCACGACATCGCCTGGTTCTTCTACAACGGCGGCGGCGACTCGGCCGACACCTGCTTCAAGGTCAGCCAGCTTTCGGAGAGCATGGGCTATCCGCTGCAGGCGATCCATGTGCCGAAGACGGTCGACAACGACCTGCCGATCACCGACTGCTGCCCGGGCTTCGGCTCGGTCGCCAAGTACGTGGCGGTGTCCGCGCTCGAGGCCTCGTTCGACGTGCGCTCGATGGCGCGCACCTCGACGAAAGTGTTCGTGCTCGAGGTGATGGGCCGGCACGCCGGCTGGATTGCCGCCGCCGGCGGTCTGATCGAGTCGCACGGCATTCCGGTGGCGATCCTCTTTCCGGAAATCGAGTTCGACGAGAAGAAGTTCATCGCCAGGGTCGACGCGCTCGTGAAGGCGCACGGCTACTGCACCGTCGTCGTCTCCGAAGGCGCGCACCACGCCGACGGGCGATTCCTCGCCGAGCAGGGAACCAAGGACGCCTTCGGCCACGCCCAGCTCGGCGGTGCCGCGCCGGTGGTGGCGAACATGATCAAGAGCGCGCTCGGCCACAAGTTCCACTGGGCCGTCGCCGACTACCTGCAGCGCGCGGCGCGCCACATCGCCTCGAAGACCGACGTCGAGCAGGCCTACGCCCTCGGCAAGCGCGCCGTCGAGCTGGCGCTGAAGGGCGCGAACGCGGTGATGCCGACGATCGAGCGCGTTTCCGACGCACCCTACCGCTGGAAGATCGGCGTCGCCAGGCTCGCCGACGTCGCCAACGTCGAGAAGTTCATGCCGCGCGACTTCATCAGCGACGACGGCTTCGGCATCACCGAGAAATGCCGCCGCTATCTCACGCCGTTGATCGCCGGCGAGGACTACCCCGCCTATCGCCACGGCCTGCCCGTCTACGCGACGCTGAAGAACGTCGCGGTGGCGAAAAAGCTGCCTGAGTTCGCCCTGAAGTGAGCCTTCCTCCCTCTCCCGCCCGCGGGAGAGGGCCGGGGTGAGGGCATCGCGAGCACCCTCCGCTAGAATGGGCGGCTCGCCTCGGCCTCCCCGGCTGCGTGCGACGCCGGCGTAGCTCAGTTGGTAGAGCAGCGCATTCGTAATGCGAAGGTCGGGAGTTCGACTCTTCTCGCCGGCACCATACAAAGCCTCACGCCGGAAGTTATCCGACGCTAACTTAGCGTCGGTCTCCTAGGCGCATGTAACGGGGCATGTAAGACGGCTCCGTCCATTTGGGCCGAATCCCGATGTACGAAACGACCGATTTGCACCCCCTTTGGCCTCGACTCCCCTTGGGCAGCGGCCCGCCGCTTCTACTTCGCCAGGAGTTTTTCAGCCTCGGCCATGTTCGCCTTGTTCTTCTCCTGAGCGGTTGCCTGAGCGGCCGCCGTAGCCTGCACCACCCTGTTAAGGTCAGCCTCAGCTGCTGTTAACTTCGAGGTCAGCAAAGCAAGTTCGGCGCGCTGAGGCTCGCTGGAAAACATCAACTGCGTGCCGCGCATTGACAGCTTTCCGGATTGCACGCTGCTCCACTCAAGGACTGCGGATATGTCATCGCTCCACGTTGTCTGAGTGCGGTCTAGGTCGGCATAAAGCCTAACGGTGGCGTTCATGTTCGTGTCCACCGTCCGCTGGAATCCGCGTTTGAATTCGCCGTCCGGTAGGCCATCGATGAAGCGGCCGGAATCGGCGCGGTACGTCTGAAGGAGCGCTCGCCGCTCCGCCAACAAGGCGCGGAACCGCGCGACAGTGGTCTTACCAGTCGCCACCGCCGTGGGTGACGTGATGTTTTCTGGGGTCAAAACCGAATCAAGGTCCACCTCGTCAAACCGCCGACTAAGGTCGGCGAACTTTGCCGTCTGTTGAGCCGCGAAAGCTATGCCCTGGCGCAGAAGGTCTTTCGCTTGCTCATCTTCCCGCACAACTTTCGTCACGCTCGTGAAAGCCAAACTGACCATCAGAAAGCCGGTTGCGAAGCGCCCCTTTGCCTGGGTCAATGCGTTCTTGTTCCGCAACGCCAACCAAGTGACGAATATGAGCCCGACGAGAGCGCCCAAACCCTGCCCCGCGGCTTGTCCGGCACTGAAGGCGCTGATGTAGCCGAGCGCCATTGCCAGGAACGGGAGAACGAACGAGAAAATGGTCAGACCAGCCCCCGCGTAGTTCAACTTCTTGGCGGCTGCGAGGTCTGCTGGACCGAGGACCACTTCCAATGCTTCTCCTGCCTTGGCGGTTGAAAGGTATATGGCTGGAGTTCGTATGGGTCTAACGCGTCAGAGCGTTTGTCCCTTCGTGCTGGACTTAACTTTCTTCAACGCCTTCTCTCGCATGCGATCGATGACTCCCACGCCACCGTTCAGATTGAATCGCACTACTCGGAATTGTCCTGATTCGAGGGGAAAGGCTATGCCGACGGTGCCTGTCTGTCGAAACAGCGTGTCCACCGAGTCGAACGGGTAGAAGCCGAGCCGATAGTAGGTCTTTCCGTTCGATGCGGAATTAGATAAGCAAGCCATTGAGGTGGCGGCACTGCCTGCAGGCCCAGACACCAGTGCAGGGGTGCGCGTCTTCCCAACATCACAAGTGTCTTGCGTCACCATCAGCCATGTGCAGCTGGCGTCGGCGAGCGCGCAATATTGCGCCAGCACCTGACCGTCGTCGTTAGTGGTCGCCGCGTAGATATCTCCGTCATCGGTTTCGCCCTCTACCCAAGCGGCGAACGCGTTTGCCGCGACAAAGAACAGTAGTCCAAGCCAGTAGCGCATCTTTGCCTCCCCCGTTTGAATGCGAACTCCCTGAAACCGGGCATCGAATTTTCCCGTGTTCGATACCCCAAGGGACAGTCCGCCGATTGCCTTTGAGGTCTCGCTGTTCAAGAGGTCGCGGCCACAAGAGCCGAAGCATGCAACACGCTGGGGACCTCGCGCTGGACAGTCAATCCTTGTCTCACCGCCACCCGCGCGGTTCGCGTGACAAAAAGCACGACTCCGAGGCTTCGGCACTGGTTCGCTACATGCGACATTTCGCCTTGCAAATCGAATCGAGACTCCCTGGAGTGAACTGGTCCCCGAAAAGTGGACGCCACGAGGTCTGTTATTTTTGACCTTGTGGAGGACATCAGTAGTGTCCGGTTCATTTAATGTCAGCAGGCCGTAAAGCCAGTGCTGACGCGGGTTTCAGGCGATTCATGGGTGTCCACGATTTGAATTTCGGATTGCTCGTTTGCGATGCTCGCGGGTTTGAACGACCCGGGGTGAC
>JANXXS010000066.1 GCA_025350505.1 Burkholderiales bacterium
GGGAACTCGGCGTCGATGAGGGCGCGCACCCGCTCGCAGACCTCGTGGATGTTGACGGTGCCGACGACGTGCGGCTTTCTGTGCGGCGCAAGCAGGCGGTCGACCAGCGACTGCAGTCGATCCGCCTCGTTGATGATGACCTGGGTGTATTCGGTCAGCGCACGCGACTCTATCTCCATCTCGAGCAGCTGCGCGGCGCCGCGAATGCCGCCGAGCGGATTCTTGATCTCGTGGGCCAGGTTCCTGATCAGTTCCTTGGTCGCTTGCGCCTGCTCGAGGGCGCGTTCCTCGCGCGCCTGGCGCGTCTGCTGCTCGATCTCGACGATCTCGAAGACGACGTTGCGCGAGCCATCGATCTGGTTGACGATGACGCGCACCGGCAGCAGCTCGTGGTTGCCGGCCGGGCGCTTGAGCTGGGCGTCGAGCCGGCTGGTCGCGAACGCGTTGCTGCTCACGGCGGCGGCCGTCGACTGCAACAACTGCGATTCGGCGAACCAGTCGAACACCGATCCGCGCGACATGCTGCGCCGCGACAGCCCGAGCACGTTCTCGAACGACGAGTTGGCGAAGATGCATTCGCCTTCGGGCGTGACCAGCGCGACCATCGTCGCCAGCAGGTCGAGCGCCGCGTGGCCCGCCTCATCGTCGGCGCGTAGTGCCGCCGGTGGGGGCGGACCGGGCGCGATCACAGCGGCAGCACAGGCGCGGCAGGCAGTTTCTGGAGCTCGCGGCGGATCGCCGCGACGTCGGCTTCCTTGCGCGCGATCGCTGCGCTCAGCTGGCCGACCCGATCGACGTACTTCTGGTAGTTCTGCTCGTTGCCCTGGCGCTCCGGCTGGCCGTTGTTGAACTCCTTTTTCAGCTCCGCGAGGCGATCTTCCTCGGCCCTCAGCTCGTTCTCGAGGATGCGCCGGGCGTCGCTGTCGCGGGCCCGCTGCGCCGTCGGGTCGACCCGGCCGACGCCCGTGCCCGACGCCGAAGGCACCGGCGTCGCCGTGCCGCGCGGCTTGGTCATCTGGATCACCGTCACCGGGCCGCCCTCGAGCTTCTTGCAGCCGAGCTTTTCGGCTTCTTTCGCCGAGATCGTGTTCTTGTAGTCGTTGCCCGGACAGCGATAGGTCACCGTCGTGTCGGGCGTGTCGGCAGCAGTTGCCGCGCCTGCGGCGGCGCCGGAAGCGAGAGCAAGAGCGATGGCGCGAAGAAGTGGAACAGGCAGTCTCATGGTCGTCGTCTCCAGCCGGTACAACGCGCGCCGGGCGGCCGCGCCTACAGGCCGAACCCGATTGTCTCGCAGTGGTCGAAGCCCCTCCCGGAACGATCGCACGATCGCAGCAGGGCATTTGGCAGGCCGGCCGGCCACGCAAAGCAAAGGGGACGGCCGCGCCGTCCCCTTTGCCGCCGAAGCGCAGCCGCGCGACTACAGGCTGTAGTACATGTCGAACTCGATCGGGTGCGTCGTCATGCGGAAGCGCGTCACCTCCTGCATCTTCAGCTCGATGTAGGCGTCGATGTAGCTGTCGGTGAAGACGCCGCCCTTGGTCAGGAACGCGCGGCCCTTGTCGAGGTACTCGAGCGCCTGCTCCAGGCTCGAGCAGACGGTCGGGATCTTCGCGTCTTCCTCGGGCGGCAGGTGGTAGAGGTCCTTGCTCGCCGCCTCGCCCGGATGGATCTTGTTCTCGACGCCGTCGAGGCCGGCCATGAGCAGGCCGGTGAACGCCAGGTAGGGATTGGCGAGCGGATCCGGGAAGCGCGCCTCGATGCGACGGCCCTTCGGGTTGGCAACGTAGGGAATGCGGATCGACGCCGAGCGGTTCTTGGCGCTGTAGGCGAGCTTGACCGGCGCCTCGAAGCCGGGCACCAGCCGCTTGTAGCTGTTCGTGCCCGGGTTCGTGATCGCATTCAGCGCCCGCGCGTGCTTGATGATGCCGCCGATGTAGAAGAGCGCGAACTCCGAGAGGCCCGCGTAGCCGTCGCCAGCGAACAGGTTCTTGCCGTCCTTCCACACCGACTGGTGCACGTGCATGCCGGAGCCGTTGTCGCCGACGATCGGCTTCGGCATGAAGGTCGCCGTCTTGCCGTAGGAGTGGGCGACGTTCTGGATCACGTACTTCTGCAACTGCAGCCAGTCGGCGCGCTGTACCAGCGACGAGAACTTGGTGCCGATCTCCATCTGCGCCTGCGCCACCTCGTGGTGATGCACCTCGACCGGAATGCCGAGCGACTCGAGGATCAGGCACATCTCGGAGCGCATGTCCTGGAACGAGTCGACCGGCGGGGTCGGGAAGTAGCCGCCCTTGACCGTAGGGCGATAGCCGGAGTTGCCATGCTCGTATTCCTTGGCCGAGTTCCACGACGCTTCTTCGGATTCGATCTTGCAGAAGCACCCGGACATGTCGACCTGCCAGCGCACGCTGTCGAAGATGAAGAACTCGGGCTCGGGGCCGAAGTAGGCGGCGTCGCCGAGGCCGGAGGCCTTCATGTAGGCCTCGGCGCGCTTGGCCAGCGAGCGCGGATCGCGCTCGTAGGGCTTGCCGTCGCCGGGCTCGACGACGTCGCAGGTCAGGATCAGCGTCGGCTCTTCGTAGAACGGGTCGATGTTGGCGGTGTTGGGGTCGGGCATGAGCTGCATGTCCGAGGCTTCGATGCCCTTCCAGCCAGCGATCGACGAGCCGTCGAAGGCATGGCCACCGGTGAATTTCTCCTCGCTGAAGGCCGAGATGGGCACCGAGACGTGCTGCTCCTTGCCACGGGTATCTGTGAAGCGGAAGTCGACGAACTTGACTTCGGCCTCCTTCACCATGTTCATCACGTCGGCGACGGTCTTGGCCATCAATGAATCTCCGAAAAAAAGCAGCTGGCAGGGGTTGTGGGCGAATGCGCGGCGGTCGGCAGGCTCAGGCCGGCCCCAAAAACGCGCATCAAAATTTAGCAGAAAGCATGCCAGTGACGATCGCCCCGAAGGCGCCGTGTCGGTGCGCAGCCACGCACCGCTATGGCGCACCTTGTGCCTGACTATCGCACCAGTTCGGGGCCGAGCTTGGCGTCTTGGCCGCGCAGGCCCTCAAGCATCGCCGCGTAAGCCGCGTCGAGGCGATCGCGATCGCCCTTCACGCCCAGCTCGATGTGGCGACCCCATTCGGCATGATCGACGCTCGGCAGGCTGAACACCTTGACGCCCGGGAAATCGCGCTCGATCGCTTCCATGAGCGGCGTCAGCGCCGCCTCCATCGCGCCGAACACGATCACCGAACGCTCGCGCGTCGACGGCGCCGAATGCAGCGGGCGATAGAC